>DATAKF010000310.1:0-16222 GCA_036261775.1 Polyangiaceae bacterium | reverse complement strand
AAGGAAGGACGATCTGCGGGCTCCGCTTACGGAGGGCCACTCGGTCATCTCGGCGACTGGGTCGCGCCAGACACCATTTCCGACCACCCCGACGCGTACGAAGCCTATCTGACTGCGGCCTTTGAATCGCTCGCTGGATCCGATTCACCGCCACCCGAACTCGCCGCACTTCTCGAAGTCGGCCTGGCCACGAAGGGCGAAAAGGATGCCACCAGAAAACTCCGCTCGCATGCCCGCCGAAATTTGCGCGGAGCAGGTCTCGGAGGCGACCTCGCGAGCGGCTATCGACCCGAGCGGTCAGGTATCAACCATGTGACGGGTAGGCACGGTGAACTATCGCCCGACCTGAGGACTCCAGAGCAACCCGAAGTGGAACGATTGATCTCGAAAATGAGGAAGGCATGCCTCTGTCTTCGCGACCTGAAAGCCCCGACGGATCGGCAACAGGAATGGTTCTTCGGCGAGTAGCGCCGAAAGAGCCAACGGACATATGACTCAGACTACCCAGCCAACCAAGTGTCACCCATCGTGCAAGCCGCACACGTGGCAGCTGCTGGTCGGCCTTCTACTGCTCGGTGTCACCTTCACAACTCTGGCCACACAAACGGCATGGGCCTCCACTGGCTCCCGCCTCCCCCACCTCACGTCCTTCGACGTCACCCTCCGCACCCTCACCGCCGCTCCGGATCAAGACGAATACGTCGTTCCCAAGAATGTCGCGTCTGCCGTTCGCATCGTCGTTAAATCCGGCGATAAGGTCTTAACGACTGAAGAGGTGGCGCAGCAGCTCGGTGGCGCCTTCTCGGTCAATGCCGAGCTGTCGGGTCCTGGCCTCGATCGCGTCATCACCCTCCCTTCCTTGGGGCCGAGTGATCCGCCACCTGTCGATCCCCTGCTGTTGCCGCTGCCCGCGTTGGCTACGGCGGGGGACTATCAGGTAAAGAATATTCGTTTTGTGCGGAGCGGGCAGTCGGTGCTCGATGTTTCGCCGGCTGAGGTAGCGGTAAAGTTCATCGATCAGGTGTTGGTGACGTCGGTGACGACGCGACCGCTGACTCTGGATGAGATTCTGGAGCGCGGGATCGTGCTGGATGGTGACGACTATCTGGCGTTCGAGTTTACGATCGGGATGGCGACTGGGAGTGAGTCGGTCAACTTTGCGATGCCGGTGATTTTCGATCGGCAGGGGGTGCCGGTGCCGCAGCCCATTTCGCCGCCGGCCGATCCGCCGCGGCTGGGCGTGAACATCGAAGCGCCAGCCCCAATGTTGATTCCGTCGCTGCTGACGCCGAGCCCGGAGCAGATGGCCGAGGTGCCCGAGCTCGCGCTGCGCTTGCCTGACGGGCGACCCATTCAGATCCCGAGCGTGCTCGTGATTCCGGGCAATGTCGGGTACCTGAAGCAATTCTTCTCGGCGCAGCTGTTCGTGGCCAACGGCGCGCCAGCCGGCTCGGGGCTAACGCTGCACGAGGTGACCGGCACGGTGAAGCTCCCGCCCGGCGCCGATCTGGACCCCGGCACCGCCGATGATCCGCTGGCGCTACCGGAGACCATCCGCGGCGTTCAGCCCAAAACCATGGGCATCCGGGGCCTCGGCTTCGATGGCGAGCCGGGCACGGCAGACGACACGGCGCGCTTCCGCCCCGGCGAGCAGGGCCAGGCCGAGTTCCTGATCCGCGGCGAGCAAGAAGGCTTCCACTCGCTCGAGTTCGACGTGGAGGCGACGCTCGAAGGTCTGCCGGTGGGGCCGGTGACCGTGACCGGCAAGGCGCGCGGTGGCGTGCTGGTGCGCAATCCGTTCTTCGACATGACGTTCACCATTCCGAGCGTCGTGCGGCAGGGTGAGACGTTCTCGGTCTTCGCGACCGTGAACAACATCGGGCAGGGGATCGCCAACGACGTGAACGTCACGCTCGACGCCAGCGCGCTCGCGGGCGCGGTGCTGGTGGGCGAAGGCACGCAGCACGTCGACACGCTGCGGAGCGGCGACTCCAAGACGCTCGAGTACCGCTTTCTCGCGCAGCGCACCGGCCAGGTGCTGGCCACGTACTTGAAGTTCGACACGCAAGCTCCCGGCGGCGGGCAGCTGAAGTTCACGCTCGGCGTTGGCGAGCGCGGCGTGGCGCTTTCGCCTGATACGCTCGTATTGCCCTCGGGCGTCGACGAGCTACCGCCCAGCGTGGTGTCGGCGGCCATGCGCGTCCTCGGCCAGGCCTGGAGCATCGCCAACGCCCCGACTGGCACTCTGCCGCCCGAGGTGCTGCGCATCAGCCGCAGCGCCACCACCACCAAAGCGCTGGCGCTCGCGGAAGCGGGCCTGCGCGTGCGCTTCGGCCAGGCCTACGACGCCGCCCTGCGCGACCTAGCCTTCGATTTCTACGGCGGCGCGACGCTCGACCTCGGCTTCGACCAGCTGCTCCGGCAAACCCAGGCCGGGCACGACTTCGCGCGCGCGCTCGGGGCGGCGCTCGGGAACGCAGCGGCAGCGGCCGGCGGCGCGCTGCAGCTCGGCAAGCAGGTCGATCACGTTGCCATCTCGGGCCAAGACTTCGTGCGCGTCGCGATCGGCAGCGGCGCGAATGGCGTGCCGGCCAGCGTCGCGCTGGTGGACGGCGGCAACCGTCGTACCGAGGCTCAGGCCGTGGCGGGCGCGCTGCCACGCTCCGAAATCGCGAGCGGTGTGTGGCTGCCACTCGGTAACGCCAGCGGCCCACTGCTCGGGCTGGTGCCAGTCGCTGGCTCCGCGCTCTACCGGCTCGAGCTCGCCGGCACTGGCACCGGCAGCACGGATCTCTCCGTCACGCTGCCGCGCGGCGGGGGCACCTTCGTGCGCGGCACGGTGACGGGCGTCCCGCTCGCCGCCGCCAGCCGCGCGCGTCTGGTCCTCGACCTGCGCGATCCGGGCTCGCTCTTGCTCGAGAGCGATCTCGAAGGCGACGGCACCTACGAATCGTCGCGTTTCCTGGCCACCGAGGTGCTCGAATCGACCGGTCCGGAGCTGATTTCAGCCACCGTCGTGGGCCCCGAGACGGTCGATGGCGCCAGCCCGCTCGGCTTCCACACCGCGGTGCTGTTCGATCGCATCGTCGACCCCGCGAGCGCGGCGGTGGTCGCCAACTACGCGATCCCGAAGAACGCCGTGCAAAGCGCCAGCGCGCAGCTCTCTGGTCGCCTCGTGTTCGCGTCGCTGCAGCAGCCAGAAGGGCCCTACATCCGGACGACGTTCCGGGCCGCGGGCGTGCGCGACCAACGCGGCCACCCGGGCGCAGCCAGCACGGTCTCGCTCGGGGCGCTGCTCGACGCGCCCGGCGCCGTGGTCTCGGGCCGTGTGATCGGCCCCGACGGCCAGCCCGTGACGTCCGGCACCGTCACCTACGAGAACAACGCCAACTGGCAGTGCGCAGGCGATCAGGCGATTCAGCCCGCCGGCTTCGCCACCGCACGGCTCGACGCCTCCGGTCGCTACGAGTTCCGCTTCGTGCGCCAAGATCAGTGCGGCTACCCGTGGGCCATGCTCACGAGCGATCCGCGCACTGGCTCGCTGCGCCGTGTGACGGGCTTCGTGCGCGCCGCCGGCGAGCAGATCGTGCTCGATATCGCGCTGCTCGGCCAGGGCACGGTCAGCGGTTTTGTGCGCAATTTGCAGGGCCAAGCAGTGCCCAGCGCCCAGGTCACGGTCGTGAGCCAAACCGATCCACAGGTCGGCGCAGCCACCGTCTCGGACGGCGACGGCTTCTATCAAGTCTCCGGCATCACGGTCGGGACCGTCAGTGTGAGCGCCGTGAAGGGCACGGGCGTCGGTCGCGCAGCAGGCAGCATCGCCCGGGCCGGCGGTAGCGCGACCGTCGCCGTGACCATCGACAGCGGTGCCGGATCGGTCTCGGGCAGAGTCTTCAGCGAAGAAGGGCCGATCATCAGCACAGTGCCGGGCATCACGGTGGTGTTCGAAACCGACGGCCTGCCGATCGCGGTCACGACGACCGACTCCGACGGCGACTACCGCTTCGATGGCGTGCCTGCAGGCCCGTTCAGGGTGAAGGCGGCGCTCAACGCGCGCGATCGCGACGAAGCTGCGGGCGTGCTGGCGGCAGGTGCTCCGCTCAAGAACGTCGACCTGGTGATCGTGATCCCGGTGCCGGGCGAGCCGCCGCAAGGCGGCCCCGGCTACGGCACGGTGCGTGGTTTCGTGCGCTACGCCGACGGCTCACCTGCTCCGGCTGCCATCGTCTCGGTTGGCGACCGCGGCTTGCTCTCGGCTGCAGACGGCTCGTTCGAGCTGTTCGGGGTCGCGGTGCGGCCCAACCAGCCGCAGTCGGTGCTGGCGCGTTCGCGCGATGGGCTTCGCTCCGGCTCCGCCAGCTTCACGCTCAACACCAACGGCCAGATCACGCCGCCCATCACAATCGCCCTCTCCGGCCTCGGCAGCGCGGAATTTACCGTACTGAGCGCCAGCGGCGCGCCCGTCGTCGGGCAGCAAGTCGGGTTGCTGGATCGCTGCACCGCCGCGTGCGGCTGCGCGCCCGAAACGACCAACGCGCAGGGTAAGGTCACGTTCCACGACCTGCCCCTCGGCGCCGTGCACGCGCATGCAGTGCGCAGCGGCCAGAGCTTCGTGGACGTCGCCAGCGCTAGCGCGTCCATCACTCAAGACGGCCAGGTGGCCACGGGAACATTGCGTTTCGGCGGCTCGGGCGTCGTTTCGGGCGTCGTGAAGAACCCCAACGGACAACCGGTTTTCGGGGCCGAAGTCGCGCTGAGCTCGCCGTATTTCAACGCGGACTACTGCGGTCTCGTCGGCGGCGTCTCGCAGACCATGCGCACCGATTCTCTCGGTCGCTTCCGCTTCCAGGCCGTGAACCTGGGATCCATCAGCGTCACCGCCAGTCAAGCGTTCTTCCCCAACCCCACCACCCGCAGCGGCGCGCTCACCCAAGACGGGCAAGAGCTCGTTTTCGAGATCCCGCTGCAAGAAGGCGAATCGACCATCGCCGGTGTGCTCGAAGGCAACATCTACTTGCCAGACGGCGTCACGCCTGCAGGCGCCGGCGTCGAAGTCGCGGCGAGCGGCCTCTTGCCGGACGTCGTGGTCCGCACCGACGCCTCGGGCCACTACCGCTTCGCCAAGATCTTCCCGGAGGGCAGCTACACCCTCAGCGTCTCCGATCCCATCACGGGCGGGCTGGCGCGCACGGGCGTCTACCTGCGCCGCGCTCAGGATCAGCTCCAGCACGTGCGCCTGCTCGGGCGCGGCACCGTGCTGGTGCGCGTGGTCGACGCCAACGACGCTCCCGTCTCGAACGCATTCGTGCGTCTGCGCGAAACGAGCTTCCCGAACCGCGATTTCGAGGGCTCGGCCGACGCCGCCAATCAGGGCGTCGTGCGCTTCGACAACGTGTTCGAAGGGCCAATCAGCACGGAAGTGAGCGACGTGTTCGGCCGGGGCGGCCGCGCCTCCGATACGCTCCCCGGCCCCGGCGCCACGCTCGAGGTCAAGGTTCGGCTCAGCATCACTGGTAGCGTGAGCGGCGTCTTCCTGGCTGCAGACGGCACAACGCCGGTGCCGTTTGGACAAATCACACTCGTCTCGAATGGGCGGGTCCTGGGTCAGACCACGACCGGTGGCGCAGGCGAGCTACTCGGCAAGTTCCGTTTCGACAACGTGCCGGCCGGACCCGTGCGCGTCGAAGCGCAAGATCCGGCGACCGCCCGCACCGGCTTCGCGGTGGGAACCATCACGGGCCAAGATCAAGTCGTCGCTCTCACGGTGCGAGCGCAGGGGCTGGGATCCGTGGAAGGTCTGGTGCTCAGCAACGGCTCACCGCAAGCAGGCGCCGAGGTCACGGTAGCTGCCGCCAGCTTCCGAGCTACCACCAGCAGCGACGCGAACGGCCGCTACCGGGTCACGGGCGTGCCCGAAGGCCAAGTCACGGCGAGCGCCAACCTCGGCGGCGGCTTCTTGGCCGGCTCGGCGAGCGGCAACCTGAACGGTGACGGCACCACGCTCACGCTCGATGTGCCGCTGCAGGACTCGGGCGCTGTCGGCGGTGTCGTAGTGCGGGCAGACGGCACGACTCCGGCCCCGACGTCGAACGTCACGCTCAGCGTCAACGGCAGCAGCTACTCCACCGTGACCGCGGCCAATGGCCGCTTCCTGTTCGAGCGGCTTCCCGCCGGCTCGGCTTCCCTGAGCGTTGACGTGCTCGGCAGCATCGATCAGGGCTCGAGCTCGGTGCAGATCCCAGCCGGCGGGACCGCTGAGGTCAAGATCGCACTCAACGGCGTCGGCGCGATACGCGGCGTCGCCCGCACCTCCAACGGCACGCCAACGGCCGGCACGGTCGTGCTCAGCAGCGCCGGCGCCATTCCCTACAGCTTCACGCTCAGCGCGGGCGCCAACGGCGTCTTCTCGCTGCCCGAGGTGCTCGCCGGTCCGTTTACGGCCTCGCTGACCGTGGTAACCCCCACCTTTACCCTCTTCGGCACCGCCAGCGGCACCGTCGTAGCAGGCCAGGAAACGAACCTCGACGTGAAGGTGCAGCCCAGCGGGCTGGTCCGCGGCCGCGTCTTGCGCGCCAGTGGCGCGCCCGCTTTGGGCACCGAAATCGCCCTGAAGCTCCTGCCCAACCGCGGCAACCTCACGCTTTACGCCGATGAAAGCGGCGCCTTCGAGACCGCTGGTGTGCCGCTGGGCGCTTTCGAGCTCGCCTTCCGAGATCCATTCTCGGCCGGCGTCGCCCAGCTCGTCGGGCTGAGCCTCACGAGCGATGGCGAGATCGCGGACGTGGGCGACGTGCTGCTGGACGAGACGCCTGTCGAAGCCGTGGCCTTCGCACCGCTCGATGGCTCATTGGGGGTCGCGATCAACCAGCCACTGCGCATCACTTTCAGCGATCGCTTGAGCTCCAGCGACGGCATCCTGGTGCAAGCGGATTCGGAGGTGCTGGCAGCGACGCGCTCCCTTTCGGCGGACGGCCTGACTGTCACCCTGAACGGTACGTGGCGCGATTCGCGTGAGATCACCGTCACCGCTACCACGAATGTGACTGACGTTTTTGGTCGCCATCCAGCCGCAGCCAAGAGCGCGCGGTTCCGCACCGTGGATCTGTCTGGCCCGCGCGTGCTGAGCGTGACACCGCTGAACGGCGCCATCGAAGTGGCAAGCGACGCCAGCGTCGAGGTGCTTTTCGATGAGCCGCTCGGCAGCACCACGGATTTCTCGACGCTAATTGTCGTCGCGGGCAGCGAGGGCGCAGTGCCTGGAGCCGTCGAGCGCACCGCAGCCGCTCGTGCTCGCTTCACGCCGACGCTCGCTTTGGCCGAAAACTCCACGTTCGTCGTCTCGGTCAGCGGCGCCATCGACGTGACTGGCAATGCCCAGACGACGGCATTCAGCTCGACGTTCAGGACCCACGACACCCATGCGCCCGTGCTGGCGCTGACCCAACCTCAAGCCCCTTGGGTGGCAACCGACAAGCCGACCATCGTCTTCGGTCTCAGCGACTCACTGAGCGGCGTCGACGCCGCGACCTCGACGCTGAGCATCGACGGAGCCGCCGTCTCGCCCGCTCGCTCTTCGAGCGCGCTCAGCTACACTCCGTCGGCGCCTCTCGGCCAGGGCGTGCATGGGCTGGTGGCAACGGTCGAGGACTTGGCTGGCAATCTCGGCACGCTGGCCGCTGAGCTCCGCATCGACACCGAGCCACCGAGCGCGCCGACGTTCGCAGGTGTCGGCGATGGCGACGTCCTGATCGGAGCCGTCCCCTTCTCGGGCGCTGCGACCGATGGCGGCTCGGGCGTGGAACGCATCCAGGTCTCGAGCGATGGCGCCTTGCTCACAACGCTATTCTCACCCGATTTTTCCGGAGCTTTGCCCTCCCTCTCGCTCGCGGAAGGGCCTCACGCTCTCATCGGAAAGGCTGTCGACCGCGCAGGCAACGTCAGCCCGGCTAGCGCCCCCTTTTCGGTGGTCGTCAATAACGTTCCACTGACGGTCGCGCTCACGACACCCGCCGCAGGAGCGCGCTTCCGCGAGCTCGTCACTGTCTCAGCGAGCGTCTCCGAGCCGGTAGCACAGGTCGTCTTTGCGGTCGGCGCCGAGACCGTCACCGACGTCACGCCGCCCTACTCAGCGACGCTCTCACTGGCAACCTTGCCCGAAGGGGCCGCCACTGTCACTGCCACGGCCACCGGCTTGCTCGGCGAGCTTGCGCTCGGCGCCCGCGACATCGTCGTCGACCGCAGCGCGCCTCCCGCCCCGAATGCCGCGCTCGTGTTCGCCGAGCCGCCCGACGCCGGGCGTTCGTTCGTGCACGGCGAAGCCAGCTCCGTCGAGGCGGGCGCGCTGGTGACGGCGCGCAACACCAACCCCGCCCGGCCAAGCACTGGCATCGCAACCGCTCAGGGCAATGGCTCTTTCGGGCTGCAACTCTTGGCCGACGTCGACGACGTCATCTCGCTCACTGCAACCGATGCTGCCGGCAATGTCAGCGAGCCCGTCGCCGTGACCGTTCGGGCCACCACGACGCTACCGCCCGAGCCCGCAGTCCTCAGCTTCAATGGCATCTCGGTCGATCGCGTCGGTGCGACGGCCCTCACCCCGGATGGCATCCGCGACGCGCTCTTCGGCGTGCAGTTCAGCATGCCGCCCACGACCACTCGCCAGCTTGCCTTCATCGAGCTGCAAGGCCCCCGCACCCTGAGCACACGCCCCGAGGACCAGGCGCCGCTGGGCGTGAGCGGTCGCGACCTCGGCAGCCCCTTCCTGAACGACGCCGACGGACAGGTGACCACGTCGATCACGGGCAACGGCTCCCTACTGCTGTTCGCGCCCGCGGCAGCCTTCGTCGCCGCCAACACCAGCTATCGAGTCACGGTGGCGTTCACTAACGGCTCACGCTTCATCGGCGTCGCGGCGATCGGTAAGCTGCCAACGGAAGAAGTGGCAAGCGCCGCTTTCACCGTGCAAAACCAATATGTTCCCATCCCTGGCGGCGGGGGCGAGCCGGGCGGGGCGGATCCGCTGCAGCCCACGGACTTCGTGGGCCGCGTCTTCAGCCTATTCAACCAAGAATTTCCCAACACCGCCGTGGTCAACGCGCCGGGCGGCGGCCACCCAACGGACGTCGTCGGGCCCCCGTTCAGCGTACGGAACGACCGCTTGCCGTTCCAGAACGTACTCAGCGTTCCCGGCGGCGGCTACGCCACGGAGACGACGGGCCCGCTCTTCAGCCTGTTCAATCGGCAAATGCCCTTTGCCACGCTCACCGCTGGCCTCGGCGGATTGCACCCCACCGACGTCAACGGCGGGGTCTTCAGCCTGTTCAACGAAAAGCTGCCGTTCGAGGCGTTGGCTAGCGTCAACGGCGGCTTCCAGCCGACCGAAGTCGGCGGACCAAGCTTCAGCGTCAACAACGATGCGAGCGCCTTCATTGCTCAAGCTGTAGCCGCCAACGGCCTTGCGCAGCAGCTCCGCATCCTTGGCGTGGACGACGCCACCTCCGAAACCACGAGCGGCCCGCTCTTGCCAACCGTCTTCTTCACGGATGCGTCGGCTGCAGAAAGCGCGGGTTTCGCCGAAATTCGCGCATTCCTATCCGAGGCAAGCTTCACGACAGTCTCGATCGACTACGCGCTCGAGCGCGCCTCACTCACCCCAGAGAGTGAATACGAACCGGTGAACGGAACGCTCACGTTCGCGCCCGGCGAGCTCGAGAAGACCATCAGCGTGCCGCTCTTCGACGATTCGTTGCACGAGCAGGACGAGTCGCTGTTCGTGACCTTCAGCCATCCTGTAGGCGTGGCGCTGCTGGCCGACGAAGCGCTCGTGACGGTGGAGGACGACGAGAGCGGACCGGCGCCGCGAGCCGCCTTGTTCGATGACTTCGAGCAAGAAGACCTGGATAGCCGCTGGCAGGTGACGCCCGGTGGCGTCGACGCTCGCGGCGGCTTGCTCGAGCTCGCAGGGCACGAGCTGCAAAGCGCGGACGCTTTTGGACCCGAGACCGGAGGCGTGACGCTGAGCGCTCGACTGCGTTTCTCGGCGCCCGGTGAGCGCTTTGGCTTCAATCCTACGGCGAGCGCGCTCGTCGGTAGCGCGGCGTACTACTTCGAAGCGTTCACGCCGGATGCGCCCGACGCAGCCCTCGGCGTGCGCATCGTCGCAGAGTTCCTCGATGATCAGGCGACGCCAATCCGGGTCCTCGAGCAAACCTTCGACCTCGACCCTGGTGCGTTCGCCGACTTCAGCATCGAGCGCACGCCCGAGGCGGTGGCCTTCGCGGTCGATGGCGTGGAGCTTGCCAGTCTCCCCGATGCGGTCCAGGACGAGCTCACGGTCGGGCTCATTCGCAGCGGCGCGGCTTCCGGCCCTGAGTGTGACTGGCTGCAGGTGGTCGTCGTCGACGCTGAGGCGCGCGGCTGCGTGGCAGCGCCGAGCGACGTCGTCGCCTGGTGGCCTGGCGACGGTGACTCACGCGACGTGTTCGCCGGATTGGCGAGCTCGACGCAGGCTAGCTACGCGCGCGGGCGCGTGGGCCAAGCCTTCAGCTTCGCTGCGGGTCGGCCGGCACTGGCGACGTGGGCTAGCGAGAGCAGCGCCCAGCAGGCATTCAGCCTCTCGATGTGGGTGAGGCCAGCGCTAATCGATGGCAACGCGCGCACGCTGCTTGCCCGCCGCGAGGCTCCTTCCAGCGTTCCTGCCTACTTGCTCGAGCTCGATGGGAGCAACCACGTCCGTTTCAAGGTCTGGAACGGAACCGTCCAAACGACGCTCACCAGCGAGGTTGCGCTGCTGAGCGGCGGTTGGCACCACCTGGCCGCGACTCGCGAGGCCAAGCAGTTGACGCTGTTCGTCGACGGCGCCGAAACCACGCACGTCGCCTTCGACGGTGCAGTGCTTTACGGGACCTCGACGACCGCCGAGCTCCAGCTCGGTTCGACGCGCAACGGCGCCGAGCCTGAGCTCGCCGAGCTACTCGACGAAATCATGATCTACGGGCGCGGCCTCAGCGCCGCAGAAGTGCAGCAAATCTATCAGGCAGGCAGCGCAGGCTATTGCCTGCCTTGATCCAGGAGACCGTCATGCAAACCACTACCCGCAAGCTCCTCAACCGCAAGACCCTGCTCGGCACCGGCATCGCCGGGCTGGCGCTCGCCACCACCGGCATCGCCTCGGCGCAGTCGTTCGACAGCGGCTCGAGCGGCGACGACGGCGCATTCGTCGCCACGCCCGAACCGGGCAAAACGGAGGTGGAGTTCGATCCTCGCCGGATTCATCGCAACAACGATCCCAATCAGCCGCTGATCGACCCCGAGCGAGACAACGTCTTCCACTTCACGACCTTCACGGTTCCGGCAGGCGTGACCCTGCGGATGTCGGCGCGTTGGACCAACGGCCCCGTCTACATCCTGGTCAAGGGTTTGCCCACGATGCTGAAGAACGACGACATCGCCGTCCGCGTCACCGGCACGATCAATCTAAGCGGCGAGGACGGTGCCGACATGACCCACTCCGCCAATCGCGGACCGGCATTTCCGGGACCCGGCGGCTACTATGGCGGACTGGGTGGTAACTGGGACGGGACGACGGGCTCGCGAGGGCAGAACGGCTTGGGGCCCTTCGGTGGCTTGGGCGCGCCAAACAACGTCGCGCAGCATGACGGCCATCGTGGCCAAGCCGCCCAGGGACTCATCGGGGGTCCGGAGCTCGTCCCGCTCGTCGGTGGCTCGGGCGGAGGAGGCGGCAATTACCCCGAGTTTCGCTGGTATGGGGGCGGTGGCGGTGGCGGCGGTGGCGCGCTGCTTATCTCGAGCAACCGACAGATCTACATCGACACCACGGGTCGAATCTACGCGGGTGGTGGCCACGGTGGACAATACGACGGCTGCGGCAGCTACTTTGGCGGCGGCGGAGCCGCAGGTTCGGTCCGTTTGGTGGCGCCGATTCTCGCCGGAGACGGGCAGCTCCACCTCCGGCCAGGGCTCGCCGCCAGGGGCAACTGCACGAACGCCCCATGGAGTGCACCCACCGGCCGCGTTCGCCTCGAGGCCTTCCAGAACAATCAGACGTACAACATTCAATACGGCGCCGCGTCGTCACACGGCTCGCCCCTCAGCTCATTCGTCCCCGCCACTCCCCCTCCCGTGCTCCGGGTGAGCAGCGTCGACGGTCAACCGGTCGCGGCAAATCCGACGGGCAGCTTCGACCTCGCCGACGTGACCATCAACGACTCTGGCGCTGTCGAGATCACCATCACCGCGCAAAACGTTCCGGTCGTTTCCGGCCCGAACAACACCCCCACAGTGCCCACGCTCTACCTCTTCTCACTCGAGGGGAAAGACTTGGTCCTCGACGCCTCCAAGGGCATGACAGCTCTGGCTGGCAATTTCGCGAACTCGACCGCCACTGTCAGCGCCGTCTTGCCGCCCGGCTTCAGCCGAGGCTATGTGCGGGCTTCGTGGACGGTGCCCTGAGCGCTGTCCGAGCGCTTCATGCAGGGTAAGGCCCCACTCATCGCTGGATTGCTCGCGGGCGCAGCAGCTTTGGCGCTCGTGGGCTTCGCGACGACGCGCGAAGCCGCCCATACCCCTGCGGCGTCGTCCTCGGCCACAAGCAGCCCCACCCCGAGCGCGAAGTCGGCCCCTTCGGCCGCCGCCGGCGGTTCCGTGACGCAGCACGCCCGCGACACTGCAGTCTGGAAAGTACCGGTCCTGCCCGACGACCCCGTCCAAGGCCAACGCGACGCGCTCGTCACCATCGTCGCCTTCTCCGAGCTCGAGTCCTCATTCTGCAAGAAAGCCGCTGAGACGCTCGACCAACTCATGAAAGAGCACCCTTACGACCTCCGCGTCGTTTGGAAAGACTACCCGCAGCCTTTCGACACGCGCGCGCTGCCGGCCGCGCTCTTCGCGCGCGCCGTCTACCAAAAGCTCGGCAACGACGCGTTCTGGCGAGCCCAAGACTTGGTGTTTGCATCGCAGCCCAAGCTCGAAAACGCCGATCTCGCGGCTGTCGCCTCGAAGCTCGGGCTGCCAGCAACCTTCGTTACCGAGGCGCTCGAGGAGCCGGCGCTGGCCAAGCGAGTCGACCAAAGCATTGCGCTCGGTTTCGACGTCCAGGCCAAGGGCATTCCACATCTCTTCATCAATGGTCTGCGTCTGGCCGGTGCGCAGCCGCTGGACAAGGTGCGGCAACGCTTGGACGAAGCGCTCGTGAAGGCCCACGCGCTCGTCGAAAGCGGCGTAGCGCGTGACCGAGTCTACGAGACCATCATCGCGAACGGGCAGGAGCTGCCGCCCCTGGTCCAGCGGAACGTCGCAGCGCCCGACTCGAACGCGCCAGCTTGGGGTGCCCCGAAAGCGCCCGTCGTGCTCGAGTTTTGGTCGGCGTTCCCTTGTGCGGCTTGCGTTGGCACCATCGACCAACTCCAAGAGCTCGAACGCGAGTACGGCGGGAGCATCAAGCTCGTGTTTCGGTTCGCCGAGCCAGAGCCGCTGCGGACCCTCGCCATCGAAGCCACGCGCGAAGCCTTCAGCCAGCAGGGCTTGACCGGGCTCAAGGCCTGGCACACCCGCCTGGCCGATCGCCGCCCGGACGAAGCCGAGATCAGCTGGCAGCTCGAGCGCGCCAGCTTGGAAAAGCTCGCCGAGGAGACGCGGCTCGATTTGGCGCGCTTCAGGGCCGCCCTCGATTCCAAGCGCCATCGCAAGGCCACGCGCAGCGACGCCGAAGCAGCCCGCAAGGCCGGCATCAGCGCGCCAGCCTTCGTCGTCAACGGCTACTACCTGGCCGGCGCCCAACCAAACTTCGCCTTACGGCGCGCCATCCAACACGCGCGTAACGCCTCGCGTTAGCTGCAGCCCCTGCCCGTCACTGACCGGCGAACACGAACGGCACGTTGGCGATGGTCGTTCCGCCGCTTGCCGGGAACTGCCAAGATCTCACGCTGCTCGCGATGCAGTTCGCGAGGCCGCTGTAGCCGCGGGGGTCGCCGCTGGTCGTAGCGTTTTGCACGGTGCCGGTGCCGCCGACCGTGATGGTGACGGTTACCTTCGCGGTCATCGGTGCGTCTCTCGCGCGCGCGTCGAGCGCCGGCTGCCAGCAGCGGCGCTTCACGCTGCCGGTGTAGCGCGCCACGGTCGATTGGATCTGCCCGCCATCGAGCTGGGAGCCACCGCCCGTGCTGCCAGAAGGGCCACCTGTTGCAGGGCCACCCGACGGCCCGAGTCCGCTCAAGCCCGTGAGGCCGCTGAGGCCGGTGTTCGGCTTGCCCTCGCTGGTGGGCGTCGCCGCTGCCGTCTTGCCCGACGTGCCGGCCTTCTTCGGCGCTTGCGGATCGGCGGGGATCGCTTCGCCGGGATTGGCTGCCGCCTGACCGCTCGGGTCTTTGACGGGCACTTCCTTCTCGACGATCTTTTCGACGATCTTGGTCTCGACCGGCTTTTGGCCGCCGAACAGCACGAAGCCCAGCGTGAGCCCCAGCGCGATGGCGATGATCATCGCCACCCAGACCATAGGCGAGGTGCCGCGACGCGGCGGCACCAGCGCCGAGATATCGTCGGTGACGACAGCCGAGCCGGTGACTGCGCCCGCGGCGCTACCGGAGCCGAAAGGCTCGTTCACGGCGACGACGCCCGGCTTGGCCGTCATTACGTCGCGCGCTTCCGAGGCGGGCGGCATGAAGGGCGTGAGCGACGCGCGGGCGCTGGAGACGCCCTCTTCGACGATGGCGACCAGCTCCGGATAGGTCTTCAGCGGACGCCAATCCTCGAAGCCGTCGCGCCAAACCAAAGACTCTTTGTTCACCGCGCCCGACGCGGCTTTGGAGCGCAGCTCGCTCAGGCGAATCGGCCCGACCGGTACGCCGTTGATGCCGACGAACCATTCGTCGCCCGGCATGCTGAGGTGCCCTTCGGCTTCCGCAGGTGCTTCAGTGCTGCCGCCGCCGCCAAAAGCCTGAGTGAACGCGCCCGCGAGCGCGCCCGCGTCGGCCATGCGCGTTACTTCGTCTTCGCCTTCGAAGTCTCGGGGCAATTCCACAGCAACCGGAGCGACCACCGGCGCGGGGCGTGCCGGTGCTGCTGCAACGGGAGCGGGAGCGGCCTTGGGCGCGCTTGCGCGGGGCGGCGGAGCAGCAGGTTTCGGGACGGGACCTGCGGGCTTGCCGGGAGGTGAGCGCGGCGCCGGCAAACCGGTAGAGGGTGCGGGCTTCGGAGCGAGCGGTTTGCTTCCAACTGCCGGGCGGGCGGGCGAAGGCGCCGGGGCGGCAGGCGCGGTCGCGACAGGAGCAGGCGCCGCCGGGGGTGCGGCTGCTGCCGGCGCGCTCTTCTCGGCCACCACGGGAGGCACGGCGCTTCCGGTCTCAGCGTCGCCCATCTCCGGTGGATCGCTGTCCATGCCACCAGGTGAAGCCATGGAGCTTGTCACCTGGATCATGAAGCCGCACTTGCGACACTTCATGCGCACGGACCGCCCCGCCACCTTTTCGTCGGCGATCTGGTACTTCGCTTTACAGCTGGGGCAGAGAAACTTCATACAGCGGAGCGCCGTCGCACGATGGGCTTTGGTGTTCGAAGAAGCGAAGGGTTCAGAAGAAACTGAGCGAAGAAAAGAGCGGGGCCTGAGCTTAGCCCGGGCTCAAAAAGACGCGCTCCAAAAAAACGCGCCGGCTGCGCAGGCGGGTGACGGGCCCCGCAGTCGCCTGCCCGGCCTGGCCTGGCCTGGCCCAAGCGCGATTCAGAGCAAGTTGAGCAGGTGCTCGCGGATGGACTGCTTGGTCTCCTCGTCGGGGGCGAGGGACAGGGCCCTTTCCCACATTTCGACGGCTTTGTTACGGAATCCGGCCTTCTGGTACAAGATGGCTAGGTTTTTGACGGCAGGAAAGTGGCGCGAGTTAATCTCTACCGCGGTTTCCAGCTCACTCACCGCGTCATACACGCGGCCTTTCTTGCCGTAGAGCAGGCCAAGGTGGAAATGCAGCCGATAAGCGAGTGGGTCGATGCCGATCCCGCGCTTCAGGTGCTCAATCGCCTCGTCCAGGCGACCGGCCTTGTAGGCTTCGACCCCGGCGTTGAGGGCGCCTTCTGCCTCACCCGAAACGTCCGGAGCGTCGGCCGGGGGGAGACGACGCAGGCAGGAATCCACCGCGGCCATCACGTCAGCGATGCGAAATGGCTTCTCGATGAAGTGATCTACGCCGCAGCTGGCCTTTAGATCTTCGGCGTA
>DATAKF010000306.1:0-4863 GCA_036261775.1 Polyangiaceae bacterium | reverse complement strand
AGGTAGCCGTCGAGATCGGGACGGTCGCCGCCCGCCTGCATCCCAATGCTGGGCTGTGGGCGGCCTCCCAAGTGCGCGCCACGTAGCTTCGTCCTCGGGCGTTGTGCCAAGGCTTGCTCGTCGCCTTGTCGCCTTCAATGCTCCGGCAAACGACCGCTGCGCAGCTGTTCGGCTTCGGCGTAAGCCGTCCAGTAGTCGCGCAGGGCTTCGACGTAGCTGCGCGCGGTTTCGACTTGGTCGCGCTTGGCCATCAGGAGCTGAAAGACTGACGCGCTCATGGCGTTGTATTGCAGCTGGGTGGCGTTGAGGATGCGTTCGCGGCTAGGGAGCAGCACATCTTTGATGTAGATGGCGCGGTCGCGGGCTGCTGCCAGCTTGGTTGCGGTCGCTTTGGCGGCGGAGCGGATTTGCACGGCGCGAGCGCTCAGCAGTTGCTGCTGACGGCGCATCTCGGCGCGCGCGCGGGCGACCTCGCCTTGGCCTTGATAGAAGAGCGGTACCTGCACCTCGGCGAGCGGACCGTAGCTCCAAGCTTTGTCGTGACGCTCGGCCGTGACACCGCCCTTGAGCTCGGGTAGCCACCCTTCAGCGCTGGCCAGGTTGGCGCGCTTGGCGGCCGCCGTGTAGCGGTGCTTGATGATCGTGAGATCCAAGCTGCGCTCAACTGCTCGCGTCTCCAGATCGGCCAGCGAGAGCGTGCCCGAAGGCTCTGCCAAGCGCGTCTCGATACGCCAGTTGGCGCGTGCGCCCGATACGCCGAGCAGCGCGTTCAACCGTTCGCGAGAAGCTGCGAGCTCTGCCTTGGCGTCGGCGTAGCTCACGCGCGCTTCGCTGGCCAAGATCTGCTCGCTCTCGAAGTTCAGGTCGGTCACGTTGCCTGCGTCGTGCAGGTTTTTGGCCACTTCGGCCGATGCTTCGAGCGCTTTCAGCACCGTGCTGCGAAAATCCAACACTTGTTGGTCCGCGACATAGGCATAAAAGGCCGAGCGCACGCGCAGAATGAGATCCAGCGCGTCGCCAGCCACCGACAGCTTGGCGGCGTCGAGCTCGGCTTGGGCAGCGGCGTTGCGCAGCGGCAAGAAGATGAGCTGAGTCAGGTTCTCGGTCACCGCAAAGTCGAGCGTCGCGCTCTCGTTCTTGCGAAAGCGCACGCTGCCTTCTGCCACCGGGTTGGGGAGACTCAACGCGCTCACCAGCTCGGCGCGCGCCACGCCCAACTCTTCGAATCCCGCTTGCAGCTCGGCGTTGTTCAGCAGCGCCAGCTTGACCGCGTTCTCGCTCGTCAGCGGCTGCGCCAACAGCGCGCGCACCGCGCTGTCATTCTTTGAGCCTTCGAGGTGCTGCCAGCGCACCTCGTGCCCGGTGCGGCTCGATACCACCTTGCGCACGTCTTGGTAGCCGGCGTCTTCCGAGACGCAGCCCGACAGCAACCCTAGCGAAAGCCCCACCGCCGCCAGCGATTGCAGG
Organism: Polyangiaceae bacterium; assembly: GCA_036261775.1. Lineage (GTDB taxonomy): Bacteria > Myxococcota_A > Polyangia > Polyangiales > Polyangiaceae > PMG-095. Next base: position 3,396 of record DATAKF010000306.1, on the reverse strand, counting down.
CTGAACGAGCAAAACCGCGAGGTCATCAGCGCTTGCTCCCTTCGCTCAGCACGATGCCGTCGCGCGCCAGGTCGGCTGCGCTGGCCATGCTGGCGAGCTCACCTGGCGGGCTTTGAAACCAGCCCGGATCGGCGTAGCTGGTCAGGCCGTCGCGCACCTTGAGCAGCGTGAACATGCCGCCCATCGCGATGTAGCCGTGCGGCCCCTTGGCGCCCCCCATCGGAATGCTGTTCTTCGGCACCGGCATGCCCATTTCACCCATCTCGCCCATGCCGTTTTCGCCCATTGTCATGTAGCGCGGAAGCAACGGCCGCACCTTGTCGTCGAGCGCGCTCGGCTTCACGCCGATCATGTTGGGGATCTCGTGGCCCATCTGGTTCATCACGTGGTGGGTCATGTGACAGTGCAGCGGCCAGTCCCCGACCGCATCTGCGATGAATTCGATATCGCGCGTCGTGCCCACCGATACCAGCACGGTGGCTTCTGGCCACTGCGCGGACAGCGGAATGCGCCCGCCGTCAGTCGCGGCGATTTTGAAATAGTGCCCATGCAGGTGAATGGGATGGTGGTCCATGGCGCTCAGGTTGCCGATGCGAATGCGCACGCGGTCGCCTGTTTTGGCGACTAGCGCGTCGGTGCCCGGAAACGCTTTGGCGTTGATGGTGAGCACGTTGAAGTCGGCCATCGCGTTCGGATCGGGGCGGCTGACGCCGGGCAGCATGCGCCATTCACTGAGTAGCAGGACGAAGTCGCGGTCGACGCGGTAGTCGGCGGGTGGACGCCGCGGGTGCACCACGAACATGCCCATCATGCCCAGCGCCATCTGGGTCATCTCATCGTGATGCGGGTGGTACATGAAGGTACCGTGCTGGCGCAGCGTGAACTCGTATTTGAACGTTTCACCCGGTTTGATGGGTTTTTGAGTCAGGCCCGAGACGCCATCCATCCCGTTCGGCAGAAACAAGCCGTGCCAGTGCACCGAGGTGTGCGCGCCCAGCTTGTTGGTCACGTAGAAGCGCACGCGATCACCTTCGACGGCCTCGATGGTGGGCCCGTGCACGCGGCCGTTGTAGCCCCAACACTTCGCCTTCAAGCCGGGGGCAATCTCGTGCTCCACCTCTTCGGCGATCAGATGAAAGACTTTGACACCGTCGACGAGCTTCCACGGCAACGCCACCCCGTTGGGCGTGATCACCGGTTGGTAGTCTTTGCCAGGCTGGCCTGGAGGCAGGGGCGGCGTCCCTTTTCCGCCGCTGTAGGAAGCCTCCCAGGCGCGCTGGCCCGAGATGTCGGCCTGTGCCGGGCGGGGGTTCAGTAACGCTACGCCGCTGGCGGCTGCAGCCGTCGTCCAGAGCGCTTCGCGCCGCGATACGGCGGCCTCGTGTTTCGGCTTTTTCATCGACAATTGCCCAGGTTCTCCGTGCCGACGCACGGCTTGGGCGAACATTACACCCGGCCCAGGGAAATTCTTTTTTCGGAGCCCGCCCTGAGCCCTTTTCTTCGGGCTGACGCGGCCGTTGCTCCGAACGGAGGACTACTCCGCGGATGGCTAGCCCCGAGGCAAAAACGTGACCCCCACGCAGCGCGTCTGGTTTGCGACGCTTGCCCTCGTGGGCTTTTTCGTCGCGTTTGCCTGCCGCAGCGAAGGTGGCGGGACGGGTTTCAAGACCAAAGCCGTCGCTTCGGGCGACCTGGACGGCATGCAGCTGGAAGCGGCCGGTCGCGTGGCGCTCGAATCCGCGGCTGACGCCATGGAGCGCAAGGACCTCGAACGCCTGCGCATGTTGAGCCGCTGGGTGCGTGAGCGCGCTCAAGTCGTGCTCTTCAAGCCGAACGACCTGAAGGCGCTTGACCTTGCGATCGGCTGCTTGGACCACAGCGTGCGGCCCGCGGAAGCCGTAGCCAGCCTGAAAGAGCTGAAGTCCGGCAAGCTGCTGATCCCCGCCAGCAGCATGTGCTCGGAGCTGGAGAAGTAGTTTCAGCCGGCGGGGAGCCGTGCCGCCTCGGGGACGATGACGGGTTTTGCCGTCCCGCTGAAGGTCGTGGCCCCGCAACCAGGCCCGTTGAAGTCCGGGTCGGTAGAGCTTTTGACGGTGAGGTCGACCGGAATCCAATCCGTGAACGAGTCATCATCGAGTCGAAAGCGAAGGGCGATCGTGTCGGTGCGGCTATTGAGCGGTTGAAGCTCGAGTACGCCGTGTTTGCAGCCGGCCTGCGTCCCCCCATTGGTCGAGGCCGTGGTGCAGTCGAACCCTTCTCCATCGAGGGAGTATCGAACCTCGCCGCGCGCGATGACTGGCGCTCCCGCATCGTCAACCAAAGCGACGCGCACCGGCGCCCCCACCGCCGCCATATCGGTACACGACTGCAGGTGGCACCCCTGCGCCGTCAGCCCGGCAACTGCCAAACAACCGACCACCCAAAGCGTCCTCATCATCCCATCCTCCCACGCGCGGTTCAGCAAGAAGCGCACCAAGGCCTCCACGTCACTGAGACGGGGCAAACCTGCGGTGGTCACTCGCGTTGGGCATGACAGCCGAGTCGCGCTCCGTCATGTGCGGCGGCCGATTACCTCGAGCACTTTTGCCGCGTTCGTCACGTCAATCCCAGACGAACGCCCTAGGCAGCGTGGAAGCAGCTGTCGGATCAGCCACGATGAATAGGAGCGCGCGTGCTCGGGAGATGCCGACGTAGGTGGCCTCACGCTGGTTCGGCAGACGGCCCCGCATGACTAAGACGACAACTTCGGCCTCGAGTCCTTTAAAGTCCGACACGCGATAGAGCGGCACCGTGCCTGCGCTGTTCCCCAAGTTGAACGGTCGAATGACGACCGTCTTTGGCTTGGCAAGCCCGCGTATCCATTCGGGGACGGCGAAGTGCAGGAGAATCTCGGCTCCCAAAACAGGTGCTGTGCTCGGACGTCGCAAGTGAGGGCCCTGAGCCGACAGCCTCCACGCGAATCCGTTGCGAAGGAGTGGGTTGCTCGCAATGCGTGAGCGGACTGCATGTGATATCGAGAATGCTGCGGCGACGCGCGTGACGAGCTGGATATCGTTAGCGGTTGGGTACGGCTCCACGCTAAGCTCGAGAAGCCGTTGTTCGATCCATGATTCACCTCGCTTGGGCGCCTTCACCCCGCTCGGGTCGTAGAACTTCAGGACTCGCCCTAATTGCTTTCGGACCTCGTCTTGCCAACCCCGCGCGGTTCCCAGTTCGACGTTCAATCCCGCGAGTGGTGAGTCCGTCAGGGGGCTTTCGATTGTGGTGAGCACGACGGTCTGGGCTAGCAATCGCTCGGCATCGATGAACGCAAGAACTTGCGAAAGCGTGCCGGTATCTCCACCTGACTCAGAACGCCAGAGATGCACCCGGCCGTGTGAGCGCAATTCGAATTCC
>DATAKF010000300.1:0-55754 GCA_036261775.1 Polyangiaceae bacterium | reverse complement strand
CGGTAGGCCTTATCACCGCCCTTGTCGGGGCCGAGGTAGTAGCTCTTTTCGACTTGCACCAGGTCCACGCTCTCTACGGGCACGAACTCGGTGATCTCGATCGAGCCGCCGCGCTCGGTCTCCATCGCTTTCAGCTCTTCTTCGGTGAACTGGACGTACTGCCCCTTGCTGTACTCGTAACCCTTCACGGTGTCGGAGCGCTCGACCACCTCGTTGTCGGTCGGGCAGATGAACTGCATCTTGAGGCGGCCGCCGCACTTCTTGTGCAGCATGTTGAAGCTGACCTGCTCCGAGGAAGCGGCCGTGAAGAATTTGACCGGAATCGAGACCAGACCGAAGGAAATCGTGCCGGAAAGCACAGCGCGAGCGGGCATTCCGCTATGCTAGCGGAAGCCGCGCGACTTGAAGAAATGATCGGCCATGCGCGACCCGAACGAGCTCAAGCGTTATCGAAGCAAGCGTGACCCGGCCGTCACCACCGAGCCGTTCAGTGCTGAACGCAAGGGCAGCGCGCGCGCGACCCGCGCCGGGCGGTTCGTCGTGCACCTGCACCAGGCTCGCCGCGAGCACTACGACCTGCGTATCGAGTGCTCGGGCACATTGCAGAGCTTCGCGGTGCCGCGTGGCCCGAGCCTCAAGCCGCTCGACAAGCGGCTAGCGGTTCACACCGAGAACCACCCGCTCGAGTACCTCGACTTCGAGGCCGTGATCCCGGAGGGCAACTACGGCGCCGGCTCGATGATCGTCTGGGACACCGGGCGCATTCGCTACCTCGAGACCTCGGCGGAGGAGGGGCTGGCGCGTGGCGACCTGAAGTTCGAGCTTTCGGGCTTCAAGCTGCGCGGCACCTTCGCGCTGGTTCGTACCAGCGGGCGCGGCAGCGGCAAGAAGCTCGAGGTGGGCGAGGGGCAGCAGACCGAGTGGCTGCTGATCAAGAAGCAAGACCAGTACGCGACAGCCGTTGACATCGTCGAAAAGGATCGCCGCGGCGTGCTGTCCGGGCTGACGGGTGAAGAGAATTTCAACAAGGCCGCGCTCAGCGCGGAGCTTCGGAAGCTGGTGGCTTCTGCGCCCGAAAAGGCCGTCCCGGCGCAGGGTCTGACGCCCATGTTGTGCGCGCTCGAGGGCGCCAATTTGGTCGACGCCGAGCGGCTGTACGAGCTGAAGCTCGACGGGGTGCGCATCGTGGCCGACAAGCGGGGAGGCCAAGTGGCGCTGCGCTACCGCAACGGACGCTCGGCCACGGCCAACTACGGAGAAATTGCGCGGGCGCTCTCGCTCCTGCCGATCGAAGACGCGCTGCTCGACGGCGAGATCGTCACCTTCGACGCCGAGGGCAAGCCCAGCTTCGAGCGGCTGGCGCCGCGCATCCACGCGCAGAAGCCGCTCGACATCGAGCAGGCGCGCGCCAACGTGCCGGTCGTCTACCTGGTGTTCGATTTGCTGGCGATGGCCGGGCGAGACTTGACGGGGCTGCCGCTGGTCGAGCGGAAGCGCATCTTGTCGCAATTGGTGCGCGGGCGCGGCCTCGTGCGCGTGCTCGATCACATCGAAGACGACGGCTCGGCCCTCTACGACTTCTGTAAGCGCGAGCGGCTCGAAGGTGTGGTCGCCAAGAAGAAGCAGTCGCCCTACCGCGTGGGACCGCGACGCACGACCGATTGGGTCAAGATCAAATGCGAGCGCGACGACGACTTCGTGGTCATCGGCTACGTGGAGGGGCTTGGCGCGCGCAAGAGCTTGGGCGCGCTGTGCCTGGGCGCTTACGTGCAAGGACAGCTGCAGTACCGCGGGCGCGTCGGCAGCGGCCTCTCCGACGCCACGATTCGGCTGCTGCTGAAGGAGCTGCCGGCGTTGGAGCAAGCCGAGTATCCCGGGCACGGCGACGTCCCGGAGGATCCGGGCACGGAGAAGGCGCGCTGGGTCCGGCCGGAGCTGGTGGTGCAGGTGCGTTACCACGGCTTCACCGAGGAAGGCCGGCTGCGCGCGCCGGTGTTTCTCGGCCTGCGCCCCGACGTCGATCCCAAGGCGAGCCACGCGTCGCCGCCCGCTCCGGTGCGTGAGCCCGAGCCGACGGGCGGCGCCACCTTTGGCAGCGGCCGGGTCGTCGTGACCAACCCCGACAAGGTGTTCTGGCCCGACTCCGGCTACACCAAGGGAGACTTGGTGAGCTACTACGCCAGCATCGCGCCGCACATGCTGCCGTTCTTGCGCGGACGCCCCCTCGTGCTGGTTCGACACCCCGACGGCATCACTGGCAAGAGCTTCTACCAGTGGAACGTGCCGGAGGGGACGCCGAGCTGGATGCGTCGGCTGGACATCTCGGACACCGACGAGGTGGATCGCTCGTCGAAGCATGTGTTTCTGGTCGATGACGACGACGGGCTCGTTTATCTCGCCAACCTCGGCTGCATTCCGCTGCACGTGCTGGCCTGCCGCGAGCATTCGCTCGGGACATGTGACTTTCTCACGGTCGACTTCGATCTAGGCGAGCGGCCGTTCTCCGACGCGGTGCGGCTCGGTCTCACGCTGCGCGAGGTGCTGGACGACGCCGGCCTACCAGGTTTCCCCAAGACTTCGGGCCAGCGTGGCCTGCACGTGCTCGTGCCCTTGGGTGACGGCATCCCGTTCGAAGCTGCGAAGCTGCTGGTCGAGCTTTTGGGCCGCATCGTCACGGCGCGTCATCCGCAGATTGCCACGATGGAGCGGAAGGTCGACAAGCGCGGCGACCGTATCTACGTCGACACGGGGCAGACCGGCACGTCGCGCACCATCGTCGCGCCCTACTCGGTGCGCGCGCATCCGGGCGCCACGGTGTCGACGCCGCTGGCGTGGGACGAGCTGCACGCCGGGCTCGATCCTTCGCGTTTCACGATTGTCACGGTGCCCGTTCGCGCCGCCGAGATCGATGATCCATGGCTGGGCTTCGGTGAAGCAAAGCCCAACGTGGCGAGCGCGCTCGGCGCGCTCGAGCGCTGGGTAAAGACTTAATCGAGGACAATCGCCTCATCCGACATCAACTCAGGTTGTCGTAGTGATTTGGGCGGCGCGGAGCTTGCAGACATGATCCGCATGGCTGGCTCGTTCGTTGTTTGTTCGGACTGCAGCAAAGTAAGCGCTGCCGTCGAATGGGGCTTTGTACTATTGGCGCGCCACGGCTGGTCGGCGAAGCTCGCGGACACCGGCACCGAACCCGAGTGGCGCTGCCCGGCGTGCAACGCCAACCGGGCAGGGCTCGAGGTCTGGGACATGAACGAACCCGATACCTACCCACGACGCTTGCGCGTGCTCTTGGTCGACGACCAAGTGCTCGTGCTGCGCGCCACCGCCTCCATGTTGCGGGAGCTGGACGTCGTGACGTGCGGCAGCGCGGCCGAGGCGCTGCAATTGCTCGCGCAAGGCAGTCATTTCGACGTGGTCGTCTCGGACGTGACCATGCCCCAAATGGGTGGGCCCGAGCTCTACGTGCGCATCCGCGAGCGCTTCCCGCATCTGGCTCCGCGCATGCTGCTCGTCAGCGGCGACGCCTACGGGGCCAGCCTGCTGTGCGACGCCGTGGCGGCCCGCGAGCGCATCGCCCAGATGCCGCGCATCCTCCACAAGCCCGTCCCGCGCGACGAGCTGGTGCGCGAGATCGAGGCGTTGGGGCGGCCCAACCTGCCTCGATCGGGCACCTTCGTGCTCGACGTTGTGTCCGCCGACGCGCCAGCAAAAGCCAAATGAGCACGTGGCGATCCGCCTCACCGTTGCGCTATCGCTACGGGTGGCAGACGCACCTGGCGGGTTCAGTTCACGGCTTGCGCCGACTTCAGGAACTCCTCGGGCGGCACGAAGTCGTTGAAGCGTGCGGCTTCCTTGCCGCGTGAATCGAACATCACGACCGTCGGCAGGCCCACGACCTTGAAGCGGGCGAGCATGGCTTCGACCTTGGGGTCGTCGTTGTTGGTGGCGTCGACTTTGACGGCCACGAAGCGTCCTAGCTCTTGGCCGACGCGGGGCTCCGAGAAGGTCTTCTTGTCCAGCTCCTTGCAAGCGCCGCACCACGCCGCGGTGAAGTCTACGACGAGCGGTCGCTTGTCGGCTGCGGCGCGGGCGAGGGCGCCCTCGATGTCGTGGCGCTCCCAGCTCAGGGCCTCGCGCGGCTTGATCACGCCCAAGATGAAGAACAAGGAGCCGAGGCTGGCCAGCGCGATGCCGGTGCCCTTGGCGAGCTTCACGCCAAAGCCAGGCTCGCTGAACTCGCGGTGCACGGCGCCCAGCAACAGGCCGAGCACGACCGCGCCGGCGGCCGCGCCCAAGAAGGCTAGCGACACGCCCACGTAGCGGTTGGCAAAGCCGAAGGAATTGTTGAGAAAATAGAGCGCGACCACCACCAGCACGGTGCCGAGGATGCTCTTGACGTGGACCATCCAGTGCCCGCTCTTGGGCAGCTGGACCGCAAACGCGCCGACCACGAAGAACGGCGCGCCCAGGCCGAGCGAAAACGCGCCCATCGCCAGCGCGCCGAGGGCGGCGCTTTGCGTGCTGGCGATCCACGCCAGGATGCCGGTCAACACCGGGCCGGTGCAGGGCGCTGCGATCAAGCCGCAGACCAAGCCGAGCAAGAACGCGCCCTTGTAGCCAATGCCCCCCATCTCGGCGAGCTTGTTGTTGAGGGAAGACGGTAGCGTTAGCTCGAAGGCGCCGAACATGGACGCGGCCATGAGCAAGAACACGCTCGAGATGCCGGCCACGACCCAGCGGTTTTGCAGCACCGCGCTGAAAAAGCTGCCGGTCATGCCCGCCACCACGCCCATGGGCACGAACATGCCGCAGATGCCGAGCACGAACGCCAGTGACAGCAGCACGCCTTCGGAGCGGCTCTTGGCTTGCTTGGCGCCGAACACGCTGACGGTCACCGCGACCATCGGGTAGACGCAGGGCGTGAGGCTCACCGCGAGTCCGCCGACCAGCGCCGCCAGCGCCGCGTAGACCGGGCCTTTGGCGAGCGCGCGCGTGAACGCGTCGCCCTCGGGTGCAGCCCAAGCGACACTTGGTACGCACAGGGCGAAAGCAGTCAGCAGCAGAGCTAGGCGACGGAGACCGTGCGGCACGCCCAACCTTACCTGAGCTTCTGAGAAGCGCGACGCACCAGGCTCCGCGCTCGGGTTATTTCGCCGGAAAGGGATACCTGGAGGGCTACCCGGCCGCCGGTGACGCGCTTCAGGAAGGCGCGCAAGTAGCGGACCGCGCCGGCCCAATCTTCGAGCGCGTAACACAGCTCGCCCAACACGAACTGGCCGTAGCCCTGGCCGCAGGGCGCGTCGGACAGGCGCTCGCGCAGCTCCGCCAGATCGGCCACTTCTTCTCCTGCCGCTAGACGGGCCAGGCCGAGGCCGGCCAAGTACAAGGGTTTGTCGCGTGTGCCCCAGCGGGCGGCACGGGAAAGTGCCCCGCACGCGTCGGGGTAGCGGCCCTCGAGGTACAGCACGCTGCCGAGCGTCCACAGATGGAAGGCGCGCCGCGCTGGCGGGCTGACCCGGCTGCCGATGCGCAAGTGCTCGATGGCCTTTTCGCGCTCACCGAGGCCCAAGCAGGCGCGGGCCGCGTCTTGGCGGGCGACGTCGGGCATCACGGAAGCGCCGACCATTTGTTCGGCAACGGCCAGAGCGTCGGCGAAGCGCCGGCCCTCCATGTGCGACAGGTAGAGCTGGCGCAGCAGCAGAACGCGGGTGGTGTGGTCCAGCGGGCTGCCGTGGGCCAGCCCCCGCTGCGCGTACTTGGCGCGCGTGACCGACGTGCGCGCTAGCGTGGCCTTCCGCAGGAGAAGCTCCGGCGTGACGGCGACGGCGGCAGCGGCGGGGCGCTTCTGCGGCATTCCCAGGCAATTTAGCAGCACCTGGACAGGCGTCCAGATTTCGGCGGGGCCGGGTTCCCGCCAAGGTCCGCCAGCACCTTGCCAAAGCGGCGGAAGCGGACCAAAAGCTCGGGGCTCATGAACTTGGCGCAAGCTTTGGTCTCGCGGGTGTCGGTGCTCGGCCGCTGGCAAGGGCGGGGAGCCTTTGCCGGCCTGCTACTGGGCGCTCTGGCGCTCGGCTGTGGGCACCCGGCCACCGCTCAAGAGTGCGAAGAGATCGCGGATCGGGTGACGGAGCTGGAGCTGCAAAGCAGCCCGGCGGGTCGCGACCCCGAGACGGTGAAGGAGCAGCTCGAGCGCACTCGCAGCTGGGTCAAAGAATCGCAGCTCAAGTCCTGCGTGGGCCGCCGCATCACCGAAGGCGCCATGAAGTGCGTGCGCGCTGCCAAGAAGGCGCAAGAAATCACGGACCACTGCTTCCGATGAAGCGGGGCGTGTGCGTGCTCTTGCTGCTGGCTACCGGCTGCGGCAAGCCGCTCGAAGGGGCCGAGTGTCAGCAGCTGCTCGACCACTACGTAGAGCTGCTGCTGCGTGACGATCGCCCCAAGTCGAGCGCGGGTGAGGTGCTGCGCGTGCAACAAGAGGCGCGCAAGAAGGCCGAGCGCGATCCCGCTTTTCGCGAGTGCCGTGAGCGCGTATCGCGACGGAGCTTCGACTGCGCGATGGCAGCGCAGGACGCCAATCGCGTCGAGCAGTGCTTGCTGTAGCGGGCTGTGGCAGGCTCGTCGCGCTGGTGTCGCGGCTAGAACTGGTCTTGCAGGTAGGGGGTCGGTCCCGCGAAGGCCGCGCCCAGTCGAGCCACGTCGCTCGCGTCGGCGCTGAGCAGCCCCGCCGCCTGCATTTCACTCGGGTGGCTGAAGCCGCTGAACACCGCTGCCAGCGCGCGCACGTCGAGGCTGATGCGCCCCGAGCCGCCGCGCGTGACCTGCGCTTTGCCTGACTTTAGCTGCAGCAGGTAGCGGCCAGCGTTTTCAGGCAGTGTCTCGTCCTGGATATCGAGCTCCAGCGAGAGGTCGAGCGGCGGGTAACCACGCTGCTCGAGCGCTGCGGCCACATCGACGATGCGCAGCAGCCACTGCTGACAGCCGGGCTCGGGGCGAGCTTGATTGCCCGAGATGAGCTTGTGCAGCGGGCCTTGCGGGCCGTCGGGAAACACCACGCTCTCGGCGATCGATTTGTGGTGCGAAATCAGCGCCAGCGCGGCGCGGGCTGCGCGTGGCGTGGTGGCGATGGCTTCCTGAACGATCAGCGTGCTGTTCGGGCGTGCGTGTTGAAAGCAAACGTAGCCTTCGAGCGTGCCTGCAAAGTCGATGCGGTAGGCGTAGCGCCTGCTGCCGTCGTACGGATCGAGTTGCATGCGCCAGAAATGGTCGTTGCGATCGAGCATGCCGGTACGCTCGCTGGCAAAGCGGCGATACAGCTCGCGAACGGGTGCCTGCTCGGCGGGCGTGAACGGCGAAAATTCCGCGCCTTCCATGGCTGTGGGTAAACAGTGCGTGGGCGCGCGAAAGAACATCGACGCGCCCGCGGGCTCGTAGCCGACCTGGCGGTAGAAGGTGGGCGTCGACGCGAACAGCACGCTCAGCGGGATGTGGTTTTCGCGCGCCTCGCGTAGGCTGCGCGTGATCAGCGCATGGCCGACGTGCTGCCGCCGCACGTGCGCGGCCGCCACCAACGCCGTGATGGCGTGACTCGCCAACCGTCGACCGCCGAACCACTGCCCCACGGCGTGGATCACCAGCCCCGCTGCGACGCCGCGCTCGTTCGTGAGCGTGCGCATGTTCTCGAAGCCGTCGTCGCCTAGAGAATTGAGCCACTGCGTGGGGTCGAAGGCGAAGGCTTGCCCAGCCATGAGCACGAGCTGCTCGGCTTGGGCGCGCGTGGGCTTTCCGAACACGAGCGAAGCAATGGAACCGGTCACGGACGCATTCTATAGGAGAGCGGCGTGAGGATTGAGGACTGAGTAGCGGTGCGAGCCCTGCAGTTCCCCACCGACGCCCAAGCTCCGCGCGTCCTCGTCTTGACTCACCCCTCCATCCTCACGCCGCGAGCCACTCCTCAAGGCTCGATTTCAGCCGGCGCGTTACCTTGAACGGGCTTGGGTGCGGGCGCTTCGTCGTTGCCGCTCTTGGGCGCAGGCTTGGGCGCCGCGGCGGCTACGGGCTTGGCTGCGGTGCTGGCCGGCGCCGGGCGCGGAGTCGGGGTCGGGCGCGTGGCGGGTGCGCGCCTGGCAGGTTTGGGCGCTTCTTCGTCCGGCGCGGGCGGCACGTAGGCGGGCGCCTTGCCGAGGTTCGGATCGGTGCTGGCCACGTCCACCAACATGGCGAGTAGTTTTTGATCGAGGTCGATGACCTCTTGCGCGCGCGCCTGCATGAGCGTGATGAGCTTCTGCCCGTCGGCCAGGTTCTTGCGCACTTCGTCGCGCTTCCAGGGGCCGTCGACCCGGAAGGCTTGGTCGATGCTGCCCTCGAGCGTGATGCCCGTGACCGTCAGCTTTTCGAGCTCGGCCTTGCCGGCCACCATGCGGTTGCGCGAGCGCACCAGGCGCGTGGCTTCTTGAGTCAGGGTGGCGCGCAGGGGCGCGGCGTTGGCGCTGTCCGATGCGTAGAGGGTGGCGGAGGCGTCGAGCGTCGGGCTTGGCTCGGGCACTTCCAGCCGCACGCGCAGGCCTTGGCTGGCGAGCTTTTTCAGCTCCTGGCTCAGCCGATCTTTCAGGCTGCTGTCCGAGGCGTCCGCAGACAAACCCATGATTTGTGTGAGGTTTTTGCGCGCCTCCGCTGGGTCCTGCGGGGCCGCCAAGAGCGAAACCTGCTTCTCGTGCAACGCGATGAAGAAGCTGTCGAACTCGGGCTTGCCCGCGGCGTAGTACTCACCGCGCGCGACCTCGGAGGGGCCGTTGGAGCCGAGCAGGCTGCAACCGGAGACACAGGTCAGCGCAATCAGCGCGGCGAGTCGAGCAGCCTTTAGTGACACGATAGCGTTGCTCCCCACAGCTCGTCGTGGCCAGCCGTGGTTTGGATGAAGAAGGAGACGGCAGCGTGCGCCGTGGAGACGATCGTCCCTTGGCCGGCGTTGGCGCCTTTGCCCGAAACCAGCAGGGCGTCGCCCGCCGGCTGCAGCGCGTTGTCTAGAATGCGCACGTGCACTTGGTACTGACCGACGTTGCCGTCCGTCCATTGCACCAAGTAGCGGTCGCGCGGCAGCGCTGCGATCGACGGCGCAATCGCTCCACCGCCTTCGGAGGGCAGGTCGAGCGCGCGCACGACGCCGGGCGCCTGACCGGGCGCGGCGATGGCCGCGTACACGCGGTAAGGCTCGGCCTTGTCGCCGCGCGCCGAGAACAGCACCAAGCCTTGCTCACCGAGCATGGCCACGTTCGGCGTGCCCAGGCTCTTCGGAGCGCCTTGCACGGCGGCGGCCGGACCTGCGGCGCCGCCGTTGCTACCGAGCCAAAGCGTCGAGATCCGTCCTTCGGCGCCGCCTTCGCGGAACGCCGCGAAATAGCCCTTGGGCGTGGAGGCGACCCGCGGTGGCGTGACCCGTACGCCCGCGTTGAGCGGCCAAACCACGCCGGTCGCGCCGTCGTCGCCGCGGCGCAACAAGCCAGTGGGGCCGACGCCGAGCGCGAGGCCAGGCGTCAGCGTTTGCGCGAACGCGAACTCGGGGTTGGCTCGGTCTACGACCAGCGGCTCGGTCGCGGTCACGTGGCTCACGTCGCCCACGCCGGGTGGTGAATCGAGGCGGCGCTTGGCTTCACCGACGGCGGGGTCGTAGATCCAGCCGGCCGCCGTGCTCTTGGTGTCGGCCACCGCGAGCGCGATCGTGCCGTCGGCTTGGGCGAGCGCGCTGATGGGCACGCTGCGCTCGATGGTTGAGATGCGGCTGGGCGGAGCCGAAAGCGTACAAGTCGGCGGTAGCGCGGCCAGCGCGCTGGCCGAAGCTGCCGTGGCTCGTGCGTTGTGCGCTTCCGATCTGCGGAACGCCAGCACCACCAGCGCTCCGGCGGCCATCAGCAGCAAGCCGCCGAGGATGAGCACTGTCAGGCGCATGCGCGTGAGCAGCTCGCGTTGCGCGGTGACGAGCGACGGCTGTCGCGGGCGCGGCTCGAGTGGTTCATCGGCGATGAACAGGCCAGGCGCGGGAACGGTGCCGGTCGCTGCGGCTGCAGCGGGAGACTTGGCGCCCGCTCCTTCGGAGATGCGGGTCTGCTCGATCAACGCGGCTTGCGTCGCCTTTTTGGAGGCGCTGCCGTTCATGTCGAGCGTCGACTCGAGCGAAACCTCGGCGTCGCCTTTGGCTTGAAAGCGGCTGGCTGCACTGCTGAGCAGCGTCGCGTTTTCGCGCGGTGCCGGGTCGACGCGCGGCTGCGGCGTGCGGGGGGACGGCGGCAAATCGCCGGCGAGCGGCGTGAACGGTAGCTCGCCTCCGGGCAGCGGTGTCTCGAGCGCCGAGCCTCGATCGGGCCCGCCCGCGTCGAGCGCTGGCGTGGGCATGGGCAAGGCGCGTGGCGGTGGAGGCACCGCGCCCGGCGGTCGTAACGTGGCGGTTGCGGTGGCTCCTTCGAGCTCACCCAGCGTGGGCAACGGCGCGCGGGCGCCGCGCATGGGCGCTGGAGCAGGCGCGGTCGCGTGCTTGGGGCCGCCCAGCACACCGAAGCTGGAGGGAGCCAAGGTATCGCGCGCGGGTTCGCGCTGGAGCGGGGCGCTACCTGAGCTGCTGGAGTTGCCGGAGACGTTGGGTGGCGGCAACACCACGGCTGCTGGCAACGGAGCCGTCGTCGCAGTGGGCTTGGCAGCGCGGACGGGCGCCGGAGGCGGTACTGCCGGCTTGGTCCCGGTCGCAGGCGCAGGCACAGGCACAGCCGCCTTGGAGGCGTCCGGAGCGCTCGCGGGGCGCGCAGCTGGGCGTGGCGGGGGTTTCGGCGACTCAGTCAAAGGCGACTCCGCGCGTTCTGGCGAGTATGCCACCGCACGCGCCAGCGCACGTCCCGAACACTACAAGGAAATCAGCGCATGCGCCTAGTCCGCCAGCGCGCGCGCCAGCGCCACGACGGCGACCAACTTTGCCCCACCGTCGGCCAGCGCTTGCGCACACGCTCGCACCGTGGAGCCTGTCGTGACCACGTCGTCCACGAGCACGACCTGAGCGGGGCCTGAGCGGCTCCGCACGAATGCGCCGAGGGCGTTCGTCAGCCGCTCCTCGCGTGCCTTGCCCACCTGCCTTTCAGTGGCTCGGGTGCGGAGCAGGAAGCGAGGCTCGCAGCGCCACGGGCACTGACGCGCCAGCTCTTGAGCCAGCAGCGCGGCTTGGTTGTAGCCACGCGTGGCGAGTCGCCCCGCGTGCAGCGGTACTGGCACGAGCGTGGCGTCAGCGGGTAGCCTCAGTTGCCGTAGGCCCGGCAACAGCAGCGGCGCGAGACGCCGCGCTAGCTCCGGCCGATCTGCATACTTGAAGCGCGTGATGGCCGTCGACAGCGGCGGCGCGTAGTGGCTCGCGACGAGCAACGGCAAGCCGTGGATGGTTTGCGGCGCTGGTAGCGGCTCGGGCGTGCCGCAGCTGGGGCAGAACGAAGCTGCCGAAGGCGCGTCGCACGCGGCGCAGCTGGGCGGCGACAAAGTGTCGAGCAGCCTGGAAATGGCGCGGGCCAGAAGCTCCATGCAGCCTCATCGGTCCGCGAGGAGCCTGGTTGCGCGCGAATTCGGGGAACCGCGTCTACAGGCCGAGCAGCTTGGTCATCGAAGCTTCGTCGGCCGGCGTGAATGGCAGCTGGTCGAACTGTTCGCTGTTGACCCAGCGGAACTGGTGCACGTTCACGGCCTTTGGCTCACCGCGCGTGATGCGGCAGTCGTACAGATGCAGCTCGACCGTGTAGTGCTCGTACTCGTGGGCCACGCTGCTGATCTGCGCGCCTGGCTCGACCTCGACGCCCACGCGGTGCTCGACCTCGCGCTTCAACGCTTCGAGATCGGTCTCGCCCGGCTCGACTTTGCCGCCCGGAAACTCCCACAGCAGTGGCAACACGGCCGTCGGGCGCCGCTGCGTGACGAGGTAACTGTCGTCACGCGCAATGACGGCCGCCACGACGCGAATCGTCTTGGTCATCAGCGGCGAATCAAGCGTCGATACGGAAGAGTTGCTGCCCCATGAGCAGAATGTCCGTGCCAGCCACCGCGCGCTCGGCGCGCAAGCGGATGAAGGTGCCGTTGGAGCTGCCCACGTCGGTCAAGTAGACGCGGCCGTCGGGGCCGCGCGCGATGCGGCAATGCAGGCCGGAGACGTAGCCGTCTTCCGAGAACAAGATGTCGCCGCGCTCACGGCCGCAGTGCACGCCGCGCTCCGGAACCGGAAACGAGTTACCGGTGGTGTCGCGACCGATGACCAGCGCCAGGCGACCAATGTAGCCCTTGGCAGGGCTGCCGAAGCGCTCCACGCCGTCGGGCGACTTGCCCTGGCCCTTGAGCTCCTCGAAGCGGATGATTTCCTGGCCGATGCGGAAGACGTCGCCGAACTCGAGCAAGCACGGCTCGTTGGGGCGTACCTTCAGGTAGACTCCGTTGAGCGAGCCTTCGTCTTTGATGAAGAGTTGGCCGGCGCGCTTGCTGAACGTGGCGTGGCGGGGCGACAGGTAGCTGTCGCCGGCGAAGATGGAACCGGTGTCGCGACCGACGGAGACGACCGGCGCGTCCGGCATACGGAAGGTGCCGGCTTCGCTGCCGTCCGCGCGTAGCGCCGTGAGGATGATGCCACCTGCAGCGGCCGCGGGCGCCGCTGCAGCGGCTGCCGGCACTGACGGTGCAGCACCCGAGAGTGCGCCCAGGTTGTAACCGCACGAAGCGCAGAAGCGGTTGCCAGCGTTGACGTGTCCGCACTGGGGACAAGCGACACCGCCGGGAGGCGCTGATGCGGTGGGTGCCGGCGCAGGCTGCGAGGCAGGACGCGCTACGGCTGCGGTCGCTGCCAGCGGCGATGCAGCCGCGGGGGCCGGAACAGGCGCAGGCGCGGCCGCGGGGGCCGGAGCGGGAGCCGCGGCAACGGCCGGGACACCATGAGGAGGAGTGTTGGAACTAAAGGGTTTGGCTTGGGCTGAACCGCGCGGAAGCTCCGCACCGCAGCCAAGGCAAAACTTGTAGTGGTCCTGGTTCTCCTTGCCGCACTTTGAACAGGTGATCACTATGTTGCTCCCGGGGACCCGGTATCTACCGTGGGGTGAGGGACTGTACCCTCAAACCCTCGTAACCGCGCGATTATCTACGCCCCCCCGTTGGGGTCAAGGCCACACAGCAAAGCGTCAAGCGGTCAGAAAGGCAAGGGCTGAACGCAGGAGATCACCGAGGGGCTCGGCGTCGGTGCGTTTTCCGAGGTGCTCCACCGCGCGCTCGGCTTCAGCCGGCCGGTAGCCCATATTCACGAGCGCCTTCAGCAGCAGCTGAGCGTTCCCGGCTGCGGGGGCGGCCTTGCCCGACATGCCCTTGCCGAGTCCCTCAGCTGGAACGAGCGCGGGCAGCTTGTCGACCAGCTCGACGACCAGCCGTTCGGCCGTCTTTTTGCCGATCCCCGGCACCTTACCGAGCCGACCGAGGTCACGGGCGGAAATGGCCCGCGACAGGTCGGCGAGCGGCAAGGCTCCCAGTACGCCCACCGCCGTTTTGGGCCCGACGTTGGGCACCGAGACCAGCAACCGAAAAACGCGTCGCTCGAGCTCGCTCGCGAAGCCGAACAGCTCGAGCGCGTCCTCGCGCACGTGGGTGTGCACCCACAGCTCGACCTCTCCGCTCGCTTGACCGGTGCTGGCCGCGCGCCCCAACGTGCCGACTGGCGCGGTGAGCTCGTAGCCGACGCCGCCCACGTCCAGGATAAGGCCGCTCGGTTCCTCGGAAATAACGCGTCCGCGCAGCCAGCCGATCATGGAGGCGGGGTTTATATCACCTCCGCGCGCTGGCCAGGGCGCGCCCCGCCGAGCCTCGTGCTATGGGGCGGCGCATGCGTTTCGTAGTGCTGTCGTTGTTGCTCCCGCTGTGCGCCGTGGCTTGCGGCGGCTCCTCGAGCGAAACGCCCCCGCCGCTCCAGCCCGATCCGACGAGCGCTCGCTACACGGGGCCGCGCATGCCGAATGCGGCAGACGATCTTGCCGCCGCCGCGCCCGCCTCTGCGGAACCGGCCGAAGACGACGCCGAGGACCAACCGCGAAAGCCGGCCGCTGCAACCTGGGGTAGCGGCAAGGCCGCGCATCCCGCGCCCGCGCCAGCGCCGCAGATGACGTCGCCGACCGCCCTGCCGCCCAAGCCCTAGGGCTCGTCCGAAAATAACTGCTACTGCGCCCGCCGAGCCTCTTGCTGCGGCCGGCGGCCTCGTCGCTGCGCTCCTCACGCTACTTCAGTAGCGTTCCGGTGCTCGCTCCTCGGGCACCGGCCTCGCGGCGGTCTCGGCGGGCTCGCGACGCAGTTATTTCCGGGCGAGCCCTAGAACGCGCCCGAGACGCTCAAGCCCGCCAGCTGCGGCGCCACGAACGGTGTGATCATGGGGCGCTTCGAGCTGGCTTGGCGATTGGCCTGCTCGACGGACTTCTTGTCCAAGAACCACCAGATGGCGCCGCCAACGACGGCTGCGCCGCCGATGCTCATGATGGCGACGGAGCCGTTCAGCTTGCTGCGCGCGTCGTTGCCCTTCTTGATGCTCTCGGTGTCGCTACCGACGCATTGATGATTCGGGCATTTGGCCTCGACTTCATCGATCGTTTTCTTTGCATCGACTGCGCCGATCGTGCCGATGATGAGCGCGGCGCCGCCGACACCCATCACAACCCATGGCAGGGGAGAGTGCTTGGCCTTGGTCGGCGTTTCACCGGGCGGAGGCGCGACGGGGCCCGTCGGCGCGACGGGGCCGGCGCTGGGCGGAGGAGCGGCCGCGGCTGCGGCGTCTTCCTCGGCGATCTTCTTCTTGAGCACTTCGACGCGGCGGTTGATTTGATCTTTCTCGCCGCTGTTGGGCTCGCGCGACAAAAAGGTTTCGAGCGCGACCACGGCTTGGCGCTTGCGGCCGGCCAGCTCGTACGCTCGGGCAAGATTGAGTAGCAGCGGGTTGGCCGTGCAGTCGCGGCGGTAGGCGTCCTCCCAGTAATCGATGGCCCGGGTGTAGTCGGCTTCGTTGAAAGAGGCGTTGCCCGCTTGGAAGGCCCCCTTGGCAGCGGCGACCTCGGCGTCCGTCGGCTCGCGCCCGCAGTCGGGGTAGCTCTTGGTGGGCTCTTCGGCGTGAGCGATGGCGGGCATCACCAGGAGAGCGAGAGCAGCGAGCAGCGACTTCAAGTTTCTGAGCATGCGAGTCCCAAGCGTCGAAAGGAATTCAGCGACGCCGTAGCATAGGAGCAGGGCTCCCATGATCTCAACGTTTCGCTATGAACAGAGCGATTGCGTCGAGGAATTGCCGGCCAAGTGGCCGGTGGTTGCGGGCGGGTCTTGTGCCGCGGGCCCGATCGTGGCGAAGTTTCGCGCGGTGAAATCGACTTCCTTCGCGCGCCGCGCACTGGCCGTCCTCTCTGTCGGCTTCGGGCTCTACTCGCTGAGCTCTCCGCCTCCTACCGCGACTGCCCAGACGCGCAACGCTTCGCAGAAGCTGGAAGCGATTCGGCAGCTGATGGAGAAGGGCCAAGGCCAATACATTGCCGGCAACTACCAGGGCGCGGCAGATGTATTCGAAGGTGGCTTCAAGCAGTACCCCTACTCAGCGTTCTTGTTCAACGCGGGCGTCTGTTACCAGAAGCTCGGTGACGCCGACCGCGCGCTTGGAAAGTTCCGCGACTACCTAAAGGTCGATCCGACGGCGCCCGACGCCGAGAAGGTGAAGCAGCGCATTGCACTGCTCGAGACCGCCAAGGGCATTCCCGCCCCGCCGGCCGTCGGTGGCAGCGGCGGCAGCGGCGGAACCGAAGCGGGTGGAACCGCAGGTTCAGCGCCCGTCCCCGTCACGCCGCAACCGCAGGTCGACGACGAGAGCGCGATGCGTTCTTTGGTCGTCGTCGAGACCGAGCCGCCAGACGCGCCCTTGCGCTTCTACTCGCGCACGGATGACAACGCCGCTGCGTTCAAGCTCGGCGGACAGAACCCAGGCTGGAAAGAAATCGCCAACGCCCGCGCGCCCGCGAACCTCACGTTGTCGGTCGGCAAGTACCACGTGGTGGTCGAGAAATTCCGAGACTTCAACGAGAGCCACGCCGACATCGACGTGTCGCCCGGTCACGTTTACCAGTTCAAGGCCAACCTCTCGCAGGGCGAGTTCATGGCCTTCTTGCGGGTCTCGGCCAACGTGAAGGGTGCCTACATCTGGCTCGACGACAAGAAGAAGGAGCGGCCGTTCTGGGGCACCACCCCGCACGGTGAGCTGGTCAGCGCCGGGCCGCACGAGGTGCTGGTCGAGGCGCCCGGCTTCGAGCCGCTGCTCGCGCCCGTGATGGTGAATCACGGCGAGCAAAAAGAGATGGAAGTGGCGATGGTGCGCGTGAACTACGGCTTCTTGCGCATCGACTCGAACGCGCCCGAAGTGAAGGTGCGGATCGACGAGCAGCCCAAGGGCGTGTGGAAGGCCGGCACGGAAGCGCTCGACGTGCAGGCGCCGTCGGGGCCGCACAAGCTCACGGTGCTGTCGGACGGTCGCAAGACGTTCGAAGCCATGGTCAACGTGCCGCGCGGTCAGGTGCTGCCCGTCCACGTGAAGATGATCCCGAAGTACCCCCGCGGCGCGGCTTGGACGCAGGCGGTCATCGGCGCGGCGTTCATCGGCGCGGCCGCCTACTTCGGCAACGAGTCGAACAAGCTGTACGATCAGCTGAAGGCCGACGGCGAGAATGGCCGCTTGGAGGAGGGGGACTCGCGCGTCACCAAGGGCCGCTGGTACGCGGTCGGCGCTGACGGCGGCTTCGCGGTCGGCGGCGTGCTCGGCATCTTGGCTACCTACAACTTCATCAAAGATCCGCTGCCCGAGTCGTCGATTCGCACCGACAAGCCGGTCGAGTTCGATGACCCGCGCAAGCGCCAACCGGTGGCGCTCCTGCCGTCCGGCGGGCCCACTCAGCGCCTGGTGCGCAAAGATCGACAGGAGCCGGGCCTGACGCTCGAGCCGCCGAAGGTCAGCGTAGGGGCCGTCGGTCCGGACGCGCCGGGCTTGTTCATCGGAGGAAAGTTTTGATGCGCCGCAGTGCTTGCTTGTTGGTCTTGGGGGTCTTGAGCGCGGGCTGCTCGTGGACGCGCTACGACGACATCGTCGAAAGCTCGCCGATCGTGCTGCTCAACCGCCCCAAGGCGGTGTCCGATGGCTTCGGCAGCAGCTTGGCTACCGCCACGGTGGATGACTCGGTCACGCTGCTGGTCGGTGGCGCGCCGCTGAAGTCTGGCGGCGCCGAGTTCGAGCTGGGCACCGGCGAGTCGCCCACGCTGGAGGCGCGCGACACCGGGCATTGCCTCGGCAGCGACGCGCCCTGCTATTTTTCGAGCTCGCCGGTCGCGCTGTCGCGCGCACAAGGGCCCGGCAAGGAGCCGCGGTCGCTGTGCTTCGTGGACGGTGGCGGTACCGCGTCGCGTGAGTCCGGCGTCGTCGTGCGCTGCACCGACGACGTCGAGTACGCGCTGCCGGTGCCCGACGCCGTCGACGGACTGCTGGATTTCACGTACCAAGAAACGCAGCCAACGCCGTTCCGCTTTGCCGCCGATCGCGGCCCCGATCCCACGCTGCTGGCGACCGCCGACGAAGAGAGCGCGGTTTGGTTCTACCCGGCGCTGTCCAAGACGCCGATCGATTTGCTCAATCCCGCCGAGTCCAAGGGGCGCTGGAAGAAATTACAGCTGCGTACGCTGGTGGTCGCTCGCGTCGACGATACAGCGCGGCTGTTTGGCGTCGGTGTGCCCTCGGAGGGCACCGTGCGCCTGTTCTTGGCGCCCGACGGCGAGACGCCGAGCTACATCGGCTGCATCGGTGGCACGCCGGGCTTCGGGCGCGCCTTCGCGGCGGGGCCGGTCGTGAAGGGTGACGACGGCGACGAGCTGGTCGTCTCCGACGACTCGGTCGTCTACGTGTTCGACAGCGCCAAGCTGGCGACGCTGGCCCCGACGCTCGACAGCGACTGCTCGCTGGGCGCGCTGCCCGAGGGCGCCCTGGTGACGTCGTTTACCTGTGGCTCGACCAAGAACATCTCCGGCTGCGGCTCGTCCGAGTTCGGCGCGGCGCTGGGCGTAGGTGATCTGGACGGCGACAAGGACGGCGAGGTCGTGGTCGGTGCGCCTGGCATGACCGTGCGTCACACCGAACGCGCTGGCGCGCTCATCATCTACGACGTCGACCCGCCCAAGTCCGACAAGGAGCACCTGTACGACTTCCGGGACATCGCGTTCTTGTCCTCGGCTGACGCGGACGACCAGCTCGGGCGCTCCATCGCGCTGCCAGACCTGGGCGATCGCCACGTGTTGGCGGCCGGCGCGCCCGGCGGCGGCAAAACGGCCCTGTTCTACTGCGCGTTTCCCGAGCTGACGGGCGAGCGCTGCCGTTGAGCGCTACGCCGGGATCTGGTTCCGGTTCGTAACATGTTGCCTGAACACAAGCAGATCCTGGTCGTGGACGACGAGCCGAACCTGCGGCGCGTGCTCAGCGCGCAGCTGGAGCGTGATGGCTACGACGTCCACACGGCGGAGGATGGCGAGCAAGCGCTCACCATCCTCAAAGAACACCACATCGACTTGGTCATCACCGACCTGCGCATGCCGCGCATCGACGGAATGGAGCTGCTGCGCCGCGCGCAGAAGCTCGACGCCGAGCTGCCGGTGGTGATGATCACGGCGCATGGCACGGTCGACAACGCCGTCGAGGCGCTCAAGACGGGCGCCTTCGACTACCTGACCAAGCCCTTCGATCAGATCGAGGTGCGCACGATCGTCGCCAAGGCGCTCAAGACGCGCGACCTCTCGGCCACGGAGGCCAGCCACCCCTTCCACGAAATTCCCGTGGAAGGTGGGGCCGAGGTCGGCGCCCGCTACGGCATCATCGGGCAGAGCTCCAGCATCTTGGACCTGTACGCGGTGCTCGATCGCGTCGCCGACACACCCACCACCGTGCTGATCACCGGCGAGTCCGGCACCGGCAAGGAGCTGGTGGCGCGCGCGCTGCACGAGAGCTCGTCGCGTCGTGACAAGTCGTTCATCAAGGTCAACTGCGCCGCCATCCCCAAAGACCTGATGGAGAGCGAGCTGTTCGGCTACGAGCGCGGCGCCTTCACGGGCGCGGTCGGCTCCAAGCCGGGGCGCTTCGAGCTGGCCAGCGGCGGTACGCTCTTTCTCGACGAAATTGGCTCAATTCCGGTCGAGATGCAGGTCAAGCTCCTGCGCGCCCTGCAGGAGAGCGAGTTCGAGCGCGTCGGCGGCGTGCGCACCATCCGCGTCGACGTGCGGCTGATCGCCGCCACCAACAGCGACCTCAAGAAAGAGATCGCGCAGGGCAGCTTCCGCGAGGACCTCTACTATCGGCTCAACGTGGTGCCGATTCGGTTGCCGTCGCTGCGCGAGCGCGCCAGCGACATTCCGCTGCTCGGGCTGCACTTCATCCGCAAGTTCAACGCCCGCCTGAAGAAGAACATCGACGGCATCGAGCCCGCCGCGTTGGCGCGCCTGACTTCGTACCCGTGGCCCGGTAACATCCGCGAGCTGGAGAACGTGATCGAGCGCGCCGTGCTGTTCTGCGACGGCGACGAGCTGCACCTCGGCGATCTGCCCGCCGAAATGCGCGGCGCTTCGGGCCTGCCGGACGCGCCAGCGTCGACGACGCCGTTGCCCCCGCCCTCCAGCGAACCGTCGTCCGCCTTGTCGGACGGCTTGAAGGAGCAGGTCAAGGCGGCCATGAGCCGGCTGGAGCGCGAGCTGATTGTTCGGGCGCTGGAGCAGACGAACGGCAACGTGACCCACGCCGCGCGCCTGCTGAAGATTTCCCGCAAGGGCCTGCAGCTGAAGATGAAGGAGCTCGGCCTCCGCGAGCAGGGCGAGCGCGGCGAGGGCTGAAAGCGTGCGTGTTTGGTGGCGTAGTCTGGCGGCTCGGGCTCGGGTGTCTGCGCCGCTTGGGCTGCTGGCTTTGACCGTGGCTTGCCAACGCGCCGATCCGACGGACACGCGAGGGGGTGCGGGGCCGAGCGCTAGCGGCAGCCCGAGCGCGGCGCCCAGCGCGTCCCATCGCTCGTCCATCGCGCCGCCCACGCCACCGCCCGTGCCGCGTCGAGGTATGATTTGGATCGAGCCAGGGCCGCTGGTAGCTGGGACGCCGCCTGGTCAGCTGCCGCGGCTGGCCGATCAGGAGATGCCCGGCGAGCAAGTGATCTTGAAGGGCTTCTACATCGACGTCTACCCGTACCCCAACGAAGAAGGCGCGATTCCGCTCACCAACGTGACGCGCGACGGCGCCGTCAAGCTGTGCGCGGAGCAAGACAAGCGGCTGTGCGGCGAGCTGGAGTGGGAGCGCGCTTGCAAAGGGCCGACCAACACCACCTTCGAATACGGCAACGTTTACCACGCCGATCGCTGCGGAACCGGCAACGAGCCAACGCTCAGGCCGAGCGGGCTGCGCGTGGCGTGTCGGAGTGATTTCGGTGTCCGCGATCTGCACGGTGGTGCGTTCGAGTGGACGTCGAGCCCGTGGGGGCGCGGCACCGAGGCAGGATTCTTCGCCGTGCGCGGCGGCAACGGACCCAACGGCGAGCTGACCGGGCGCTGCGCCAACGCGGAGCCGAAGCAGCCCAGCACGAGCGCGGCGAGCATCGGCTTCCGTTGCTGCGCGGGCCCGGCGCCGACGGTCGAGGTCGTGCTCGACGTGAGGCGTGGACCCAAGCTCGAAGCCAAAGGCATCGTCGAAAAGGAGCTGGCGCGGACGTTCTTGACGGCGCTGCCCAAGGAAGCCGAGGCGCACCTGCGACGCTTCGGTGAGCCGCGCGTCGAGATGTTTTGGATCTGGCGACCGATCGCCAACGAAGACCTGCACGTGGCCCGCATCTGCGGCGGCCTCGGTAAGCAGCCGGCGTGCGGCCTGCTCTTCGTGCGGCTCGGTCTGGGCGCGCCTGACGTGCTCGGTTGGGCCGAGAGCGGCATCGTGCCAGGCTCCTTGCACATCGAGCAGAACCCACGACAGCTGTGGATCTTGGGCGGCGACGACCCCGGGCCGTTCAAGCGCTGGGTCGGCTACGCTTGGGGGCAGATCAGTATTGGTCCCGTCGAGCGGCACGTGGACCGTCCGTCGAAGAAGAAAAAGAAGCGCTAGAAGAAGCGTTGCAGAGCGCTGGCTCTGCCGTGGGCGTGGGAGCCTGGGGGAGATGCTAAGGTGCGCTGCTGGAGGCCAGGTATGAGCGAGCTAGTGCCGTGTCCCGCTTGTGATCGCCACGTTCGCAAGCACGAGTCCTTGTGCCCCTTTTGCAGCGCTGAGCTATCGCTCGCGCATTTGCCACCGCCTGCCGTGCCGCGAACCCGACTGGGTCGCGCGGCCACGTTCGCGTTCGGCGCCACGCTGGCTGGCGCAGCGTTGGTGGCGTGCGGCGGCGAATCCGAACAGGGCAAGAAGGGCAGCGGCGGAGCCAACGCGGGCGGCAGCGGCGGGAGCTCGGCGGGTAGCAACACTACGGCCGGCAGCGCCATGGGTGGCAACATCGCGCAACCGTACGGGGTGCCTCCGATCGGCGGCAACATCGCGCAACCGTACGGGGTGCCTCCGATCGGTGGCGGCGGTTTTGGTAACGAGTCGGGCAGTGGCGGACAGAGCCAGGCTGGCAGCGGCGGGCAGAACCAAGCCGGCACTGGCCAAGTGCCGCCCTACGGCGCGCCACCGTCCGAAGGTGGCGGCACGCCCATTTACGGCGCCGCGCCCGCCGATTGAACGGGCGCTAAATCACTTCGAGCAGAATGGCAGCATCGAGCTGCGTGACGGCGCCTCGTCGGTCGCAAGCTCGGCCGCTGCACCACCCCTCGACCTGCCTCTCCGCATTCCCACCCCCCGCTCGGTCGGGCTTCGCGTCGAGTTGCGGGCTCAATGCTGCGACTGGCAGTACAGGCAGCCCGCGCCGGTGCAGTTGGCGCGGTAGGAGCACGCGCCCAGCTTGCCCGGTGAGAATTCGCACTGTTGCCCGAGCTCGCGACACGGTTCGGGAGCCTTTTTGACCGAAGGGCCACCGGGGCAGCCCGCGAGCATGAGCGCGAAGAACGCGCCCACTGTGACAGAAAGCAGCTTCGAGGGCTTCGGGGGCATGAGGTCGACAGCGTAGGTTCGCTAGGGTTGGCACACCAGTATGAACTCAGCTCGCGCGGTCGCTTGGCTTGCACACGCACTCGTGACAGGTCCCCAGACGCAATCCGTTCGGCTCGTCGCGGTCGATGGTAGGGCTGGCTCAGGCAAGAGCACCTTCGCGCGAGGCTTGTCGAGGGCGCTAGGCGGAGCCGCTGTCTTGCAGTTGGACGACTTTCTAGCTTGGGACGATCTCACGGAGTTTTGGCCACGGCTCGAAGCCGAGGTGCTGCTTCCGCTGTTCGAGGGCCGCCACGCTCGGTATCAGGTACGAGACTGGGAGCATGACCCGTACGGCCGCGGGCTCGGTGGGTGGAAGGAGTTGCCGTCTTCGCCGCTCGTGATTGTCGAGGGCGTGGGCGCCGCGCGACGAGAGCTTCGGAGCCGGCTCACCTATGCCGTCTGGATCGAGACGCCGCCAGACGTTTGCCTGCGGAGGGGCATCTCGCGAGATGGGGTCGAGCGGACGAGCCTTTGGATGGCGTGGCAGGAGCGGGAGTCGGCCTTCTTCGAAGCCGATCCGGTACCGGGCCACGCCCACCTGATCGTGGACGGACAGCAGGCCTTCGAGGGGTGACCCTGGGGCGCTCCCGGTTCAACTTGACCCCTTGATGGCGCCCGCCGTGTTAGGAGGCGCGTGTGAGCGCGCTTCGTGAATGCTTGCCTCCAAGGTGGCTGCCGTCGCTGGTGGCCCTGGCTTTTGCGGCTGTTTCAGCGTTCGTCGGGCAGGCCTGCGTCAAGGTTCCCGCCGAAACCGGTCACGCCCCCGCGAAGTTGGACGACCCTGCGCGTTGGTTGAATCGCAGCCTTTCAGCCGACGAGCGCGCGCGCCTGCTGGTCGGAGCGATGACGCGAGCCGAGAAGTTGACGGTCGTCACCGGCTACTTCGGCGTGCAGCAGCCGTGGAACGACTACCAGTTTCCGGAAGCTCGCCCGCAGTCCGCCGGTGTGGTGCGCGGCGTGGCGCGCGTATCGTTTCCGCCGCAATGGCAGGCAGACGCGGGTAGCGGCGTCGCCACGCAGGGTGAGGCGACACCCGCGCTCGAACGCACGCTGTTGCCGTCGGGCATCCTCACGGCTTCGAGCTGGGACCCAGCGCTCGCCGAGCGCTCCGGCGCGATGATCGGCAGCGAGGCGCGGGCCAGCGGCTTCAACGTGATGCTCGCTGGCGGCGTCAACCTGCTGCGCGATCCGGGCAACGGTCGCAACTTCGAGTACGGCGGCGAAGACCCGTTGCTGGCTGGCACGATGGTGGGCGCCATCGTGCGCGGCATTCAGTCGAACCGCATCGTCAGCACCGTCAAGCACTTCGCCTTGAACGACCAAGAGACGGGCCGCAATTCCGTGGACGTGAAGGTCGACGAAGCAGCGGCGCGCATGTCGGATCTGTTGGCGTTCCAGCTGGTCATCGAGCAGGGCGATCCGGGCTCGGTGATGTGTAGCTACAACCTGGTGAACGGCGTCTACGCCTGCCAAAATCCGTGGCTGCTGACCGACGTACTCAAGCGCGACTGGGGCTTCAAGGGCTACGTGATGAGCGACTGGGGTGCGCAGAGCGACACCGCGCGCGACGCCAACGCTGGCCTCGATCAAGAGACGGGCGTGCGGCGCCGGGGCGAATACCAGTGGCTGGAGAAGCTCTCCGCGGCCATAGACAAGGGCCAGGTGAGCGCGGCCCGGCTCGACGACATGGTGCAGCGCATCGCCCGCACGCTGATCGCCAAGGGCGCGATCGACGACCCAGTGCGACCTGGTCCGATCGACTTTGCAGCGCACGCCAAAGTGACGCAGAGCGCCGCCGAGGCGGGCATGGTCCTGCTGAAGAACGACGGCGCTCTGCCGCTCGCGAGCAGCCTGAAGCGCGTCGCGGTTATCGGCGGTCACGCCGACGTAGGCGTGCTGACGGGCGGCGGCTCTGCGCAGGTCTACGCGCCGGGCGGCAACGCGGTGCGCGGCTTGGGCCCGCAGCGCTGGCCGGGCCCGCACGTCTACGCCCGCTCGTCGCCGCTCGAAGCGCTGCGCAAGCAGCTGCCGAACGCGGTGTTCAGCTGGTCCGACGGCGCTGATCCGAAAGCTGCCGCCGCTTTAGCGGCAGCGGCCGAGCTTGCGATCGTCTTCGTCACGCAGTGGACGGCCGAGGCGCTGGACTTTCCTTTGACGTTGCCCGACGCGCAGGACGAGCTGGTCGAGGCCGTGGCGGGCGCCAATCGCCGCACGGTGGTGGTGCTCGAGACCGGTGGCCCCGTGCTGATGCCTTGGCTCGAGCGCGTTTCTGGCGTGCTGGAAGCGTGGTATCCCGGCAGCGAAGGCGGCCCCGCCATCGCGCGGGTGTTGAGCGGCGCGGTGAACCCGTCGGGGCACTTGCCGGCGACCTTTCCGCGCTCGCTCGAGCAGCTGCCGCGACCCAGCATCGCCGGTCAGGGGCTGCCAGAGCACCAGCGCTTCCAGGTCGAGCTCAGCGAGGGCGCAGCCGTCGGTTACCGTTGGTACGATCAGAAGCAGCTCGACCCGCTGTTCCCCTTCGGGCATGGCTTGAGCTACACGCGCTTCACGCAACAGGGCTTGGCCGCTCGCGTCGTGAAAGGTGAGCTGGAAGCCAGCTTTCGCGTAGTGAACAGCGGCGAGCGCGCTGGCAAACACGTCGCTCAGCTCTACGTCGCGCCCGTTGCCGGTGGTTGGGAGGCCCCCAAGCGGCTGGGCGGATTCGTCAAGCTGGAGCTCGAGCCGGGCGCGTCGAAGGAAGCGAGCGTGCGCGTCGATCCGCGTTTACTAGCCGTTTATCGGCCCGCGCGGCGCGCTTGGCAGGTCGCGGCTGGCGAGTACCGAGTCACCTTGGCCAGCTCGGCGCGTGACCCGGGCCAAAGCGTTACCTTGCAGCTGCCCGAGCGTTGGCTACCGGTCGGGGCGGGGCAGGGCGGCGCAGCGGAATAAACTGGAAGGGCGGCCAGTTGTGCCGCCTGCATGCGTCTTCAAGGCACGTTCTTTCGCTCGTTCGCGTTGATGGGGCTGCTTTTCTGCTTGGTCGGCTGCGACCACGTGACCAAAGCCCTGGCGAAGTCGGAGCTGGAGGCGCGCCCCGCGCAATCGCTGATCGACCCGGTTCTGAAGCTCCGCTACGTCGAGAACACCGACATCGCCTTCAACCTGTTGCGCGGGGTGCCCCTGAACGTCAGGGAGCCGCTGCTGCTCGTGGCAGGGGCGTTGGCGATTTTGGCCGTCAGCGCGCTGCTCCTCAGCGGTCGCGTGGGTGGCTGGGCCCGCGGTGGCCTCCTCCTGGTGCTGGCGGGTGCGATCGGCAACTACGCAGACCGCGTCTGGCGGGGCTACGTCGTCGACTTCATTCATATCCCGCATTGGCCCGTCTTCAACGTGGCCGACGTGCTGATCGTGGTGGGCGGCGCGCTCTTGCTCAGCGGTCACATTCGACTTGGAGCCGCGCGATCGCCGCGTGCTCGCGCTTGATCAGGCGCTCGAGCTCGCGCCGCGGCTCGCCGACTTTTCCGTACTGAGTCTGCAGGGCCTGAGCGTGATTGCGGATGGCCGCGTCCGTCGCTTGTACGACGGTGACGTACTCCCGCAGCGCAACCGCCAGCGGCGTTTGACCCGAGGCGCGCGGCTCGAGCGCCTTGGCCAGCGCGGCGTAGCGCTTGGCGATGCGCGGCTCGTCCAAAGGTTTGGCTTTGGATAGACCTTCGATTTCGGTGACCGCCCCGTTCACCTCGCGCGCTATGGCGCGGCAGGCGCTGATCTCGCGGATCTTGCCGCAACCCAGGCTGCCTGTGGCGAGCGCCAGCGCGAGCGCCAAGAGCGGCAGGCGGGGGGGCGTGGGACCGAACATGGCGGGACCCTAGCACGCAGCGCTGCTATCTTGCTCCGACCGATGGGCCCTAGGTTTGCTCTTGGCCTCTTGCCCAGCCTTGCGCTCGTGGCGCTAGTCGCGTGCAAAGAGCAGTCGCCTGGTGAGCCGTCGCCCCGAGGCGTTGCCTCCACGCGGGCGGCCTCGATGGGTTCATCGCAGGCGGCCTCGTTTCCGAGCAGCGCGGCGGCGCGTCCCGTCGCCAGTGAGGTGCTCGCGTTCGAGAAGGCCCTGCGGAGCCGGAAGCTCCCGCTACCGGCGCTGCGCCAGCACGCGCCGCAGCTGGCCTTCGGAAAGGGGACGCTGGGGCAGCTCACCAAAGATGCGCTCAGGGTCTTCGATACCGGTGATTTTCAGCTGCTGGCCGAGGTGCCGCTCGAGTCACCGCGGGCCGTGGTCGCGCTGGCGGACGGCGCGCTGCTGGCGATTGGCGCGAAGGTTGTCTTGCGCTGGGAGAGGGAAAAGCGGCGTCCCACGACTCTGCCGCGGCCGGTGCTGCTGCCCACGGCGCAGATCTACGCGGACGCTCAGCAGCCCGACACGCTCTGGGTGTTCGACGCTCAAGGTCGCGGGGCGGGCGCTCCGACGTTGCAGCTGTATCGACTGTTGCCCGGCAGCGAAGCCCTGCCGCTGCCGGAGCAAAGCATCGAGCTTGGTACGCCCGCGGGCGGGAGCTTCGGCGTCACCCGAGAAGGCGTTTGGCTCTACGTGACGCCAGGCCAGGGCGAACGGTTTGGCCCAGGCGGCGCGCGCTTATCGAAGCTCGCGCTCGGGGATGCAGCGCTACCGACCTGGGTACTGCCGGCGCGCCGGCTCGACCAAAGCTTGTGGGTGGCCGAGCACGGGCAAGTGTCGCGCGTCTTGGTTAGCCCAACCTACAAGCTGCTCGGCACCGCTCAGCTCTCTGGCAAGGCGATCGCGGCCGACGCGGGTGATGAGGGGCGCCTTTTGGCCGTCGTGCTGGTTACTGATGCGGAGCCGCGCTTCGAGCTTGCCCTGCTGGATCAAGATCTGGCTGCGCGAGGTCGTGCCGCGCTGCCAGCCGACGAGCCCACGACTGGCGACGATTGGGTCAAGGCCGTGACCGCGAATCAACAAGTGGCGGTGGCGGCGCGTGCCAGCTTGGTTGCGGTCGGAGGCCCTGCACGCTTGACGATTTTCGACGCCAGCGCGAAACCCGTTTTCTCTATACCTTCCAAGTAGTTGGATCACGGGCCCAGGGCTGCCGGAAAGTTGGCCGTTACGGCTCATCCGGGCAGAAGTGGGGGCGAATGTCCGTCTTTGGTAGCGAGCCCGAGCTGCGAGAGCTGCGCAAATTGGCCGAGGAGTTGGCGCGGCGCTTGGGCGAGCGGGTCTCGACCGCGCACCTGCTCGCAGCCCTCGTGTCGGAGCCCAGCAGCACGTCGGAGCTGCTGCGTGAGCGGCGCTTGGGCGCCGACGACGTGCTCCGCACCTCGCGTGGCCTAGCCGGTGACGAGCTGGCAGAGCCTGTCGCGTCAGCGCTGACACGCGCCAAGGAAATCGGCGCGCGCATGGGTACCAACGTGCCAGCGTCGCCACACCTGCTTCTGGCCTTGCTTGGAGAGCCACGAGCCGTCGCGCGGCGGACGCTCGAAGCGCTCGGTGTCGACGTGAGTCGCCTGCGCGCGCAGACCATGCAAGTGGGCTTGGGGCTCGTGGGTCGCCGCCGCCCGGGTCCGCAGAGCAAAGCCTCGCAGAGCCAAAAGCTGAACGGCTTGCCAGCGACGCCCTCGCCCGCGGAGCAGCCTGAGCCGGCCACCGCAGCGCGCAAGAACGCGGCCGTCAAGGTGCCGCTGTTTCCACCGCCCAAGCGTCTGTCCACCGCCGAGCCGGTGCCGCTGATGCAGCTGCGGGAGCCCTCGCCGTCGCAGCCTCCGGCCGAGCCCAAGCCCGGCCTGGTGATCACGCGCGTCGCGCCGCCCGCTGGCGCCGCCGCGTCTGCCGGGAACCCGCCGCCGCCCGAGCTCCCGCGCGCCTCCACGCTCGAGCAGCGCTTTCAGCTCGATCCACAGCGTTTTCCCCTGCTCTCCGAGCTGGGCAAGAACCTCACGCTAGCCGCCGCGCGCGGCGAGCTGGATCCGGTCGTCGGTCGCGACGACGTCATCGAGCAGACCCTGGACGTGTTGGCCAAGCGCGAAGGCAACAACCCCTGCTTGGTGGGCGTAGCGGGCGTCGGCAAGACCAGCGTC
The DNA here is from genome assembly GCA_036261775.1 of Polyangiaceae bacterium. Taxonomy (GTDB): domain Bacteria; phylum Myxococcota_A; class Polyangia; order Polyangiales; family Polyangiaceae; genus PMG-095. The sequence continues at coordinate 27,502 of DATAKF010000300.1, read as the reverse complement.
GTGCGCGGCTTGGCCCAGCGCATCGCCGAGGGGCGCGACGTGCAAGCCTTGGACGACCGCGTCGTGATTCAAATCCCGATCGGCGAGCTGGTCGCCGGCACGGCCGTGCGCGGGGCTCTGGCGGGTCGCATCGCGCAGATCCGCAAGGAGGTGCTGGCGGCGCGCGGTCGCGTGGTGCTGTTCTTCGACGAGATCCATCAGCTGTTCTTGGGCGAAGCCGCCGAAGAGATCGCCTCCGAGCTGAAGCTGTCTCTGGCGCGCGGCGAGCTGCCGTGCATCGGCGCGACCACACTGGAAGAGTTCCAAAAGGCCATCGGTCACGACGCGGCGCTGTCGCGGCGCTTTGGCCTAGTCGAGGTCGAGGAGCCCTCGCGCGAGGATGCGTTCCTGATCTTGGACGCGCTCCGGCCGCGGCTCGAGCAGCATCACCGCGTGAGCTACGACAGGGAGGCCTTGGCCCTGGGCGTTGCCTGGTCCATCCGCTACTTGCCGGGCCGCGCCTTGCCCGACAAGGCCGTTTCCATCCTGGATTTGGCGGGCGCGCGCACCCGTCGGCGCGGCAAAGCCGAGGTCACGTCGCAGGCCGTGGCCGAGGTCGTGGCCGAGCTCTCGGACATGCCGGTCGAGCGTTTGCTCGAATCCGACGGTGACCGCATGCTGCGCCTGGAAGAGATACTGGCAGATCGCGTGGTCGGCCACGGCAGCCAGATCGCGCGCATCGCGCGCATCCTGCGTCGCAACGCGGCTGGGCTCGGCTCGCGCCGCCCCATCGGCAGCTTCTTGCTACTTGGCCCGACCGGTGTGGGCAAGACCGAGACGGCCAAAGCCATCGCCGAGGTGCTGTTCCACTGCGAGAGCGCCATGACGCGGCTGGACTTGTCCGAGTTCAGCGAGCCGCACGCCGTCGCGCGCCTGATCGGCGCGCCGCCCGGTTACGTGGGACACGAAGCCGGCGGGCAACTGACCGAGGCCGTGAGGCGTCGCCCCTACCAGGTCATCTTGCTCGACGAGCTCGAGAAGGCGCACCCGGACGTTTTGACGACATTCCTGGGCGTGTTCGACGAAGGTCGCCTGACCGACGGTCGCGGGCGCTTGGTCGACTTCACCAACACCGTAATCCTGATGACGTCGAACCTCGGCTCCGAGGTGCTGGGGCAGGCCGCCAAGCGCCGCGTCGGGTTCGGCGGTGGAGAGACGCCCGGCTCCGACGACATTGCCGCGAAAATCACGGCTTCGGCGCGCGCCGCGCTGGCGCCCGAGCTGTACAACCGCATCGACGAGGTGCTGGTGTTCGCGCCGCTCGGTCGCGACGACGTGCGCGAGATCACGCGCCGCCTGCTGGACGCCATGGGCATCGCGCTGGCCGCTCAGCGCGGCGTCGAGCTCGAGTACGGCCCCGAGCTGATCGAGCATTTGATGGACGCGGGCGGTTTCGAGCCTGCGCTCGGCGCTCGCCCGATGAAGCGCACCATTGCGCGCCTGCTCGAAGCGCCGCTGGCCGAGCGCATTCTGCGCGGTGAATTGCCGCGCGGCTCGGTGCTGCTCGCCAACGTCGAAGATGGACAGCTCGAGATCGACGTGCTCGACCGCGACGCGCGCGCGCCGGCCGCCGAGTAGAGGCTACAGCAAGCACAGCCCTAGCAGGCAGCTGCGCTTGCCGGGGCACTTCTTGCCGCATTTTCCGCAGTTCTCGGCGTCACTGCGCGTGTCGATGCAGGCGCCGCCGCACCGGGACAGACCGGCGTTGCACATGACCGTGCATTGCCCGTTGCTGCAACTAGCGGAGCCACCGGCGACCTCGGCGCAAGCTTTGCCGCAGGCGCCGCAGTTTTGCAGGTCGCTCTTCGTGTCGAGGCAAGCGTCGTCACACTTTACGCGCCCGCCCGAGCAATCGAAGCGGCACTGCGATGCGTCGCAGCGGGCCGTGCCGCCTGCCGGTGCCGCGCAGGCCTCGCCGCAGCTGCCACAGTTTTGCGGGTCCTTCGTCACGTCGACGCAAGAGCCAGCACAAGAGGTCTTGGCGCCGCATTCGCTGGCGCATTGGCCAGCTTGGCAGACCTGGGTCGCAGTGCAGGCATGCCCGCAGGCGCCGCAGTTGGCCTTGCTGGTGGCGGTGTCGATGCAGGCGCCGCCGCACGCTTGCAGCCCGGGACCGCATTGGATGCCGCATTTGCCCGCGCTGCACGTTGCCGAGCCGCCGGGCGCGCCCGGGCAGACCTTCCCGCAGGCGCCGCAATTGTTCGGATCATCGGCGACGCTCAGGCAAGCGCCGCCGCACAGCTCGTAGCCCGCGTCGCACGTGAGCTGGCACTTGCCGGCCTCGCACGCGGGCGCCCCGTGCGCCGTGCCAGCGCACATTTTTGCGCACTGCCCGCAGTTGGCGGCATCGTTCCCCAGGTTGACGCACGCGCTCGCGCAGTTTTGGGTGCCGGCCGGACAGCTCAAGGTGCAGCTGCCCGCGCTGCAAACCTCGCCGGCCTTGCAGGCGTGCCCGCAAGCGCCGCAGTTGGCAGGGTCATTGCTGGTCTTGATGCAGGCACCAGCGCAGTCGGCGAACCCCGTGTTGCACAGAACCTGACATTTGCCTTCGCTGCAGCTGGCGCTGCCGTTGGCGGGAGCGTCGCACTGCTGGGCGCACGCCCCGCAGTTGAGCGGGTCGTTTTGCAGATCCGCACAGCCGTTGCCGCAGACTTGGCGCGGCGCCGAGCAACCAAAGGCGCAGCTTCCTTTCGTACAGGTTGCGGTGCCCCCGCTGGGGGCGGCGCAGACCACGCCACAGCCGCCGCAGTTTTGGGCCGAAGTCTGCGGATCGACGCAGGCGCTGCCGCAGTCCAGCTCGCCCTCGCCGCAGGTGTCCGAACACTTGCCACCGGAGCACACCTTGCCCGCCGCACACGGCTGGTCGCAACCGCCGCAGTGGGCGGGATCGACGTTGACGTCGACGCACGCGTCAGCGCACGCCTCGAGCGGCGCTTGGCACGCGACGCTGCAGGCGCCGTCGACGCAGGCGACGTTGCCGGTCGCGGCGCCTGGGCAAGCATGGCCGCACGCCCCGCAGTTGCCGACGTCGGTGGCGAGATCCAAGCAACTGCTGCCGCACGGTGAAAAGGGCTTGTTGCAGGCGAAGTTGCAAGCGCCGTCCAAGCAGATGCCGGCACCGTTGGCCGGGGCGCTGCAAGTCGCGCCACAGCCGCCGCAATTCTTGGCGGAAGAGGCGACGTCGGTGCAGGCGTCGCCGCATACGGTCTCGTCGCTCGCGCAGTCGAGGTCGCCGCCGGTGTTGCTAGGGCTCGCGCTTTGGCCGTGGCGCACGCATCGTCCCGAGAGCGAGTCGCACACGTAGCCCGGAACGCAGCGGCCTTGCGTGTCGCACGGCTTGCCTTCCAAGCTGGTCGATAAGTCGGACTCGCAAGCTGCCACGAAGTTGAGCAGCGCCAAGAGCAAGAGCCAGGAGAGCAGGCGCTGCACGGCTAGAAGCTCCCCTGCGCTGTGGCGTTGCAGCCTCGTGGCGTGCAGCCGAACGCAACGCGCGGCGGGGCGGGGGCTCGGGTATTGAACAGCAGCAGCACGCCACCGGTGACGAACAAGGCGCCGCCGACGCCGGCCAGCACGCGCGCGGTGGTTTGATGGCGCTGCATCGCATCGATTTCGCGCTTGAAATCCAGCTGGCTGGCGTTGCGCGCCTGCTCTTCGTCCGAGCGCCGCGCGAGCTCGAAACCCAGCGCGCCGCCGAGGCCGGCGAGCCCGCCGCCCACGAACAGCCACGGCACCACGCCGAAACGCCGCTCTCCGTCGCGCTCGTGAACGCTCGGCGCGGGCTTGACGCCGCCCGCAGTTGACGCCGGGGCAGGCACAGGCGCGGCGTCGAGCTTGATGTTCAGGTCGCGAGCGGCGCTGGGGCTCAGCGTCAACTCGCTGGTTGCGTCTCGGTAACCTGCCAGCTGGAGCTCGACCCGGTGCTGCCCGAGCGCGAGCTCTCCGGTGAAGGGCGTTTGCCCGATCGCCCGACCGTCGATCAGGACGGTGGCGCCATCCGGCGCAGACAAGACGGTGAGCTGCTGCACGCCGCTTCTACCCAGCTTGTTCGAGAGCTCGTTGACCCTGGCGTTCACGGCGCTGGCGTTCGGGGCCCGCGGATTGCGACGCAGGTAGTCACGGTACCAACGCAGGGCGCCGCTCGGGTCATCGAGCTTTTCGTATGCCAGCGCGATGTTGAACGAGAGCGCGGCGCTCGGCGAAAGCTTGTCGGCTGCCATGAACGCCGCGACTGCGGGCCGATACTGCCCAGCGTTGTACAGGTCCGAGCCGCGCTTGAACTCCGCTTTGGCGTGTTCCCGGCGCGACTCGACGACGGCTTCGCTGCTCGGAGTCTCGGCCCGCGCCGCGCAGGTGGGCGTGAGCAGCACGAACACGAGCGCGCCCAGGAGCGCGAAGCGGAGGGGGATGTCCATGATTTCGCCCACACCTCAGTACGGGTTGAGCAGCTCGGCCGGCCTGTCTCGAGCCGGAAGCGCTTGCGGTAGGGCGCGGGGCGCGGTGCTGGCCAACGCTCGCTCGGCAACTGGCGAGACGGCTGAGCCCGCCGCCGCAGACTTCGCCCAAGCAGCGTTGGCCGCGTATGCTTTGGCGGCTGCGGCTTCTTTCGTTGGCGGCGCGGGTGGCGCATGCTCGACGGGCAAGGCGTCGACCGTGATGGCTTCTGCGCGCGCGGGTGGCGCTTCTATGGGCGCGGCTGCGGCCGCCGCCGGGGCCGCGCGCTCGCGAGGCGGTTCGCCGGCTTGCGCCGCCGCGCCGATGGGGCTCACCCGCCGCAGCTCGGCTATGGAGGCCCAGCCCAGGCCCCCGGCCAGCGCGACGGCGGCGACCGCGATGGCCGTCACGGCGCTCGGTAGCCAACGGCGTTTGCCCGGTATTTGCGGCTCTTCGATCGAGATGTGCGCTGGATGAGGCGAAGGATGCACGACCGACACGAGCGTGGCGTGTTCGTGCTCTGCACGCGGGGAGCTGGGGCAGTGCTGCGCAACCAACGCGACGCCTTCGTTTCCGCGTCCTAGCCATTTGACGTCGAGCGAAGCGCCCGTGGCGTCCTCCAGCACGCCTCGCGCGAACAGCCACGCGGCCAGCTCCCGCCCCAACGTCAAGATGGAGGAGGGACGTGCGTCTCGGTCTTTGGATAGGCCCCAATGAATCAGCGCGGCGAGCTCGGGATCGACATCCAGCAGAGCCAACGGGACCGGCTCGTGTGTCAGCACGGCCTGCAAGATCTCTTGGCAGCTGTCGCCTGCGAAGGGCGTTCTGCCGGAGAGGATCTCGTAGAGAACCACGCAATAGCCCCAAATGTCCGAACGCTCGTCGAGGTCGGCGCGTCCGTACACTTGCTCGGGCGACATGTATTCGGGGCTGCCCAGCAGCACGCCGCCTTGGGTCAGCGTGGGACCACCGGCCAGCATGCTGCTTCGGACCTTGGCGATGCCAAAATCCAGTAGCTTTGGTTGAAGGCGCGCGCCCTCCGCGGCAACGAAGATATTGTCGGGCTTCAGGTCGCGATGCACGACGCCGCGTGAATGCGCAAGCGCCAGCGCCTCGCAGATGGGCAGCATCAGCTGCAGAGCGTCCTTGGCGGAAAGCGGTCCGCGCTCCAGCGTGGCGCCCAAGCTTTCGCCTTGAAGCAGCTCCATGACGATGAACGGCTCGCCCGACTCGGCCTCTCCGATGTCGAAGACACGCACGATTCCGGGGTGAACCAACTTGGCTGCGGCCCGCGCTTCCACCCGGAGCCGCTCGCCCAGCTCAGCTGGATTCAGACCCGCGCGCAGCAGCTTCAGCGCTACCGGCACCTCGAGCTGCAGATTGTACGCGCGCCAGATCGTGCCCATTCCGCCCTCGCCCAGCTGGCTCTCCAGCCTGTACTTCTGGGCGATGACGGTACCTTCGCGCACCGTCTCGACGTCGGCGGCCAAGGTGGGTAAAGCCATGCCCCAGTCGTCAGCAACATCCGCGCCAGCCTCGAATGCTCCTGCGATGGCGCGTGGAGCGCCAAGAAGCGTGGGCGAAGCGCCTCGGTGAGACGCTTTTGCGAGTAGCACTTTTTCGGGCGCGACCTAGGCGGGGGCGGCTTCCAAGGCGCGCCGGTAACGTTCCCGACGCAAGTCGTCGGCGAGAATCTCGTAGGCTTCGTCGATCACCGACAAGATGGCGTCGACGTCGTCGCGCAGGTCGGCCGTAGCCGGCGTCAGAATGCGAGAAGGATCGAGCTCTTCGCGCAGCTCGGTGTAGGCGCGTCGCACGTCGTAGCTGGTGGCACCGCGGCTCACTCCCAACAGCGCAAAATAGTCGCCTTCGTCGACCAAAGCGCGCCGCGCGGCGATGCGCGAGCGGAGCGCCTCGTGATCGAGGCGGTCTGGCTCGCGTCGCGCGTTGGCCGGCGGCGGCGCGGCGCGGCGAGCCTGGGCGCTGACGCCCGCGGTCTCCAAAATGCCAAGCTCCACCAGGGCCAGCAGGGCGGAGCTGAAATCCTGCACCTTGGAGCGCTCGACCGCGCCGCTCACCGTTTCGCCATCGAGCGAGCGCACCAACTCGGCCTCCTCGGACGGCAAGGCGCACTCACCCAGCAGGTTGTGGCTCGGCCCTTGGCGGAGCCGTACGGCGGCCCCACCGAGCCGCGCGACGGAGCCCTCGGGTGTCGACACGCGCCGCACCAGCTCGACCAGCACCTCGGCGCCGGTGGCACCGCCGAACACCGCTGGCTCGGTCGCCAAGCGCGGCGGTACTTCGAGCTCGACGCCGGTCTCTCCGCGCTCGAGCCGGGCGATGCGGCCAATCAACCACTCGGCGTGCGAGCGCAAGACGGGCCACAGCTCGTCTTGCTGCAAATAGCCGTGCGCGATCAACGCGGCGCCGGCGTGGCGGCCGAACAGCGGCAACTTGCGCCCCAGCTTGACGTTGGCGTCAGCGGGCAAGCTGCCACGCTCGATCAAGCACGCGACGAGCGACTCGGTGTCCACGCTGGTGGCGGCGGTGACGAAGTCGCCATCGCGAAACACCACGCGACGGATGCCGTCGGGCGCCTCGAACGCGATCGCGCCCGTGTAACGGGAGCGCACGGCCAGGGCCAGACAGCGAATGGCTTCGCCGGCGCGCAACGTGGCGGGCAACTCCAGCGGCTGATCTTGCGGGCGGCCACCAGCAGAGGAGAGCGGCGGCGCGAGCGGCGGCGGCACATGTTGCGGCTCGCTGGGCAACGCTCTGGGCGGCGTCGTCGACGCTTGCTGCGGAGGCGACGCGCTGGGCGCGAGCGGCATGCTCGCCGGGGGCACGTCGGAAGGGTTGCCGGCTGCGGTGCCGCGCAGCTCGCCGTCGCTCAAGGGCGGCGCGGGCTCCGAGGTGCCGGCGTTGGTGATGGCCGCGCGCGAAGGCATCGCGGGCGGCGTCTTGGGCGGTTCGGTCTCGCGGCTAGGCGGCGGCTCGGTCTTGCCGTGCTCGGCGGGCTGCGGCGCTTCGTTGCTGACCTCGGGGGCGCTCGTGATGTGTCCGGGCGCCTTGCTGCCGCTGCCGGTCTTGGTTCCGCCGGCAGTACCGCTTGTCCCGCCGGTGCCGCGCGCGGTGCCGCGATCGTCGCCGCCGTGTGTGCTCGGCCCGGCGTCGCTCTCGTCGCCATCGTCCAAATCGAGCGGCTCGTCGAGCGCTGCCAGCACGTCGTTCGGCAAGATGGCTTCGAGCTCTGCCTCGGGTGACAAGCGATCGGACGGCGGCGCCACGGACGCGCGGCTCTGCGTGACGCGCTGCTCGGCGCGCCCGAGCAGCATCTCCAGCTCCGGGCTCAAACGAGCCTGGGGCAGCTGCCCGGCGGCCGCTCCGGGCGCCACCGACATCGGCGGTTCTTCACGCCGCAAGCTGGAAGGCATGCTGCTGGCAGGCTCCGCCGCGCTGAGCGGCGAGCTGCCGGGGCCGCTGGGTGGCGTGGACGGCGTCGCGCCTGGAGGCGCGACCCAAGTCGAGCTGCGCGGGGGCTGGCTCGGCGGAGGCTCGGGGGCGAGCGACGTGCCTGATTTTTGATCGTAGCGAAACGGCCTGCGCGTCGCAGCGACCAAGATCGGCGCGCGTCCGCCTGGGGCCAAACGCGGCCGTGGCTCGTGGCGCGTGGGCGGTCCGATCAGCGCTTCAACCTTACGGGTGAGAGCGCCGTCGTCCACCGGGCGATCGAACGAGCCGCTGCCCTCGCGTTCGATGATCGAGGTCAGGTCGGGCGCGCTCTGGCTGCCGCGCTCGCGCACGAACACCACGTCCACGCGATGGCCGCCCGGGACGTCGCGGTGAATGCGCTCGACGCTCTCGACCGCGCCTGGCGCGTCCGCGTCGCACAAGATGAGGGCAGGGCGTTGCACGGAGACGCGGTTGACGAGCAACCCGAGGGGCACGTCGACGACTTGGTAGCCGCGTGTTCGCAACGCCGAGATCAAGCGCTCGGCTTCCGCCGAAGCGTCGCTCACGAAGATCAGGGCCCCGACTTCGGACGAGCTCCCTGAGGAGCTTCCCGCAGAGCTTCCCGTTTCGCTTCCGGCCGGAGGATCGGGCACCACTTAGGCTTTCAGTCTAAGTCGACTTAGCGTCGCTCGTCCGCAGACTTCGGGTTGTCCTGCTCCTTCCGTCCGCCGGACAGTCGCTCCGCGATCCTCGCCCCGGCGGCCGGCCAGAAGCGCGCCGATATGACCGCAAACACCAGGATGGCAAACAGGGTGAGCTCCCCGGCGTTCAGTCCCAACATGAGCCCCCCGTGTAGCCCAGTCTGGTGGGCTCCGCGAGCCTTCGCGCCGATCTGCTTGCGATTGGTCGCCTCGGTACCAGGGCGGCATCGAATGCAGGAGCTGCAAACGGATTGGCGTTCTAGTAGTGCGGAGGCGATGTCGGGTGACGTGCGCAGGAGCTTCGTGATTGGCCTGGGAGCCAACCTGGGGGAGCGGGTCACGACCTTGAAATCCGCCGTGCTCGGACTGGCGCGGCTGGGCCCTGTCCAAGCCATTTCTGCCTTGTACGCGACGGCTGCCGTAGGGCCGCCCCAGCCGGACTACCTGAACGCTGCCGTATTGCTGGAGTCCAAGCTCGAACCGCTGGAATTGCTCGGGCAGCTGTTGGAGGTCGAGCGCGCTCACGGTCGCGAGCGTCGTGAGCGCTGGGGCCCCCGGACGCTGGACCTAGACCTTCTGTTCAGCCCCGCCCTGGTCGTGAACGAGCCTGCCCTGACGCTGCCCCACCCGGAGCTGACCCGTCGGGTGTTCGCCTTGGCTCCGCTGCTCGACGTCGCCCCCGACGCGCTCGATCCGCGGTCGGGTCAGCGCTACCGGGACCTGATCCTGGCCCTCGGAGACCAGGGCGTTCGACGACTGGAAACAGCCGAGAGTTGGGACCCGCGGCCGAACGGGACGGACGCTCCAGGCAGAGCGGAATAGGCCGAGAGCAGCTGGCTGCTCCGACTCTGAAACCACGCATCGCGAGCAGCTCGTGCAGTAGACAGTTCAGTGTCGAGATGGTACTGCGCGCGCGCTGATGACTGAGTTTGGCGCTCTTCCTCACTTGCTACCAAGTCCCCGCGTTTTCGCGATGAGCGGTAGCCCCATCGAGCTGGATTTCAACAACGTCGTTGTCTTTCAGGTCGTCATTTTCGTCTTCCTCATCCTGGTGTTGAAGCCTCTGCTGTTCGACCCGATGTTGAAGGTGTTCGCGCTCCGTGAGGAGCGCACCGACGGCGCGCGCGAAACCGCGCGCGAGCTGGAGGAGGAAGCCGGAGAGCTCCTCACCCGCTACGAGGGCGAGCTGCGCCGCGTCAGCCAAGCGGCTGCCGAGGAGCGCGATCGCATCCGCGCCGAGGCGACCAAGCTGGAAGCACAAATCTTGAACGAGGCCCGCGCCGCAGCCGCAAAGATCGTGGAAGACGGCCGGAAGCGCATCGAAACCGAGGTGAACTCGATTCGCTTCGAGCTCGGCAAGCAGTCGGAGCGTCTCGCTGGAGACATCGCGACGCGCGTGCTCGGTCGGGAGGCAAACTGATGAAGCATTTTTGCAGAGCCCTCGCCGCCTTCTCGCTGGGCGCTAGCCTGTTGGCCGCCGCTCCCGCCTTCGCACAAGGCGACGACCACGAAGGGCACGGTCACGACGCCCCCTCGGCGGCCGCTCCGGCCCACGGCGAGCACGCCGCTGCCCATGGCGACGAGCACGCCGCCGCGCACGGCGAAGGCCACGGCGACCACGCCCCCACGTTCCAGGACATCAACTGGGGCTACGGCTTTTTGGGCGAAAAAGACGGCGCCGAGCCGAGCCTGCTGTGGCGTCCCAAGGGCATGCCGGTGCCGTTCGGCGCGCTGGCCCTCAACGCCGCCATCCTCTACTGGCTGCTGATCAAGTTCGGCAAGAAGCCGATCAGCGAAGGCCTGAAGGCCCGCAAGCTCGGCATCATGAAGGGCATGGAAGAGGCCGGCCGCATGAAGGCCGAAGCCGAAGCCAGCCTGGCCAAGTACAAAAAGCAGCTCGACGAGATCGACTCCGAGGTCGAGCGCATTCGCCGCGAGATGAAGGAAGCCGGCGAGGCCGAGAGCGCGCGCATCGTGCGCGACGCCAAAGAGCGCCGCGAGCGCATGGAAAGAGACGCTCGCACTCTGGTCGAGCAGGAGCTGAAAGCTGCCCGCGAGACGCTGGTGCGCGAGACCGTGCGAGCCGCCGTCAAGTCGGCCGAGGCCACCCTGGTCTCCAAGATTGGCGATAGCGACCGCCAGCGCCTGGGTGACGAGTTCCTGGCGTCCGTCAAAGCCTCGGGCGCTGCCCTGCGAGGAAGACTATGAGCAACGCACCGATCGCCGATCGCTACGCCCGCGCCATCTTCGAGCTGGGCGTCGAGACCGGCCAGCTTGCCCCCATCACCGAGCAAGTGCGGCGCTTTGCCCAGGCTTACGCCGGCAACGCCGAGCTACGTAGCGTCCTCGACAACCCGATCATCGAGCAGGAAAAGCGCGACGCGGTGCTGGGCGACGTCGCGGCGCGCCTCGGCCTGATGGGCAACGCGCTCAACTTGATCAAGCTCTTGGCCTCGCGCAAGAAGCTGCGCGTGATCCCGGACATCGCCCGGCGCCTCGACCGCTTCACGGACGAGCAAGCGGGCGTCGTGCGCGCTACCGTCACCAGCGCCGGCCCGATGCCGGACTCGTTCTACCAAAAGCTCGTCGCCGAGCTGGAGGCCGCCACCGCGCGCAAGATCGTGCTTGAACGCCGCGAGGACCCGACGCTCATCGCCGGCTTCGTGACGCGCATCGGCGACAACACCATCGACGGCTCCGTGCGGGGCCGCCTGACCGAGATCGAACGCCAGCTGGTAGGGCAGGCCTAAGGCTCGCCCTCCGCCCAACAAAGACTCCGACCCACCTAACCTCAGCAGATTCAGAGACCACGCCATGCAGCTTAGCGCCGACGAAATTTCATCGATCATCAAGAAGCAGATCCAGAACTTCGACCGGGCCGCGATGGTCAGCGAGACCGGCACGGTGCTGGCCACCGGTGACGGCATCGCGCGCGTCTACGGCCTCGAAGGCGTGATGGCCGGTGAGCTCGTCGAGTTCCCGGGCAACCTGTTCGGCCTGACGCTCAACCTCGAGCAGGATAACGTCGGCGTTGCCGTGCTCGGTGAAGCCAGCGGTGTGAAGGAAGGCGACGTCGTCAAGCGCACGGGCCGCATCGCCGACGTGCCGGTGGGCGACGCAGTGATTGGCCGCATCGTGAACGCGCTGGGTCAGCCGATCGACGGCAAGGGCGCGATCGAGACGCCGCACCGCCGCCGCATCGAGCTCAAGGCGCCGGGCATCATCGGCCGCCAGCCGGTGAAGGAAGCCATGCAGACGGGCATCAAGGCGATCGACGCCATGATCCCGATCGGTCGTGGCCAGCGCGAGCTGATCATCGGCGACCGTCAGACCGGCAAGACGACGATCGCCATCGACGCGATCATCAACCAAAAGGGCCAGGGCGTGACGTGCGTGTACGTCGCCATCGGCCAGAAGGCCTCGACCGTCGCCCAGGTGGTCGAGAAGCTGAAGCAGCACGGCGCGATGGACTACACGATCGTCGTCGTCGCGACCGCGACCGAGTCTGCGCCGCTGCAGTACCTGGCGCCGTACACGGGCGTCACCATCGGTGAGTACTTCCGCGACACCGGCCGCCACGCCTTGTGCATCTACGACGACTTGTCGAAGCAAGCCGTCGCCTACCGCCAGATGTCGCTGCTGCTGCGCCGCCCGCCGGGCCGCGAGGCTTACCCGGGTGACGTGTTCTACGTTCACTCCCGCCTGCTGGAGCGCGCCGCCAAGATGGGCGACCGCTACCACGTGGTGAAGAAGGGCACGACCGTGCCTGCTGGCAGCTTGACCTTCCGCGGCGTCGACGGGCAGATGCACCTGGGCGAAGAGGCCAAGCACTCGGCCGAGGCGTCGCTCAAGGCGCAGCCGAACGCCGCCGAGCTCGAGGTGCAGAAGGATCCGCACTCGGGCGGCTCGCTGACGGCGCTGCCGATCATCGAGACGCAAGCTGGCGACGTGTCTGCGTACATTCCGACCAACGTGATCTCGATCACCGACGGCCAGATCTTCCTCGAGTCCGACTTGTTCTTCTCCGGCGTGCGTCCGGCCATCAACGTCGGCATCTCGGTCAGCCGCGTCGGCGGCAGCGCGCAGATCAAGGCCATGAAGAAGGTCAGCGGCACCTTGCGTCTGGATTTGGCGCAGTACCGCGAAATGGCTGCCTTTGCGCAGTTCGCCAGCGATTTGGACGCCGCCACCCGCTCGCAGCTCGAGCGCGGCAAGCGCTTGGTCGAGCTCTTGAAGCAGGGCCAGTACGTGCCGCTGCCGGTCGAGAAGCAGGTCGTGATCGTGTACGCCGGCACCGCTGGCTACGTCGACAAGCTGCCGGTCGAGTCGCTCAAGCAGTACGAGCAGGACCTGTACCGCTACATCGACGAGAAGCACCCCGAGCTCTGGACCGACATCAAAGCCAAGCGCGAAATCACCGACGACATCAAGAAGCTCCTGGACAAGGCGCTGAAGGCGTTCGGCAAGAAGTTCGTGGCGTCCGAGGAAGAGTAGGCCTTGGCCAACCTCAAGCAGATTCGCAGGCGCATCTCGAGCGTCAAGAGCACGCAGAAGATCACCCGCGCCATGAAGATGGTCGCGGGCGCTCGCCTGACGCGCGCTCAGCAACGCATCGTGGCGCTGCGTCCGTACGCGGTCCAAACCGCGAAGGTGCTGGCCGAGGTGACTGCGGCTGGCGAGGCAGAGGCGGAAGAGTCGGGCGTCGAATCCGAGCATCCGCTGCTCACGCGCCGCAAGGTGCAGAGCGTGCTCTTGCTGGTCATCACCAGCGACCGCGGCCAGTGCGGCGCCTTCAACACCAACATCTTGCGCGCCGCCGAGCGTGAGCGTCGCGAGCGCGAAGCCGCGGGCCAGACGGTGAAGATTGCCGTCATCGGTCGCAAGGGTCGCGACTTCTACCAGCGCCGCAAGATCCCGCTCTTCCACGTGTTCTCGGGCATCTGGGAGAAGCTGGGCCCCGAGACCGCGCGCGTCGTTGCGCGCAAGGTCTTGAGCCCGTTCTTGCGCGCCGAGGTCGACTCGATCCAGGTCGTGTACAACGAGTTCAAGAGCGCCATGACCCAGAAGGTCACGGTGGAGCCGCTGTTCCCGCTCGCGCCCGTCAAAGCCCCGGCTCCTGCCAAGGGTGAAGAAGCGGCCGCGCTCGTGAACCCGGACGAGTTCTTGTTCGAGCCGAGCAAGGAAGCCCTGCTCGAGCGCTTGGTCCCCATGTACGTGGAGATCTCGCTCTTGCGCGCGCTCTACGAGTCGATGGCGTCCGAGCTCGGCGCGCGTATGACGGCCATGGACTCGGCCACGAAGAACGCGTCCGAGGTCATCGCGCAGCTCACGCTGCAGTACAACCGCGCGCGTCAGGCGGCGATCACGACCGAACTGATGGAAATCATCGGCGGCGCCGAGGCCCTGAAGGACTGAGATGGCGAAGAAGTCCGGTTCGAAGAGCTCGCGCAGCGAGCGCAGGGCCGGACGGAAGCGCGCCGAGCGGGCGCGTGAGCATGGGCTGCCGACTCGCAAGGAGCCGCCGGCCCGTGTTCGCGCAGCCACGCCCGAGCCTGGCAGTGATCGTAAGGGCACCGATCGCTCTAGCGACGCGCCGCCCGCGGGCGTGCCGAAGTCGGGCGGCATCCCGACGCTGGTCAAGGTGGTGGGCGGCGCGCTCGTCATCTTGATTGGCGTGTACGTGCTCAGCCAAAAGCGCGACGAATCGCTCACGGAGACTCCCGCAGCTCCCGAGCCGCTTGCAGCCTCGGCAGCTGCGACTCCAGCCTCGGCGCCGGCTGCTCCAGAATCACCGGCTGCTCCAGCTGCGTCTGCGTCCGCGTCCGAAGCTCCTGCCGCGTCTACTCCGCCCGCGCCCGCCGCTGGCGCGCCGGTATCGGACGAGCCGGCGCGGCTCGCACCGATGGCTCCGGTCGTGGCCGCTCCGGTGAAGCCCAAGGTCGAAGCGGTGGTGGTGCCCGTGCCCGCCAAGCCCGCCCCGGTCGCTGTCTCGAAGCCCGCTGCCGTACCCGCGGGCGCGGCGGTGCCCCCTCCCGCGCCGGTCGCGGCCCCGGCTGTGCCCGCTCCCGCCGTCAAGCCCGCGGCTCCCAAGCCTGCCGCGCCCCCGGTCGACAACCCGTACTAAGCAATATTGGCTACTAGCGCGGCATTTCTGAGCCCCTGAACCGCTTGGAACCCGACGAGGTACGTACTGCTCGGAAGCGCTCCTGGCACCGTATCCTCATGTCCCCGCGAACCTCCTCTGCAGCCGACCAGGAAACCGCCCAGCGGTTCCAGGCGGGCTGCGATATTCTGGGGGCTCGCGCCTGCGCCCCAAGCGCCAGGGGCGAGCATGATGGCCCTCGTGATGAAGCCGCAGGCCCCCCAGGAGGCCACGCAGCAGCCCGCCGACTCGGCGCCGCGCCAGCTACCGACCGACTCGGCGCTGGTGCTGGCGGCTCGCGCCGGAGAGGAGTGGGCGCGCGAGGCGCTCTTCCGGCGTTACGTGCGGCTGGCGCTCGGCTTGGCGTACCGCATCTTGCCGTCGGACGCCGACATCGACGACTTGGTGCAAGACAGCTTCTTGTACGCGTTCGAGCGATTGGACGCGCTGAGCAACCCGCAGGCCTTTCAAGCGTGGCTGTCGTCCATCGTAGTGCGCACGGCGAGCAAGCGCTTGCGTCGACGACGCCTGCAGGTTCGCCTGGGCCTGCGCTCCCATCAACCGATCGACGCCGACGAAGTGGTGGCGCGCAGCGCGCCCCCCGACATCGCGGCAGAGCTGAGAGCGGTCTACGGCTTGCTCGAGAAGCTGCCGGCAGAAGAGCGCGTAGCGCTGGTCCTACGGCGCGTCGAACGGCTGGAGATCCCGGAGATCGCCGAGCAGATGGGGCTCAGCGTCTCCACCGTCAAACGGCGCTTGAACGCCGCGGAGGCGCGCCTTGAGCGCGCGGCTAAACCATGAGTCTCGAGCCCAGTCGCTACGTCCAGCCCGAGCTGAGCGACGCGCGCGTCAATCGCTTGTGGGGCAACGTCTCGGCCCGGCTCGAGGCGCGTAAAGGCCGTATTTGGCGCGGAATTGCGCTGTCTCTGGCGCTGTCGGCCGCAGTCGCGGGCGCGGCGTTCTTCACGCGCTCGCAGCTCCGAGCCGCTGGCACCGAGCACGCGGTGCTGGCCGACGCGAAGCTCGAGACCGCCGGTGACGCCCTCGCGGTCACGCTGGTCGACGGCTCACGGGTGTCGCTGGCCTCTCGCTCCGAGGTACGGGTGCGGGGCAATCAGCCGAGCGCGGTCGCGCTGGCGCTCGCGCGCGGCGAAGTGACCTGCGACGTCACGCACCGCGAGAACCGGAAATTCACGGTGGCGGCGGGTGACGTCGAGGTGCGCGTGGTCGGCACGAAGTTCACCGTCAAGACGACGCCCGGCGATGACCCGCGCGTCGAGGTGAGCGTGCTGCGCGGCGTCGTCGAGGTCGTCAGTCAGCGGCGCCCCGGTATCGTCGCGCGCGTCGCCGCTGGACAGAGCTGGATCCAAAACCCGAGCGTCGTTGCGGCTCACGACACGCCGAGCACCGACGCCGTCGCGGAGCCGCAGGCGCGCGAAACGGACGTCAAGACCGACACCCCCGTCGACGCGAAGAGCGCTGGCCCGCCCACGACCTCCGCGATTCCTACCGGGCCCAGCGCCCGAGAGCTGTTCGAAAAGGCCGGTGAAAGCCGGCGCGCCGGTGACGCGGCGGCTGCAGCGCGCGCTTACGAAGAGCTACTGCGGCTGCACCCGGGCGACGGCCGCGCTAGCCTATCGGCTTTCGAGCTCGGTCGCTTGCGCATGGACAGGCTCGGCGATCGCGCGGGCGCCATCACGGCGCTGGAGCGGGCGCTGGCGTCGAATCTGGGTCCGAGCTTCCGCGAGGACGCCTTGGCGCGCCTCGTCTCGGTGTACGCCGCGCAAGGCAACTACCCGGCGTGCGGCCGCGCTCGCGAGCGCTACTTGGCAAGTTATCCAACGGGTGTTCACGCGGGAGCCGTAGCGACTCGCTGCGGCACGCGCTGAGGCGCACACCAATGCTGCGCGGCAGGTGCTCGCGAACTCTGTTAGGGTTGCAAGCGCGTGAAGCGGTGCCTGACGCTCCTCGGCTTTTTGCCGCTGCTGCTAGCCCTGAGCGGTTCGCGCGTCGCGCAAGCCCAGCCAAGCTCGGAGTGCAGTGGTGAGAAGCCATGGGTTTCCGTCGCCGGGCAGGTGCCCGAGTCCTTCGCGCACGCCGTCCGCTCCGAGCTGCGCGCTGGCCTCGCACCCGGTGACATCGAGGTCTGCCAAGCCGGCCCAGCGGGTGCGCCGGAACCGCTGGCGCGCGTCGTCATTGCCCAGGTCGAGGCGGCGCGCGCTCGCTACAGCGTCGACGTCATCGACTCTGTCACCGAAAAGCGCCTGGGGCGCGATCTCCAGCTCGATAGGCTTCCGGCCGACGGTCGCGCGTTGGCGTTGGCGGTCGCCGCCGAAGAGCTGCTGCGCGCTAGCTGGGCCGAGCTGGCGCTCCGCGGCGTCCACAGCGCTCAAACTGCCCCACCGCCCGCGGTGCGAGCCGTGGTCGAGAAATCTACGCCGCCGCCCGCCGCTCCCAAGCGCTTCACGGCTGTCGGGGCGCGCTTGGCGTTCGAGCACTTCTTGGGCGGACAGACCCACTACGGCGCGGATCTGTTCGGCGCGGTCCCACTCGGTCGCGTCGCGGGCGGCGTGCTCGCCGTCGGGGCCCGGCGCGCGCTCTCGGAGCAAGCACCGCACGGCTCCATCGGCGCGACGTCCCTTTCGCTCGAAGCCGGCGTGTCGCTCGATTTTTTTCGCCAAGCCGGGCTCGACTTGGGCGCCTTCGTCTCGGGGCGGGTGCTGCGGGTCAGCTTCGAGCCTGACGCCGCTTCCGGCGTTCAGGCCGAACCACAAAGCGGGCTGGCGGTGACTTCGCGCGTCGGCTTGGGCTTGGCTTTCGGTAGCGCCGGGCTCGTGCGCTCCTATTCGACGCTCGGTGCGGGCTTGCCGCTCAAGTCGTTCTCGGTCTCCGACACCGGGGGCGTCGTCACGGGCGTGAGTAAGCTCGAGCTGTTCGCGTCCACCGGCCTGGCCCTGGAGCTGCCATGAAGCAGGGCTTGGGCGGCGGCTCGACGCGGGGCACGGCTTGGGTCCTTGCGTGTGGGCTTGCGCTGTCGCTCGCTGCCTGCACGGAGGTCGTGGAGGTGCTGACAGCGCCTGCCAGCAGCGCGGGCGAAGCGGCCGGTGGTACAGCGGCAGGCGTCGGCGGTAGCGGCGTGCTGCCCCGCGCCGGTGGCGGCAGCGGTGGCGCCGGCGTTGGGCAGGCTGGCACCGGCGCTGAGCCCAGCAGCGGCGGCGCGGCTGAGCCCGACCCAGAGCTCGCTCTCTTTATCGACTCGGGGGACGCGCACAGCTGCGCCGCGCGTTTTGGTGTCTTGTATTGCTGGGGTGCCAACATCGACGGCCGCCTCGGCGTCGGAGACAACCTCGATCGCAACGCGCCTGCTCGCGTTGGCTTCGACGCCGATTGGGTCGCGGTAGCGACGGGCGTGGCGCACACCTGCGCGCTCAAGCAAAGCGGCAGCGTGTGGTGCTTTGGCGCCAACACGGTGGGGCAGCTAGGGCAGGGCAACACCGAGCCCTCCAACGTGCCGCGCTTGGTCCCGCTGCCACGCAAGGCCGTGCAGTTGAGCTCCGAGGCGAGCACCTCCTGCGCGGTGCTCGACGACGGAAAGCTGTACTGCTGGGGCCGCAATTGGGAGGGCAACATTGGCTTGAACGATCTGCACCCCGGCGTCGATCAGCTCTCGCCCGTTCGCTCCGGAGACCAGAGTGACTGGAGCGCGATCGGCACGGGTGACGGCCACACGTGCGGTGTCCGCGGCCAAGGCCTGCTCTTCGGCTGGGGGCGCAACACCGCCGCGAACCTGGGGCTCGGCCAGACGAACGACCAACAGCGCCGCGCGGCGACCCAAATTGGCACTGACGAAGACTGGCTCAGCGTGGTCTCGGGCCAAGACTCGAGCTGCGGGCTACGGCAGGGCGGCAACCTGTTCTGCTGGGGCGGGAACTCCTTCGGTAACCTGGGCTTGGGTGACGCCACTCAGCGCTTGGTGCCGACTCAAGTCATGCCCGGTCACGTCTGGGTGCAGGTGTCGATCGACACGTTTCACGGCTGTGGCATCGACGCCGAGCAGAACCTGTTTTGCTGGGGCCGCGGCATCGAGGGCCAGCTGGGAACGGCCGACAACGCCGAGCGTTTTTCGCCCGAGCTGATCGGCAGCGGCTTCGCCCAGGTAGTCGTAGGTCGCATGTCCACCTGCGCGCGGACAGTCGACGATCGCGTGCTCTGCTGCGGTGAAAACGCCGCAGGTCAGCTGGGCCTGGCGGACAATGAGCGTCGAAACGCCTTGGCGCCGGTCACGTTCCCGTAGGAGCGAATAGGCCGCCGAAGAGCGCGCGCTCGCGACCCCGGATTTCTGGGCTTCCCTGGGCGGAAAAGGTCAGGCAGGCTCACGCCTTTCGCATGGCTAAACGTCCGCATGTCTTAGGAGTTGTGCTCGCGGGTGGTGAAGGAAAGCGGCTCTGGCCGCTGACGCGCGATCGCGCGAAGCCCGCGGTGCCGTTCGGCGCCAACTATCGCTTGATCGACTTTGCGCTCAGCAACTTGGTCAATGGGCGGTACCGCCGCATTGCGGTGCTCACGCAGTACAAGAGCCATTCGCTCGACCGCCACATCGTCCAGACGTGGCGTATGTCGCCCATCTTCAACAACTACGTGATGACGGTGCCGGCGCAGATGCGCCTCGGCCCGCGCTGGTTCGAAGGCTCGGCCGACGCCATCTACCAAAACCTGAATTTGATTGGAGACGAAGCGCCCGATTACATCTGCGTGTTCGGCGCGGACCACATCTATCGGATGGACCCCGAGCAGATGGTCGACGCCCACATCGAGTCCGGCTGTGGCGTTACGGTGGCCGCGATTCGCGTGCCCAAAGAAGAAGCCTCGCGCTTCGGCGTGATCGTGCCAGGCAGCAACGACCGCATCGCCAAGTTCGTAGAAAAGCCCAGCAACGCCGTGGGGTTGCCCGACAATCCCAACCAGGTCTACGCGTCCATGGGCAACTACGTCTTCACGACCAAGACGCTGGTAGACGCCGTGCGCGCCGACGCGGAAAACAAAGACAGCGCCCACGACATGGGTGGCAACATCATCACCGGCTTGGTCGACGCCGGGCAGGCCGCCGTCTACGACTTCGCCAAGAACCACGTGCCGGGCGCCACCGAGCGCGACGCCGGTTATTGGCGCGACGTCGGGACCTTGGACAGCTACTACGACGCGCAAATGGACCTAATCAGCGTCCACCCGGTGTTCAACCTCTACAACGATCAGTGGCCGATTCACACGAACCTGGGCTCGCTGCCGCCAGCCAAATTCGTGTTCGACGAGGAGGGCCGGCGTGGCTCGGCCTTCGACTCGATGGTCAGCGCAGGAGCAATCGTGTCTGGCGGAACCGTGCGCCGCTCCATCTTGTCGCCCGGCGTCAACGTGCACTCGTACGCCAACGTCGAAGACTCGGTGCTGATGAACGGCGTGAACATCGGCCGTCACGCCGTCGTCAAGCGCGCCATCTTGGACAAGAACGTGGTCATTCCCCCGGGCGCACGCATCGGCGTCAATCTGGAGGAAGACCGCGCGCGCGGCTTCACGGTCAGTGAGAATGGCGTGGTCGTCGTCGGCAAAGGCGACATCATTCCGCCCGCGGGGCGCAGCTAGACCCGTGAAGGTCGCACTGCTTTCGCGTGAGTACCCGCCGGAAATCTACGGCGGCGCAGGGGTGCACGTCGAATACCTGGCGCGTGAGCTGTCGCGCCAGGTCGATCTCGGCGTGTACTGCTTCGGCGCCGATCGCCAAGCCTCCGAGGTGCAAGGCAGCTACAGGTCGTGGAGCCAGCTCGACGGCGCCGCGCCCGAGCTGGCCGCGCTGCGCACCTTGTCGATCGATTTGGCGATGGCCAAGGACTTGGCGGGCTCCGAGCTCGTTCACACCCACACGTGGTACGCCAACTTCGCGGGGCACCTGGCCAAGCTGATGTACGGCATTCCGCACGTCATGACCTCGCACAGCTTGGAGCCGCTGCGGCCGTGGAAGGCCGAGCAGCTGGGCGGCGGCTATGCCATCTCCAGCTTCAGTGAGCGCACCTCCATCGAGGCTGCCGACGCCGTCATCGCCGTCTCCAGCGGCATGAAGCGCGACATCTTGAAGGCGTACCCCAGCGTCGACCCGGCGCGCGTGCACATCATCTACAACGGCATCGACTTGGACGAGTACCAGCGCGACACCCGCACCGACGTGCTGGAGAAGCTGGGCATCAATCCGGCGGAGCCGTACGTGGTGTTCGTCGGCCGTGTCACGCGCCAAAAAGGCATCGTGCACCTGCTCGAGGCCGCGCGTCACATCGACAAGCGCGTGCGCATCGTGCTGTGCGCCGGTGAGCCCGACACCGCGGATTTGAAGGCCGAGGTCGAGACGCTGGTGCAAAGCATCGAGCGCGAGCGCGGCGGCCTCTCGTGGATCCAAAAGATGATGCCGCGACCGCAGCTGATTCAGGTGCTGTCGCACGCGCGCGCCTTCGTGTGCCCTTCCATCTACGAGCCGTTCGGCATCGTGAACCTCGAGGCCATGGCGTGCGGAGCGCCCGTGGTGGCCTCCGCGGTCGGCGGCATCCCCGAGGTCGTCGAAGACGGCAAGACCGGCTACTTGGTCTCGTTCGAGCCCGACGGCACCCCCATGGGCGCGCCCAAAGATCGCGAAGGCTTCGCCAAGGCGCTAGCCACCCGCATCAACGAGCTCACCGCCGACGAAAAGCTCGCCCAGCAAATGGGCGCCGCCGGCCGCAAGCGCGTGGAGGACCACTTCGCTTGGTCCACCATCGCCAAACAAACCGCCCGCCTCTACGAACGCCTCTGCGCCAAGAAAGCGTGAGTCGCTACGAGTCTCCCTGATTTTACAGGGAGGCGGGGAGGCGGGGAGGTCCGCGAGGGCGAGAACGCATTTTTGTCTTTGGAGGACCAAAGCCAAAAATATTTCGCTCGAGGAGCGAGCAGGAGCAGCGAGCAGGAGCGGGTTTTCAGGTGGCGGGCGGTAGCGCGAAACCCCAAAAATCTGGGCTCGCGGACCTCCCCGCCTCCCCGCCTCCCTGTGGATCTCAAGCCGCCGATGGCGGCCCAATGCCGCTACGTCAGCTTCTGCGATTTGGGCTGCGGTGCGGCAGCCCTTAGCCGCCCAACACGGAACGCCCGCCGAGGTACGGCTGCAGCTTCGCTGGTAGCCGTACGGTGCCGTTCGATTGCTGGTGGTTTTCGAGCAGCGGTACCAGGAAGCGCGGCGTCGCCAGGGCGGTGTTGTTGAGGGTGTGGCAGTAGCGGACCTTGCCCTGCGCGTCGCGGTAACGCAGGTCGGAGCGGCGGGCTTGCCAGTCGTGCAGGTTGGAGCAGCTGTGGGTCTCGCGGTACAGCTTTTCGCTGGGCACCCAAGACTCGACGTCGAACATCTTGTACTTGCCGAGGCCCATGTCGCCCGTGCAGCACTCGACGACGCGGTACGGCACCTCGAGGTCGACCAGGATGCTCTCGGAAATTTCGAGCAAGGTCTTGTGCCAACGCTCGGATTCTTCCGGATCGTTCTTGCACATCACGTATTGCTCGACCTTGTTGAACTGGTGCACGCGAATCAACCCGCGCACGTCCTTGCCGGCGCTGCCCGCTTCACGGCGAAAGCACGCCGAAATACCGGCGTAGCGCACGGGCAGGTCTGCCTCGCTCAAGATTTCGCCGCTGTGCAGCGCGTTCAGCGTCACCTCGGAGGTTCCGGTCAGGTACTTGTCGTCGGCTTCGAGGTGGTAAACCTGCTCGCGGCCGGTCGGAAAGTGGCCGGTGCCGATGAACGCGGCCTCGTTCGCGAACGACGGCACGCTCATCAGCGTGAAGCCGCGCTCGACGAGCCGATCCAGCGCGAAGCGCAGCAGGCTTTGCTCGAGCAAGACGCCGTCACCCTTGAGCGCATACGAGCGCGAGCCGGCCACCTTGGCGATGCGCCCCAAGTCCGCCCAGCCGTTCTTCTCCACCAGCGCCACGTGATCGAGCGGCGCAAAGTCGAAGCGCGTCGGCTCGCCGACGGTCTTGACCACGACGTTGTCCGCCTCCGACGCCCCGCGCGGCGCGCTGTCGGCTGGAATGTTCGGCACCAGCAGGAGCAGGTCGCGCAGCGCGGCGTCGGCAGCGTCGATGGCTGGCTTCAGCGCCGCAATCTCGTCGCCAATCTTGCGGCCTTCGGCGATCAGCTCCGGGCGCTCCGTCGCGCTGGCCTTGGGAATCAGCTTGGCGTTCTGGTTGCGCTTCTCCTGCAATTCTTGAAGCGTGCGCGACAGCGCTAGCGCCTTTTGATCGGCCGCGAGTAGCGCGTCCAAGTCGAGGCTCACGCGCTTCTCGGCGATGGCGCGCTTTACGGCTTCGGGGTTCTCACGAATCTGCTTGAGATCGAGCATCGACTGACTCCAGCTGCACGCTTTATCACAAGCCTCGCGGGTTTCCTGATATGAACGGGCCGATGCGTTCTGCGCTGGTTTCCCTAGGTTTCTTGGCGTCTTTCGGGCTGAGTTTGGGTTGCGGCGGCGGCAAGCCGGCCGAAGCGCCCGTAGCGGAAAGCAAGGCCGCTGACGCTCCGGCAGACGCCGCGGCGCCCACGGGCGACGCCAAGGCCGAGCCCGCGGCGGACGCCAGCGGCGCCGAGGGCGTGCCGACCAAGTGCTTCAAGTCGGGGGCAACCTGCTCGCCGGATCCGAAGTTCGTGAAGCGCCTGTGCAACGGCAAGTTCCCGTCGATCGGCCTGTACCTATTCTCGAACCCGGCTTGGACCCGCGGCTACCTGACGCGCCGCACACAAGCTTGGAACGCGTCGGGCGGCGCTTCCGACAGCGGCTGGGTGGAGTTCGACGAAGAGGTGTTGATCTTGTACGCGCGCGTCCCCGACGCTGGCGGCATGCAGGTCAGCGGCGCTGGCGGCAGCTACGACGCGCTGCGCTGGGACGGCTCGTGCGTCACCCTGCAGAGTGAAGAAGTGACGATGTCCAAGGCGCCGTCGCCCAAGTACCCGCCGATCGACTTTCGTTACCTCGACGACGACACCCAAGAGGCGCTGCGCAAAGACGAAAAGCTCAACAAGGCTTGGCAAGCGCGCCGCCAAGAGTGCAAAGGCGCCACCAGCGGTGACGTCTCGCTCAAATGCGTGAAGGCCGACGAAGCCTTGACCAAGTCGGTCATCGCTTTCGTGCGCGGCGGCGGCAGCATCCCCGAGCCGAAAAAGCTGCCGTGACAGGTGGGGCTGCCGAGCTGCGGCCCGAAATGCAGAAGCTGCTGGGGCGGAGCCAGGTTCAGCTATGCGGCTCGCTCTAGCGCGGCGCGATGATCCAAGTCGAAGAGGCGTTGTAGGCAGCGTCGTTGCCCTGCTGCGTGAGTGAAATGGTGCTGCCGGTGCGCCGCAGAAAGAAGCCGGGGAAGTTGTGTGCCTCCCAGGACTTCCTCAGCCCGCCGCCGCCAGCAAGAGGATTGGCGAAATGGAAGGTGGCGTCCTTCTTGAACTGCGACGAGCCGTCGTTGGTGTCAGCCCAGAGGCGATAGCCCGCGTGGCGCAAGTAGCGACCGGGCTCGTCCCGAGACTGAAACGAGACGAACTGAATGTCGCTGAGCCCCGGCACGATCTTCCACTGCGCACTCGGCATGTCGTCCGGCTGGAGCGTGACCAAGGCGGCTTCGTGGCGGAGGCGATTGGCCGTGTCGTCGGAAGCGGAGAGCGCGATGTACGCCGCGCTGCTGCGCTTTTGCAGCCGCCATTGCGTGTCGGCGGTGCTCCCGACTTTGCCCTGCGTGATGCCCTGAAAGTCTGCGTCGACGTTGGTGCCGGCCACGTCGAGCGGTAGCCCACTCAGTTTGTTCGTGAGCTGCATCAGGCTGTCGTCGACGCGTGTGGGTTTCCAGAGCTGCTCGGGCGCGTAGTCACAGGTGGACTGCTCGACGGCGGCGTTCTCGGCCGTGCTGGCGCCGCGCACCTGCAGACACTTGGCGCTGAGCGCGTTGCGAAACGCGAAATAGCCGTCGGCCTGCGCGGTGGCCCAAAACGTCTGGTGCAGCTCCACCTTGCATGAATACAGCACCATTCCGTTGCCCTCGGCGACTGACAGGGCGTTGTCGTCGATGCAGCGCTTCAGCGCGTGGCCCGGCGAAAGGGCGTAGGGCGTGTTGTCGACGAGCAGCGGGCAGCCGTCCTGCAAAACGCCGTCTTCGCAGACGGTCGATTCGCACATGCCTGCGGCACATTTCTTGGTATTGCAGTCAGCGTCGACCTTGCAGTGTTGGCCTTCCGCGCACGGCGTGCACTTGCCGCCGCAGTTCATGTCCGTTTCGTCGCCGTTGACCGCGATGTCGGTGCAGGTTGGCGCCTGGCAAACCTGGTTCGTGCAGATACCGCTCTGGCAATCGGTGCCCGCCAAGCAGTGGTCGCCGGCGGGGCAAGGCTCGCAGGTGCGGCCGCCACAATCGAGATCGGTTTCGTCGACGGTTTGCTGGTCGTCGTTGCAGTCGGGCACCTCGGGCGCCCCGCCGGCGCCGCCTTCCGGATCCGAGCCGCCGTTTGCGCCCGTCCCGGAGGTTGCGCCCGTTCCCCCCTGGGCGCCGGCGCCGCTGCTAGCGCCGCTGTCGCCGTTGGCGCTCGCGCCGCCCGTGGCCGCTTTGCCGCTCGTCGCACCAGCGCCGTCGGCGCCGCCGCCGCCTGCGCTCGGCTCGTCGCTACCCGCGTTCAAGTAGTCGAGCGAGTGAAGCGAGCAAGCTACGGGAAAGCTGAGCGCGATGGCCACGAAGGCAACGCTTTGCGCGCGCCTCGTCAAAACGCACCTCCGTACGCGAGGCTCGCTCCTTTGCTGGTCGCCAGCACCGCGACGCGCGGCCGCTGCGCTCGCGCTTGGGCGTCGCTCGAGCCCTGACTGAAGAAGAAATAGGCGCCCAACGCCAAGGAGGCGACGCCGACGCCGAGCGAGACATCGGCCAGCAGGTACTTGGTGCGCACCTCGGACACGCGGGCGTCGCTGCAGCGCGGCGAGCAGCTACTCTCGAGCTGGTTCTCCTGCGAATGTCCCCAGGAGCCGAGACCCGCGAAGCCGGCCACGCCGACGGCGCCAACTCCTACCAACAAGCCAGGCAGCAGCAGCGAGCGCCCTGGGCGAGCCAACGCAGGGGCTGCCGTCACTCGCGCCGCCGCCACGGGCTCGAGCTCGACCTGAATCAGTCGATTGCGCTCGCCGCGCGCGACGACGAAGTGCTGCCGCAGCGGGCGCAGGTCCGGAGCGCGGAAATCGAAATCGTATTCACCCGGGTCGAGCTCCACTACTTGGCCGTCGACGCGCGCCGACAGCACGCGGTCACCCACCGAGACGCGCACGTCCGAGATATCTCGGCCCTGGCTGCGAGCCGCAAACACCAAGGTTGGTACTTCGCTCTGCACTTCCCCGTACCAGTTGGCGCAGTCGCTGCGGATGAAGTCAGGGCACTCGTCACGCGCGCACATTTGCAGCGTGCTGCGCGCGCTGAGCAGCTGCCCCGACTTGCGTTCCACCTGGCCCTGCTCGTAGGCGCGGGCGCACTCTGCATTGGTGGCCGCAGCGTCTTGCGCGAGGGCGCTCCTGCTCCACGAGGCGAGCAGGGCGAGCGTGAGGCAGGCGGGCGTCCAGTTCACAAGCACTCCGGCTTGATGCGTCGAACGCCTGAGGCGTCGATACGATAAGGGGGATTGCAGGGGTTTCCACGCCCAGCCGCGGGGCGCGCTGAAGCCGGCTTCTTTGCTGTGGCGCTGCGTGCGGCCGACGGGGCGGGAGACAGCGGCATCGAGTCAGCGGAGACCACGGGTACGTCGTTTGCCGTTGGGCTCGGAGCAGCTGGAGCCGCAACCGAGGGCGCGGGTGGCGCGCTGGCGCTGGCGGGCTGCGCGGTCGGGAGCGCACCCTGGCGTGTCAGGCTAGGCTGTGCCGCGAAGCGCCACACCAAGACTGCGCTCATCACTCCGGCCGCCGCGAAGAGCCAAGGCGCGCGTCGCCGCCAGCGGGATGGGGCAGCTTGCGGCAAAATCGACGTCGAGGTGGTCGCCTGCGTACCGCCCTGGCGCGCTTCTTCGTGGGGTGGCGCGGCCGCGTGCGGAGACGACGCCGTGACGACAGGCAGCGGTACGGCAACCTGGGTGTGCACCGCGCTGGCTTCGAGCGCTTGCAGCAGCTCGAGTCGATGAGCAAGAGCCGCCTCCGCCAGACCCGATACCCAGGTCGCCACTTCGCGGCGCGAGCCCTCTTCGGCGACCTCGTGCAGCGCGGCCCCAAAGTCGTGCGCGCTCTGGAAGCGTCGCCCGGGGTGGCGCTCGAGCGCCTTCAGCACGACGGCGTCGAGCTCGGGCGGGAGATCGGCGTTGATGGAGCTGGGGGCGGGGATGGGCGAGTTCAGCAGCAAGTCGACCGTTTCGCGCGAATCTGCCGCGAAGAATAGGCGGCGACCGGTCAGGGCTTCCCACAGCACAACGCCTGCGGCGAACACGTCGGTGCGCGCGTCGACAGCGTGCCCCTGCACTTGCTCGGGCGACATGTAGGCAACCTTGCCTTTGATCTTGCCGGCGGCCGTGGCCTGTGAGCGCAGCGCGGCCTGGGCGATTCCGAAATCCAGGACGCGGGTGTTGCCGTCGGCCCCAACCATGATGTTCTGGGGCGACACGTCACGATGCACGATGTTCAGTTGCTGCCCCGCCAAGCTGGCAACGTGGGCGGCGTGCAGGCCCTCGAGC
>DATAKF010000292.1:0-12672 GCA_036261775.1 Polyangiaceae bacterium | reverse complement strand
CCAATAACCGTACGGCGTCAGCCATTGACCGCCGCGAATGCTCAGAAAGTCGAACGGCTGGTATTCGACCCAGGCGCGCTGAATCTCGATGCCTCCCCATGAGAAAGTGCGCTGCAACTCGGCGTAGTCGGTGGCCGTCGTGTCCGGCACCGGAAAGGTTCCGTCGGGAGCCGCGTCATCGTCGTCACCGAGCGGCGAATAGGTGAAGCGCACCTCCGCCAGGCTGCGCCAGTTTTCGCCTAGCGTGGACGCTAGGTACAGGTTGAGGTGACCGACATAGAAGCGCGGGTAAGGCGCGAGGTAATGCTTGAGTGTCGTATCTTTGCCGAGAGCCTGCAGGTAGCTGAAATCGGCAAAGCCGTAGAGCTCGAGCTTGGGCCCGTCCTCGCCTACGAACGGGCTCGCCGATGGGTCGCCGCTGAATGAATCGTTCGCCGACGTCTCAGGAGTGGCGCCGGTGGCTTCTGCGGCAGGTGTGGCTCCTGCGGCGGGTGTGGCTCCTGCGGCGGGTGTGGCTTCTGCGGCGGGTGTGGCTTCTGCGGCGGGTGCGACTTCTGCGGCGGGTGCGACTTCTGCGGCGGGCGGGGCTGAGCTCGGCTGCGGCGCAGGGCTCGGAGCTTGAGCCCAACCGGTGCTCGCCGCGCAGGCGTAGGCGCCGGACACCAAGCACGCTAGGCGAACCCTCATTGCAGCTCTTTCCCGCCTTTTTGCGTGCACGCGTCGCTGGGGACGCAAATCGGGTTGAACAGCGTGAAGTCGCAGCAGACCTCGCCCTCGAAGCACACCTCGGTCTTGCCGGCCGAGCACGGAACCAGACACAGCTTCGACTGAATCGTCTCGCAGAAGGTGGCTTCGCCGTCGGCGCAGTCGTCGTCACTCTTGCAGCTGTCGCCGTAGCCGAGCGGCGGGCGGCGGCAGTAGCTGTCGGCGCCGTCCAAGTGGCACTTGTAGCCACCGCTGCAGTCGTCGTCGCTCGCGCAAGTATTCGTGCAATAGCTCGGCGCGCCTTCGCTCTCGTGACAGAGCGGGTAGTCGGACTCGCACGGCGCGCTGTCGGGGCCGCATTCCTCGCCCAAGGCTGCCGGAATCAGCTCGCAGGCGGCGCCGTCTGCCGGGCGGGCGTAGCCGTCGACGCAGACGCATTCACCGTTCGACTCGCGTTCGTCCTCGCCACACGGCACGCAGCCGCTCGCGCTCGGAACGTAGCCCTCGTCGCACGCGCAGCGATCAGCACCGAGCAGGACCTGGTGCGGACCGCACCGCTCGGAAGCGTCGTAGACGCAAGCCGACGGGGCCACACTGAGCAGCGCGCTCAGCCAAACGAAGCCAAAAAAACGTTTCACTCCAATCGACCATACGGAGCCCCCCGTTCTCTTCTTAAGGTGGTGGCCCGGCTTGCCCAAACGCCGCCACTTCGTCCTCGGCTCACCGGCCGCTCCCGAGCATCCCCCTCATTTCCGCCGACTCATCCCTGACCCCTGACCCCTAAAAGCGCGCCTGAGCAGCAACCACGCCCCCCAGCGAATCAGGCTCCCCAAACCCACGCGCCCCCGGCGCGACCCGATTCGGATTGCGCTGGTACTCGACTGACAACGAAAGCGCCAGGCTGGCAGACGCTTGAAAACGCAGGGCCAAGCGCGCCGCCAACACGGGCAGGCGCCCTGCCCCAACCGGCAACGCCTCGAGCCCAGCGGGACCGCCCAACAAGAGCGTTTGACCAAAGCCGGGCAGCACGCTCGGCGTCTCGAGCGCGGCTGGAAGCCGTAGCCCCACTTCGAAGCTTGGCACCAGCGGCTGCAACGTGACGTTACCGCCCAGCCAGGCGCTCAGCTCCGCGCGCGGTACGCTGCTCGGCGGCAGCGTCTGGCCTCTGGCAAGGCGCGCGTCGTTCCGCAGCGCGAACGCCAAGCTTTGCCAAGCGACGACCAGGTGCGCTGCCAAGCGACGGCCTCGCGCAGACCCGTAGAGCGCAGCGGCCGGCGCCGGCGTCAGGGTCGTGCTCTGCGGCGCCTCGAAGCGACGCAGGCGTTGCACGAGGAGTGACGCTTCGAGCGCCAGCGCAACGCCGAGCAGCGCTTCGGCTTCGAAGGCGCGCGGTTCGCGGTCGAACGGCGCGGGTCGAAAGGGCTCGGCGCTCAGCTCCGGCTCGAAAACCCCGCGATGCCACACGAAGCGCAGCGAAGCGCCCTCGACGAAGCTGGCCCCATGCCCTGCTTCGGGCACCAACGCCGGCCTCTGAAAGTAGCCGAAGCCAGCGTCGACACGCAGCGCGGGCGAGAGCTCGAAGCTGCCGCCGGACAGCACGCCCCACAGCCGGCGCTCGCCGCGCAGAACATCGCCGACCCGTGCCCACTTCACGCCCGAGAACAAGCGCAGGCGAGGCGCCGTCAGGCTGACTTCGACGCCCGGCGCTCCACCTCTTTGGCCAAGAAAGATCGACTCTCCACGCTGCGCGTCGGTGCCGCCCCAGTCCAGCGCGTGCAAGTAGCCGAGTCGCCAGTAGTCGGTATCGAACGGAAATGCGCGCAGGCTCAAGCGCACGCTTGGAGACACTTGCCAGCCAACGCCAAGCCAGCTCGACACGTCGCGCACGGCAGCAGTCGTTTCGTTCCCGTTCGCGCTCGCTGCTGCACGCCCAGCAAGCCCCAGCTCGAGCCGCAGCAGCGCAGTGGTCGTCACTGCCGGCCAGAACCCGACATCGTCGCGCGCCACAGCCAGGCGCACGCGGCTCTCATCCCCGCGCCGCAGGCTCGCCAGGCCCTGCCAAGGTGGCGAAGAAACGGGCGCCGCCGTAGCGCTGTCCAACAATTCGCCGCTGTCGAGCGCACAAGTCAGCTCGGCCTGCGACCCCGCCTCTGCCCGAGCGCTACCGGCCATGCCGCAAGCGACCACCGCGGCCAGCGGTACCACCAGCCGCGCGAGCCGCCTCTTACGGCACCACGGCAACGCGCCCATCGCGCCTTCCCTCCACGCTCGGCAAGCTGCGACACGTTGCGAGCGCCTGGGCGCGGGTCAACGGACAAGCAAGCTCACCGAAAGCCTCGTGGCAGCGAGCTTGCGAAAGGCCCAGCAGACCGCGCTGACATGCCTCGTCGTCACCCGCCAACGGCTGGCTTTGCAGGTGCCGCACGACCGCGTCGAGGACGCTCGCAGCCAGCTCGACCCCAGTGCCACCAACGGCCTCGAAGTCTCCGCCATCGAGCGCCAAATAGTTGGGGAGCGCGACCAGGAGCCAAGCGTCGGGCCCCAGTGCCAAGTCGCCGGCTGGGGTAGGCCGGTCAATTTCTAGGCAATTCGCGCTGCGCGCGCTGCAGGCGGCGCAGTGAATCGTCAGGCGCAAGCCAGATACTTGGAGCGCCGACTCGCAGTCTCGGGCGGCCGAACGCCACGCCGCGCGTTCCAAGCCGTGGCGGAGCGTCTGCCCGTCGAGCCACACCAGTCGCCAGGCGTCATCGAACGGGAACGCCAGATCGAGATCGGAGCGCAAGAGCGGCCCGGCTTCGAGATCGGCGCGCAAGCCCGAGCTATTGAGCACGACGACGTCGGCCGAGCTCGCGGCGCGGACCGCGTCGACGGTGAGGTTTCCCAGCGCCGAATCACCTGCCAACGCCGAACGGCGCGTGATCGGCTCCGCCAAATACGCGAGCGGCGCTTCGGCTGGCGCGCGCCGCGCACCCAAGAACGCCAAGACCTCTGGATCTTCTGGCACTGCGCTGGCCAGCGGCAGATGGGTCAGGGCCACGTCCTCGAGCTCAAGGGCGCCCGGGCGAGCTGGATCCGGCGCGAGCTGGAGCTGGAGCCGTGAAAGCCAGCGTAAATAGGCTCCGCTGTGGACGATCGGCACGCGGCGGGGCGAGCAACCGCGCTCGGCTTGCAGCTCCTCCAAAGCGCAGTCGTCTTGCCACTCGGGCTCTGACGTCAGAACGTGCTGGTGGCCGCCGAGCACCAGATCGATGCCGCTCGTGCGACTGAGCAAAGCGTGGTCTTGCTCCAGTCCTTGGTGGCTCAAGAGCACGATCAGCGCTGCGCGGCCCGTGAGCGAGTCGACCGCTTCCTGCACGGCAGCGGCTTGCTCGCCCGCGACCTCGAGCTGCCACGGGTTGTCGGGGCTCGGCAAGCTCGGCGGGCTGCCTGGGTTGGCGACACCCACGACCCCGACTGGCACGCCTCCGACGTTCAGCACCGCGCTTGGCACCAGCAGCCGCGCGAGCGGCGAGCCAGCGCGCGGCCGAACATTGGCCGAAAGCAGCGAGAAAGTAGCAGCAGTCGCGAACAACCGCGCCAGCTCCTCGGCCCCGAGTGACAGCTCGTGGTTGCCGAGCGCCATCGCTCCGAGGCCCAGCGCGCTCAAGAGCTCGACCTCGACCTCGCCGCCGAAGCGATGAAACACCTCGGCGCCTTCCAGCGCGTCACCGCTGTCGAGCCACAGCAGCGCAGTCCCGGCTTGCTCGGCCTCCGCACGCTCGGCCCGAAGCCGCGTGGCCAGCCGCGCGGCGCCGCCAATTTCGTCGAGCGCCAGCGCCGGGCCAAGGCCTAATTCAGACTCGAAGCGAGAGATGCGGGAGCGAAAGGGCCGAACTCGGGAGTGGATATCGGCGGTGTGGAGCAACGTCAGAGCCCGGAGAGACTCCTTCGTCGCAGCAGGTGCGTTCCCGCACCCCAGCGCGCAAGCGCCGCACAGCACCAACAGCCCCATTCGCCCCCGCATGCCCCCTCATCGGGCCGTGCCAGGCGCGGTTGCGTTGAAAAACGCGAATCAGCCTTCGGAGAGCAAACGGCCGAAGTGACGGGTCAACGCCGCTTGCACGCCGGCGGCGGTGCGCTCTACCAAAGCTTCGTCGGCGGCCCGCTCCAGTTGGTCGAGCGTCACGTTGGCGAGCACCTCCCTCACCTCCGGAACCGCCGCAGCCTCCATGCTCATCTCCCGCAGGCCCATACCCACCAGCAGCAGCGCCGCCATCGGATCGCTCGCCATGGCGCCGCACAGCAAGACGGGCCGCTCTCGGCTCTTGCCGGCCGCGATCACGTTCTGAATCAGCCGCAAAATGGCGGGATCGAAGTAGGAGGCCAGGTACGCCAGCTCGGGCGTCGAACGATCGACGGCCAGCGTGTACTGGACCAGATCGTTCGTGCCGATGCTCATGAACTCGGCGTGCTCGGCGAACTCGTGCGCCATCACGGCGGCTGAGGGCACCTCGACCATGATGCCGATCGAAATGTGCTCGGCCCGCGGCTGCCCCCGCGCGTCCACGTCTTTGACAGCTTGGTCGTATAGCTCTTTGACCGCGAAGAGCTCCCCCAGCGAAGCGATCATCGGCAGCATGATGCGCAGCTTGCCGTGAGCGGTGGCACGCACCATGGCGCGCAGCTGGGTCATGAAGATCTCGGGCCGCGCCAAGCCCAGGCGCACGGCGCGAAGGCCCAGCGCGGGGTTCATCTCCGACGGCATCTGAAACACCGTCGCGAACTTGTCACCGCCAATGTCGAAGGTGCGCAGCGTCACCGACAGTGGATTCATGATCTCCGCGACGCGGCGGTAGGTGTCGTACTGCTCTTCTTCGCTCGGCGGCTCCGAGCGGTCCATGTACAAAAACTCGGTGCGATAGAGGCCAATGCCGCGGGCGCCGTGGCTCAGCGCGCCCAGCGCCTCGGACGGTAAATCGATGTTGGCCCGCAGCTCGATGAGCTCTCCGGAGCCGAGCTTGCTGGGGCGGTCGCGAGCTTCGCGGCGCAGCCGGGTGATGTCGCGAAAACGCGCGGCGCGCGCCTGATACTCGGTGACGGTCTCGGCGCGAGGGTGCAGCAGCAGCTGGCCCCGCAGCCCGTCGACGATGATGGAGTCACCGCTGCCAATGCGCGAAAGCGCCCCGGCCACGCCCACCACCGCGGGGATCTCGAGCGCGCGCGCCACGATGGACGTGTGGCTCGACCGGGTACCGACCTCGGTCACCAGAGCCAGCACCTTTTCGCGCGTCAAACCGACGGTTTCGGCCGGCGAAAGGTCGTGCGCCACGATCACGCGCGGCTCGGCCGTCTCCGGGACCACCGCCGTGTTGGCGCCGCTGATCGCGAGGCGGATGCGCGCGCCCACGAACTCGAAGTCGTGGCTGCGCTCGGCCAAATAGGCGTCACCGCCCCGTCGCAGCTGCGCCGCCATGTCGGTAACCGACAGATCCAGCGCCCACTCGGCACACACCAGCTCGCCCTCGATGCGGCGTGTCACCTCGGCCAGGAGCAGCTCGTCCTCCACCATCAAGGTGTAGGCTTCGAGCACGGAGATTTCGATTTTGGTGGCCGTGGCGCGCGCGCGGTTCGAAAGCTCGCGCAGCTCGGCGGCCGCCTTCGCCACGCCGGATTTGAAGCGCTCGATCTCTTCGGCCACTTCGGTGGACTGAACGTGGCGGTGCACGACGCCGGTGCGGCCGATCGCGAGCACCACGGCTTTGCCCAGGGCAACGCCAGGCGAGCCGGGCAGGCCGGACAGCGCCACCTCGGCGCGCGTCTCTTTTTGCCCCTCGCCTTCGCTCATTCGTCCTCGCCGAAGCGATCGAAGATCAGCTGTCCCAACTTCTCCACGGCTTCCGCGGCCGAGGGCCCGCTGGCTTCGACGTCGAGCTTGGTGCCCTTGGAACCGCACAAGAGCAGCACGCCCATCACGCTCTTGGCGTTTGCGGTTTGACCGGCGCGGCCGACGGTAATTTCGCAGGGAAATTTAGCGGCAAGCTGGACCAGCTTGGTGGCGGCGCGCGCGTGCAGACCCAGCTTGTTGCGGACTTCGAAGGTGCCCTTGGCGATGGTCATGTCGAGTTGCCTCCGTCGGGGTCGCCGCCCTTGCCAGCGATGGTTACGCGGTCCACGTCGCGGTGAATGACGTCTATGGGGAGGCCCGTGCTCTTGCGCAAGCGCTCGGCCAGCTGCTCCGACACCACCACCGAGCGGTGCCGACCTCCGGTGCAGCCAACCGCCAGGGTGAGGTAACTCTTCCCTTCGCGCTCGAAGCGCGGCAGACAAAATTCGAGCAGCTTGCCGGCGTGCTCCAGGAACTCGCTGGTGCCTTCGCTCGCGAGCACGTAGTCGCGCACCGCCGGGCTCGTGCCCGGCAGCTTGGACAGCGCGGGCACGAAGTACGGATTGTCCAAAAAGCGCACGTCCAGCACCATGTCGGCGTCGACCGGCGGCCCAAATTTGAAGCCGAAGGAGAGAAGCCGGGTTTTGACGCGCGGAGCACCGCCGGCGCTCGAGCCGAAATGCTGCAGCACCTCGCGCCGCAAATCGTGGACGCTCATGCGCGTCGTATCGAGCACGATCGACGCGCGGGCCCGCAGCGCCGTCAGCAGCTCCCGCTCGATGCGGATGCCGTCGAGCACCGCCAGGGCGCCCTGCTCGCTGCCCGCTTCGGAGCTGGTCGTCAGCGGATGGGGCCGGCGCGTGCTCGAGAAACGCCGTAAAAGTGCCTCATCGGCAGCGTCCAAGAACAGCACCGTGAGCTCTCGCTCACCGGGGCTCTCCAGCTGCTTCAGCACGTTGGCCGCGTCGTCCAAGAAACGCCGCACCCGCACGTCGATACCGAACGCCACGCGGCGCACGCCCGCCGCCGCGAACGCGCTGAGCGTGGCGGGCAGCACCGTGGTGGGCAGGCTGTCGACGCAGAAGTAACCCAAATCTTCGAGCGCGTTGACGGCGGTGGTCTTGCCGGCGCCACTCAAGCCGGTGACGACCACCACCGAGGTGACCTTCACGTTCGCCTTCTCTGAGGCCCCCGCGTCAGTCATGGCTTGCGCTCCCCGCCGGGAGGCAGCGACACCGGCGGCGGCGCAGAGCTCTCGTTGGCGGAGTACGCGCGGAACTGGCTGCTGGGAGGGCGAAAGCTGCGTGTCTCGCCCGGCTCGGGGCGCAGCAGACCCTGCTCCAGGTTCTTGACGAACTCGCGCGCCGGGTGGTGACCAGCCTGACGCAAGAGCTCGTTGCGCGCCGCGATCTCGATGATGCTGCTCATGTTGCGGCCCGGCCGCACCGGCAAAATCACCTCGCGCACCGAGACGCCCAAGACGTCGCGGTAGCGATCTTCGAGCCCGATGCGATCGTAGGGCGCGTCCGGCTGCCACAGCTGCAGCTCGACCACCAAGTCGACCCGCTTGCGCTCGCGGATCGCCGTGACGCCGAACAGATCTTTGATGTTCAGGATGCCCAG
Organism: Polyangiaceae bacterium; assembly: GCA_036261775.1. Lineage (GTDB taxonomy): Bacteria > Myxococcota_A > Polyangia > Polyangiales > Polyangiaceae > PMG-095. The sequence goes on along the minus strand of DATAKF010000292.1, from coordinate 4,481 downwards.
GCCGCGCACCTCGATGTGGTGCCGCAAGAGCGCCGCGGGCTGGCCAAACACCATGCCGGGCGGGCGGTAATCGCACTCGATGACGTCGTCGGCCACCAGCCGGTGACCGCGCATCACGAGCTCGAGCGCGCACTCGCTCTTGCCGATACCGCTCTTCCCGAGCAGCAGCACCCCGACCTCGAACACGTCGACCAGCACGCCGTGGACGCGCGTGCGCGGCGCCAGCCGCTCGTCGAGCAAGGTGTGCAGCGAAGCAATCACTTGCGACGAGCGCTCGGTGCAGACGACGAGCGGCGTGCCGGTGCGCTCGGCCTCCGAACAGAAAGCACGCGGCGGGTCTACCCCGCGCGTCACGACAACGCACGATAGGGGCAGCGAGAAGAACGCGACGGCTGCGCGCTCCTGCTGCTCCTCGCTCAGGCTCTCGGCGTAGCTCAGCTCGGTCTCGCCCAGCACCTGAATGCGCGACGGCACCACGCCGTGCAGGTGCCCGACCAGCACCAAGCCGGACTTCTGAATGCGCGAGTGCGCGACCTCTCGCCCCAGCCCCGCGGCTCCGCCCACCAATCGCACGTTCAGCCCCAGGTGCGGGTCGTCGAGGAGCTCCCGCACCGAGATGGAGCGAATGGCGTGCGGAGGGGGCTCGTAGGTCACCCTCGCCTTACCTCACTTGGACGTCGCGTCGTGCGACTCGATGAGCTCGAAGGCGGCTTCCGGGGACGCGGCGTTGGCCAGCTGCTTGCGCGTGCCTTCATCGCGCAAAAGCCTGGAAATTCGCGCCAGCGTGCGCAGGTGCTCGCCGGTCGCGCGTTTGGGCCCGACCACCCCGAACACGATGTGCACGGGTTGGCCGTCGATGGCGTCGAAGTCGAGCCCTTGCGGGAAAAGCAGCAGCGCGCCCGCCTGCGCTTCGGCGTGCTCGAGCGCGCTGTGCGGAATCGCGACGCCATCTCCAATACCAGTGCTCTGCAGCTGTTCACGCTCCAGCAGGAGCGCCAACACCTCCGACTCGGGCGCCGAGACCGCCGAGCCCAGCAAACCAGCCAGCGCGTGCAGCGCCGCCGCTTTGCTGGGCAGAGCGCCAGCGCGGTCCACCAAGATTCGGTCTTTCGTGAGGATGTCGGACAGGCGCATGGCTACAGGGCTCGAAATGGCGCTCGATTGCAGGTTCATCGCTTCGACTTTTTGGCGACCTTCTTGGCAGGCCGCGCGGCTTTCTTCGCGACCTTCTTGGCAGGCGCCGAGACGGGCGCCTCTTCGAGCGCCTCGCCTTCGGCGGCGGCCTTGGCCGTACGCCGACGCGCCTCCGCCGCGCCCTTGGTCACGCGAATCTGCCGATCCAGCTTCTCGATCATGCGATCGATCGAGGTGTACATGTCGCCGCTGCTCTCCTTGGCCTCCAGGTGCGCGCCACCGCTGGAGATGCGCGCCTCAGCTACGTGTTTGAGCTTTTCGACCGAGATGGTCACCTTCGCGGTCATGGGCTGGCGCAGAAACTTCTGCAGCTTGCCGAGCTTCGCTGCCGTGTGCTTCTTGATGGCTTCACTCGCGTCCATGTGGCGAAAAGTGATGCTGACGTTCATGTTCTGTGGGGCTCCTTGGGCTTGGCTCATTAGACCCCAAACATATGAAGCCCGCCAGGGCTTCCCCGTAAACGTGGGGTAGGCCTGTCCCGCCGCCCAGCTGGGCGGCGTCGCCCTAACCGAAACCCGGCCTCTCAACCAAGCCACGAGAGGCAACAACGGGAAGCCGGGCAACTTGGGGCCCGATACGTACAGCAGGCTGCTACGGAATGAGCGAGCGCAAAGCGCGAGCCGGAAACACCTCACCCGACCTTGGCAGGAGCAGATCACGATCGGCAACCGAAGACCGTAGTGAACGAAACTCGGCGAGGCCGAGCGCCGAGCGCGCCTCAGGACACCAAAGTCGACCCGCGGACCAAAGCAAAGCGCGGAGGAGAACTAGAACAACCGCTTGCGCTTCGACGACGCGAGGATGCCGAGCATCTCGCGGTACTTGGCCACGGTGCGGCGCGCGATCTTGATGCCCTCGGTCTTCTCCAGCATCTCGACGATGGCTTGGTCGCTGACCGGGTTGCTCTTGTCCTCTTCTTCGATCAGCTTCTTGATCGCCTGCTTGACGCTCTCGCTGGCAATGTCTTCGTTGGCAACCCGGCGGATGCTGGAGTTGAAGAAGTACTTCAGCTCGAACAGCCCCTGCGGCGTGTGCATGTACTTGTTGGTGGTGACGCGCGAAATCGTCGACTCGTGCATGCCGACGGCTTCGGCCACGTCGCGCAGGATCATCGGCTTCAGGTAAGAGACGCCCTTCTCGAAGAAATCGCGCTGCTTTTCGACGATGCACTCCGACACGCGGATGATGGTCTTGCGGCGCTGCTCGATGGCGCGGATCAGCCACTGCGCGTTGCGCAGCTTCTCGCCGATGAACTCTTTGGCCGAGGGATCCTTCATCAGGCGCTTGGTCAGCGCTTCGTTGATGAACAGGCGCTGCACGCCGCGATCGTTGTCCAGCACGACCAGGTCGCTGCCGTCTTTGAGGACGTAAACGTCGGGGGTGATACCGATGGTGCGATCGTCTTGATCGGAGAAGTTGCGCGCCGGCCGGCTCTCGAAATCTTGGATTTCCTTGGCGGCCTCGTACACGTCCTCGAGCGTCAGCTTCATCTCGCGCGAGATGGCCTGGTAGTTGTGGCGCTCCAGGTGGTGCAGGTGATTTTGAATGATGGTGAGGACGGCCTCGCCCTCTTCGTACCCGGCCGCTTTGGCTTGGATCAGCAGGCACTCGCGCAGATCGCGGGCCGCCACGCCGATCGGGTCGAAGTTCTGCAGCATCTCGAGCACGAGCGGCGCGTCTTCGGGGTGCAGCCCGCTCTCTTCGGCTAGCTCCTCGATCGTGAGATCGGGCGTCCGGGTGCCGTCGGGTCGTTCGACACCGGCGAGATCCAGGTAGCCTTTGTCGTCCAAATTGCCGATGACCAGCTCGGCGAAGCGCCGCTCGTCATCTCCGAAGTCGCTCATCTGCAGCTGCCACAGCAGGTGGTCTTGCAGGTTGCGCGGCTTGGTGAGGTTCTGCTCGATGGGCGGCAGTTCGTCGAAGCCGTTGCGGCCCCCGCCGGGCGCCGTCTGAAGCGTGCGGTTCTCGAGGAACTTCTCCCAGTCGACCTCGCGCGAGGCCTTCTCGGTCGTGTTGGCCTCGGTGGTGCGGGCAAATGCCTCAGGCTCGTCCAACTTGGACGGCTGACCCTCGACCCGCCCCCGCGGCTCGTCCCCACGGCTGCGAGCCTCCCCGGCGTCCTCGTCGGACAGGACGGGGTTGTTGTCCAGCTCTCGTCCGACCTCCTCGATCAGCTCGAGGCGCGAAAGCTGCAGCAGCCGAATGGCCTGCTGCAGCTGGGGCGTCATCACCAGCTGTTGGGACAGGCGTAGCTGTTGCTTGATTTCCATGGGTCCCTGATTGGCCTCAGACCAACAGCGGGAGTCTAAACCATGAAGCAAGAACCACGCCTCACAAAAAAGCGCGGCGTATTCGCTTTCTCGGGCGCTCGGTCTCGGGCGCTCGGTCTTGGGCGCTTCGCCTGCGGCTACGCTTTCCGGTCAGGGGACGGGCGGCGGTGCGCTCGGTCTCGGGCGCTCGGTCTCGGGCGCTCGGTCTCGGGCGCTTCGCCTTCCGGCTGCGCTTCCGGTCAGAGGATGGGCGGCGGTGCTCGGTCTCGGGCCGGACCCAAGGATGCCCCGCTCCCTTTCGCCTCAGCGGGCGGGGGCTTGGACGGGGATCGAGCCTTTGACGTCGTCGAGCGTCACGTGGCGCGTCGCGATGTCGATCTGCGCGGCGTCGGCGGTGATCCAACCCCGGCCGCGGCTGACCCTGACGCCGCCTTGCAAGCGAACACTGCGACGCGCAACGTCGACCTCGAGCGCGGCGGCCTTGGCTTCGATACCCTTGAGCCGCACGGTCACGTCGTCAGAGCCGCGCGCGTAACGCACGACCGGAGCTTCGTCGTAGCGCACGTCAATCTTGCCACACTCGACCTCGAGCTCGCCGAGCGTGGCGTGCACGTGACCCTTGAGCACTGCGGTGCCCTTGGCGATGTCGACGTCCAAGTGATCGGCGCGGACGTCGAGTGATTGGCCTTCGACGACGAGCAGCGGATCAGCGTGCGCGGTGTGCGTGACGCTGAGCGCGAAGGGCGACAGCGTCAGGACGCCAAGGAGCGTCCAGCGCTTGAAAGCGCTCGGGGTGCTCGGTGCTCGGGTCGTTCGCTTCATCGCTACTCCTTGGAGGATACCACCTGCTCGGGCCGTTGCACGCTCTGTCTCGTGGGTCTGCGGGTCCTTCGCCCGCAGACTTGCGTGTTTCGGGCGTCTTCCTGTCTGCGCGGCCTAGAGCCTGCAGCTGCGCCTGTTTCGGGCGTGTTCCCTGGCTGCAAATTCTTCTGTGTCCGTCTTGCCGGTAATACGCTC
>DATAKF010000290.1:0-4110 GCA_036261775.1 Polyangiaceae bacterium | reverse complement strand
TGCGTCGGACTTGTTCCAGGTGAGCGTGCAGCGGGGCTCGCAGGCGGCCAGGCAAGAGGGTTACCCGGTCGCGATTGCCCTTGCCGTTTCGCACGAGCAGTTGTCCCGCGCTGAAGTCGACGTCTTTGACCCGCAGGCGCGCGCACTCGAGCAGGCGCAGGCCCGAGCCATACAGGAGGCTGGCCATGAGCGCAGTCACGCCGGACATGCGCGTCAGGACGGCGCGCACCTCGTCTCGTGAGAGCACGAGCGGCAGCCGCTGGCGCTGGACGGGACGCACCATGGCTTGCACCCACGGCAGCTCGAGCTGTAGGACCTTGACGTAGAAGAACTGGAGAGCGCACAGCGCCTGCTGGTGGCTGGAAGCCGCAACCTTGCGGCGCACGAGCGCGTCGAGAAAGCCTTTGAGCTCTGGCGCGCCCAACATTTTCGGGTGCCGCTGGTCGTGGAAGGCAACGAATCGCCGCACCCAGCCAACGTACGCACGCTCGGTTCGCGGGCTGTAATGCCGCGTGCGCAGTTCGACTCGGAGCTGCTCGTAGAGTCCGCCTACCTCGTCTGGTTTCCCGTCCACGTTGCCGGTTCGGTCGCAGGCGCACGCAGTTGCGCGATTTTAGACAAAGCAGGCCAGCCAGCGCTTGGTCGAGCGAACCAGTTTGGTGCAGCGCGGCTGCCGCACGAGCTGTGCGGCATGACAGACCCAGGGCGAGCGGCATTGCCCGCCCGCACCCCCAGCAATCGCCTGATGCCTAACATTGCCCAATCCAGCTCCTGAAAACACCCTCCCACTTTCGTCTCATCAACGCGCGTCGCGCTCGCGCACTTCCCCCTGACGCGCGCAGCGCCCGCTGCGGGCGCGAGCACGGATTGGGGGGAAGTCGGCGGCGCGCAGCGGGCGGAGCCCGCGAGCACCGACGGATGGGGGCAACCCCAGGGCCGCCCGGCTACTCGAACTCCATGCGCCACCGCACGTCGGCTCCCAAGTTGCCCAGTGACGACGACGAGATGTCGTTGACGTTGTCGTAGGAGCCTTCGACGGAGACGCGCGGGGAGAGTTGCCACTCGACGTTGGAGCGGATTTCGCGCGATTCGGCGACGCCGCTGGTGACGTTGGCGCGGATGCGTTCGGCGAGGCGCTTGCCGATGGTGATGGTGGGCTCGGTGCGGCCGGTGCGCGACGAGTAGGCGCTGCCGAAGCGCAGCTCGTCGATGATGGGCACGGCGTCGGTGACGGCTTTGTCGGCGCCGCTGAGGGTACCGAGCGCTTCGAGCGCGACGGATTCGCCGACGCTGGCCGACTGCGCTTGGTCGAGCTCGGCGCGGGTGAGGCCGATGGTGATGAGCAGGAAGATGTCGTCTTGGGCGAGCGCGGGGTCGCTGGTGAGGTCGATTTTGAGTTTGTCGGCGTCGCCGTGAGCGCGCATCGTGATGCGGAAGCGGCGGCCGCGCGCCGCGGCGGCGCTGCTGGCCGCGCCATTGGCGGCGGCGCTGGCGCCAGGAGCCGTGGGCGCGGCGGTTTGCGAGGCGGTGTTGTAGCGGCGGTATTCGGTGACGGCCGTGACGTCGACCTGCGGTGCAATGCGGGTGATGTCGTCGAAGCGGACGCGGCCTTCTTTGATCTCGAACTCGCTGCGGCGCAGCTTGATGCGCCCACCGGGCTTGAGGCTGACGTCGCCGCGCAGGCCGAAGCGCGCGTTGGTGCCCGAGAGCTCCAGGCCGCGTTCGTCGAGCAAGAGCTCGGCCTCGACCAGGTTGTTTTGCAGCTTGAGCGGGCGCTCGCTGGAGATGCGGATGTCCAGGTCGATGGCGTCGTCGTTGGGGTCGTAGGCTTCGAACTCGGTGCGTTTGCCGCGTTGGGCGAGCGACGAGATGTCGGCCGTCATGGTGACGGGGCGCTTGTATTCGAAGCTCTTGAGCGTGACGTTGCCAGTGACGCGCGGCAGGGTGCGCTCGGCGGCGCCATCGCGTGCAGATTGGAAGGTGGCGAGCAGGTCGGCGTCGGCCACCGCGTGGATGCCATTGGTACTGGGGATGGAGAGGTTGCGGCCGGTGATGGCCACGCTGGCGGCGCCCAGCTCGAAGCCGCGCAGGGGCGCGCCGCCGCGGATCGCGAGCGTGCCGGAGCCGAGCCGCGCGTTGCCGCGCACGATGTTGATCTCGCTGCCGTCGACGCTGAGCGCCACCGAGATGTCACTGAGCGGCGTGGCCAAGCCATGCAGCGCCACCTCGCCGTTGTTCAGCTCGAAGCCGCCCTGGTAACGCGGTGCCGCGAGCGGGCCGCTGATGCGAAGCTTGCCGCCCAGCATGCCTTCGGCGCGCTCCACACGCGACGCCATGCCCAGCACCGTCGCCAGGGGCAGGGGCCGTAGCCCAAACGTGGCGTCGATTTCCGCGCCCTGCCCCAGCTTTTCGAGGTTGCCGGAGACATCGAAGCTCGCGGCTTGGCCGCGCGGCGTGCTGACTTCGAGCGCCAATGCCGGAATCCCGAGCTTGCCAGCGGCGAGCGAAAGCGGCGCGGCGCCGGGCGGGACGCGCAGCCGGTAGCCGGCGTATTCAGCGCGTGCTTCCGTGAGCTGGAGCGTGCCAGCGGCCCCGCGCGGCTCCTCGAGGTCCCAGCGCTTGATGTCCATCAGCGCGCTCAAGGAGCCCGACGGCCTGACGTCGGAGAGCGCGACCTGCGGCGCGCCTTCTGCGGCCGCACCCAAGTCGAACTTGTCGAACTGCACCTTGCCGGCGACCGTCTTTTTACGTTGCCGGGTGACGGTCAAGTCGTCGAGCTTGATCTGCCCGCCCAGCATTTGCCCGTCGATGTGAAAGACGCCCGCGACCTTGTCGGCGTTGTACTCGTTCTTGTCGAGCGGCGGAAACGTGGGCAAGCCGCACTTGGTCGTGCCGATTTGCTTCTGGGGTTGCACCACCGGTTCGAGCCGTACCGTCAAGTCGGACGGCGGAAACGTGGCGCGTCCCAGGCGCAGCTCGGAAATTTTGGCGCGCGCCTTCAAGGTCAAGGCGTCGAGCGTGCCGCCCAGCTCCCCGCTGGCGGTGGCGCGACCGTCGGCCGCCTTGAGCAGTGGATGCAAGGTGTCGAACTTGGACAGCGGCACCTCGGTGCCGGTCAGGTTGCCGCTGACGCGCGCGCCGCGACGGATGCCAAATGAGCCCAAAATCAGGCCGGGACCTTTGCGCAGCGTGACAGCCGGCACGTCGAGATCGACACCTTGGATGGTGGCGTCGCGATCGAACCAGTTCATGTCGAAGTCGCCCTCGCCGCCGTCGTAGCGCTCGCCGAACATGTCGAGGTCGAGCACCTTCACGTGGCCTTTGGTCTGCAAGATGCCGCCGCCGCATTTGTCTTCGGGGCCGCCAAAGACGTAACGCACCTGGGTATCCAGCCCGACCTTGCCCTTCACGTCGTCGAAGCGCGGGTCTTCGTCGAAGTGCCACATGGCGAACAAGTCGCGCAGGTCGAAGGAGTCGCTCTTGGCGTTGACGTTGACGAGCAGCGACGCCTTGGTGTCGAAGTCGAGCCGCGCGCTGGGCGCCTTGAGCACCGACGTGCCCTTCTTGGCGACCACGTCCGTCAGCTCCAAGAACAGCAGCTGAAATTTCGCCTTGGCGGACTCGATGTTGCCGACCGGAAAGCCGCCGATGATGAAGTCGTCGATCTTGGCGTTGCCGAGCAGCGTCGGGTAGCCGTCGTTCATCGTCATCTTCGCGTCGAGCTTGCCGTGACCGGAGATGGGGATGGTGACGAGCGGCGAGATGTCGGCCAGCTCGAGCGTGGTGGGGGTTTCGACGTCGAGCGTGACGTCGCCGTTGGCGAACGCGATGCTGACCAGCTTGGCCAGCATTTGGCTGCGTCCAAACTCGGTTTTGGCGTCGTAAATCTCGAAGGCCTTGGGGCGCACCCCCAGCTTGGCCCGCACCGTGATGGGCGATTTGATGCCGATCATGTGCGAGCGCGTCGGCTCGCGGTAACCCTTGTCGAACAGCTCGAAGTTGTTGGTCTCGGCCAGCAGCTCGGCGTCGACTTTGACCGGATTCAACGTGCCGTTGATCTTCGTCACCTTCGTGCTGGTCAAATCCCAGCGCGCCCACGACTGCGGCGAC
>DATAKF010000288.1:0-57564 GCA_036261775.1 Polyangiaceae bacterium | reverse complement strand
TGGCTTCGGCGACCGTGGGCCTGTTTTTGGCCAACTGCACGGTCAAAAACTCCACCGACGAGAGCTGCGAGAAGGGCGACAAGGACACCGGCTGTGACTGCCCTGGCGGCCTGACGGGCTACCAAGTGTGCGACTCCGACGGTGTTTTCGGCGAGTGCATCTGTCCGAACGACAACAGCGGCGCCGGCACCAGCAGCACGGCTGGCAAGAACGGCAACACCGGCGGCGCCGACGGCGAAGGCGGCGAGCCCACCTCCACCGGCGGCAAGTCGTACACGGCTGGCACCGACGCTGGCGGCGTTGCAGCCGTCACGGCCGGCGCGGGTGGCGAAGGCGGCGCGGCCCCCACGTTCCCTGTCTACGCGACCTGCGAAGATTGCTTGGCTGATCTTTGCGAAGCCGAGCTCACCGCCTGCCTCGACGACCCAGATTGCTTCAGCGCCGATGGCGACGGCACCGGCGAGTACGAAGCCATCTCGCTCTGCATCGAGAACGCCCGCGCCGAGGTCGACGAAGTGGTGAAGCGAGACCGCGTTCGCAGCTGCGGCGTCACGTTCGGCGCCAGCTCCGATCCCGAGCCCGACTTCAGCAACTTCTCGGACTGGGCGCCGCAGCAAATGGCTGCAACGACGACCAACCTGCTCAACTGCATGGCTACCAGCTCGAGCCTGCAGCCTGACGCCAAGTGGGCCAATGACGCGTCGAACTTCCCGAACAACATGCCCAAGGTCTGGCCGGCCGACAGCTGCGCCAAGCTTGCATGCACGAGCGCAAAGTAGTCTGCTCGGGCGGGCCACCGCCCCTATCTACCTGAGAGCGATGCTGATGAAGAGAAAACCCCTGTTCGCTGCGGCTATGCTGATCGCGTCTGGTGTCGTCGTGGGCACTGCGTTCGCGCAGTCGACCACGCCGGCTCCTCTCACTCCGCAACAGCGTCTGCAAGCGCTGAAAGCGCGGCAGGACGCAGCTGTCGCCGCATCGAAAGCTCGGCAAAGCCAGATCCAGAGGCCCACCGCCAACCCGACGCCCACGGCGGCGCCGACCACCACGCCCACGACCACGCCCACCACGACGCCGACTGCTGTCACCACCGCGACGCCGACTGCGACGCCGACCACCACTGCCAGGCCCACGGGCGCTGGCGGCGCGTCGGGCACCGGCGGCGCAGCAAGCACCGCAGCGGCGGCCGGCGGTCGCGGCGGAGCAGGCGGAGCAGGCGGAGCGGGCGGAGCGGCCGCCACCAGCACCGCGCCCAAGCCACCCGTCGCCATCAGCCTCGACATCGAAGAGCTGAAGAAGACCCGCCCTGAGCGGCGCAAGGCCGAGTTCGACAACCTCCAAGCCCGCTGGGGCGGTACCTTGCTGCGTGACACGCGCGCCGCGGCCGAGCTCAAGCTGCACGCGCAGCGCACCGCCTACCTGCAGCGCATCCGCGCGCTCGCCACCAAGGCGAACGACTCCAAGACCGTGCAAGCGGTCGACATTCTCATCACCAAAGAAGACAACCGCAACGCAGAGGCCATGAACGCGCTGCGCAGCGGCGCGCTGCCGGTCGCGGCGGGAGCTGCCAAATGAATCGCCAACTCTTCGGTGTGCTCGTGCTCGGCGCGCTCGGCGCCACCAGCCTCGGTGGCTGCAAATTCCTCAAGAAGAAGGCGCCGGAGGAAGCCCCGAGCGCCGTCGCCGCGGCGTCGGCTGCACCGGCCCCGGTAGCGCTCACTCCCACTCCCGCCTCGGAGCCCGCAGCCCCGGTGGCCGCGGTCGAGCCCCCGCTCGACGAAGCCAGCGTGCCCGCCCCTCAAGACTTCGAAGACGAAGCCTTCGAGAAGGTGACGACCGCCAACTTCAAGACCGAGCTGGCTCGCCTGAACAAAGAGATCAGCGCGCCGCCCGCCGCGCCCTGATCCTGCCTCGGCGCCGTTCGAAACCCAAAAGTCAGTTCGGCTCCGAACTGACTTTTGGCGTTTGTGAGGGCTCCGAGCCGAGGTCGCTTCGCGAGCATGCGCGAGGCAGCAGCGCCAAGGAGCCCGCCCCGCCCGTCACGTCCCGAGCCTTGCGCTAGCCCTTGTTCGCCGCCACAGGGGGCAGGCTCTGCAGGTACGTCCAAAGCGCTTTGCGCTCCGTCGGCAACATGCCCTTGGCGGACGGCACGATGCCCTTCATCGGCTCCTTCAGCTCACGCCCGTCTTTGCTGATGCCTTGCGTGAGCGCCCGCTCGAAGTCCTCGTAGCTCCAATCACCGAGGCCCGTGGTGTGCGGGGTAAGGTTGGCGGCGGCTGGCCAATCCGGAGGCCCGAACGGCATCGGACCTCCTCCCAAGTTCGAGCGATGGCAGGCCGTGCAGGTCGCGGCTAGGTGTTCGCCGAACTGCACGCTGTCGGCCGTCGCGGGCGGCTCGCTCGGGTGCGCGCGGTTCGGCTCTTGATGCTCGGCGGCCAGCGGCAGCTTGCCGAGCGCCAGCAGCACCTTGCCGACCGGACCAAAGCGCGGCGCCGACACCTCGGCGTCGACCGGCGGCCGCGAGCGCACGTACGCGACGATGTCGGACAGCTCTGCGTCGGACATGCGGAAAAAGTCCTGGGACGGCATGATACTGGCCGTGCCGTCGCGTTTGACGCCGTGCCGCACCACGCGGTCCCAATCCGCCATGCTGTAGCCGCGCGTGGTGCCGCCTTTGCCCAAAGTCAGGTTGGGGCCCAGCACTTTGCCCACACCCGGTTGGTCGATCATCACGCCGCCGCCCAGGTTTTCGCCGTGACAGTGCAAGCAGCCGTAGCGAGCGCTGACCAAGTGCTGCCCGCGAAGCACGGCGGATTGATCGTTCGCTGCAGGCAACGGCAGCTCGATGCGGTGCACCTCGAACTTCTGCCCCAGCCGCGCGCGTGACTTCAGCTCGGCCGTGCCGAACGCCACGACAACCAGGACGCCAACCCCTCCCAGGACTTGCGCTGCGCGCTTGACGACTCTGTTCATGACGCCCTCCGCGCAGCGATGCCCACGAAGGTTTCGTACTGCTGGCGCATGTCGGCTCCACCCAGCTCGATACCGGTGTGGTTTTCGATGCGGCCGCGCACCAGGCTGAAGCCGCCGTTCGGCGGTCCATTGTGCGCTAGCTCGGCCCACCAACCTTCGCGCGCAAAAATAGCCAAGATGCTTTCGGTGTCGCAGGCGTCGCTGGTCACGTAGGCGTGGTGCGGCCACGCTTCGGGCAGCGGCAGCTCACGCAGCTCGAGATCCGTCGCGCTGGAATTGATCCGCAGCTGCGCCGGCCAGACCTCGATGGCGCTGCCATCCTGATCGTCGGCGTAGACGAGCAGCGTGCCTACCGGGTGCGGCAGCGGCACGACGCGCGCGCCCAGGATCTCGGCGAGCACGGCAGCAACCCGGGCCGGCTCTCGAGCCGGCACCGTAAAATGATGAATTCTCACGGATTTTGTCCCTTCTTGAAATGTGGCGGAACCAAGTGGCGCCACCGGTTGACACAATGTAAACTAGTCGCGGTTTACAGGATGTCAACCCAAAAAGAAGAGACGCGCCTGCGCCTGCTCGACGCCGCCCGCACGTTGCTCATGAAAGGCGGCTTTCACGGCGTCAGCCTCGAGGACATCGCCGAGGCAGCCGGCGTGAGTCGCCAGGCGGTTTACAAATCGCACTTCGCTTCCAAGACCGAGCTATTGCTCGCCTTGGTCGAGCACGTACACGTCGTCGAAAAGCTGGACGAGCTGACCGCGCCAGTACTCGCCGCAAAGAGCGGCATCGAGATGCTGCACGCGGGCATCCAAGCCATCGTCCTGATCGAGGTGCGGGTGCACGATATGGCGCTGGTGCTCAGCACCGCTGCGCTTTCGGACTCCGCGGCAGCCGTCGCTTGGCGCACACGCTTGGACGTCAAGCGCAACGCCATGAGGCTCGGGCTCGAACGCCTGCAGGCCGACGGCCACTTCAACCCGGCTTGGAAGCTCGAGGAAGCCGTCGACCTGCTGGCGGTCTGGATCTCGGTCGACGCTTACCACCAGCTGGTCGTCGACGCCGGCTGGTCACCCGAGCAGATGATCAGCCGAATTTGGGGGATTTGTGAGGCAACTTTCGTAGCGCAGCCCGGCGGCAAAGCCACCAAAGGCAATCCCAAGCGGCCTCACCGCCCCCATCCCTAGCAGCGAACGCCCCGACTTACTTGGAGCCGGTGCAGTAGACGTTGACCTGATCGACGACGTCGCTCTCTTGTTTTTCGACCTTGTCGGCCTCGGCGTCGATCTTCTTGGTCTGCTCTTCCAGCGCGGCAGCCTTGGCCGGATCTTTTGCGTCCTTTTGCAGCGCCGCTAGATCACGCAAGATCTTGCCGAGCGAGCCGAGCGTAGCGCCATACGACGCGCGGAAGCCGATCAGCTTCTCGTCCTTGAGCTCCAACGACTCGAAGGCCTTGGCTTCGGCTTCGACCGACGCGGCGCCCTTCTCCAGCTCGGCCACGTCTTCGCTCTCGAGCTTGAGGCCGTTGATGATCTTCTGCGACTGCGTCGCGCGATCTACGAAGGCGTTGCATTGCTCTACCTTGCTCTTGCCGCAAGCAGGCAACACCGCCGCCACCACCACCACGAAAGCCCAGTTGAGATTCTTCATGAGAAACGTGACTAGACACGCTTTTCTTCGACTCAACAAGCCACCAAAAACCCGCACCGGTGCGCTATTTAAGGCTCTTGATCCACGCCTGTATCGCGCTCAGCCCCGCCGGATCGGGCGCCAGGTCGTTCACGCCGATGGGCGGCATGGGGCGCAGGCGGTTGTCACCCGCCGTGGTCGGCTCGGGCAACGGAGCGCGCCGCGCTTGCACGAACAGCACGCTCATCTCGGGCTGCCCGGGCGTCACACGGAACCAACCGGCAGGCGGATGCACGCTTTGCGCGCTCGTGGCTTGGTTCACGGTGTTGGCCACGAACACTTCGGGCGCCAGGTCGAAGACCCTGCCCTTCTCGTTGTGGCAGTGCACGCAGTTACCCAGCACGAACTCTTTCACCTGGCGGAGCGTCGGGTCACTCTCGACGATTCTGCGCGGAGCCGCGGGCGGCGCTTGGGTGAAGACGCCGGCGGCTTGGAATTCTTCCAGCTGAGTCTTGACGGAAGCGGCCGTCAGCTTGTGGTTGAGCCGCAGCTCGTCGAAGCCGATGAAGGTTTGAAAGGCGACGCCGTTCTCATGGTGGCAGTCGGCGCAGTTGTCGCGCGACGGTAGCGTGTGGTCGAACGGTTGTCCTGCGTTCAAGCTGAACGGCTTGCCGTCCTGCATGCGGTTCACGGTGATCTTGACCTGCACGGTGGCCTGGCTGTCGCCGTTGCGGTCGTCGACCACCAAATCGGCGTCGGTTCCGGCCGGATTCCACTGGTACAGGTAGTAGTCGTACTCGGTGAAGTCGCTCTCGGTGCCGACGCGGCGAATCACGCGCGTCTCGATCGGTCGGGCAGCGCCTGCCACGCCGCTGTCGTCGAAGAACGTCTTGAACAGCAGCGTGCCGACGGGAAACACCCAAGCCTTGGGGTTTTGGTTGTCGATTTGCTTGCCGCTCGGTAGCAGCAGGAAGCGCTGCTTCTCGAGCCCGTCGCTCCACAACGCTGGGAACGGCGTGAAGCCGAGCAGGCGCGGGGAGTGCTGGCTAAAGTCGGGAGCTGCCGGAAACACCCCGGTGGCCGCCAAAGTCTTGGGCATTGGCTGCAGCGGGTCGCACAGCAAAGACTGGGGTGCCGTCGCACAGTCGTCTTGCGCCCGTCCAGCGCTACCGGCCGTGCCGCCCGAGCCAGGCGGAGCGCCAGCGGTGCCGCCCGCACCAGCCGTCACTGCGGCCGAACCGGCGCCACCACCTGACCCGCCAACTGTAGGTGCACTGCCACCCAAGCTCGAGCCGGCAGCCGCCCCCTCGACCCCGTTAGAGTCCGCACCACACGCGGGCAACGCCCAAGTGAGGCCAAAAACTGCCCAAAGCGCGCGACTTGGCGTCATCAATTACTGGGCTTCGATGCGATAGACTTCGCCGCCCTGCGTCGAGATGTACATCTCGCCTGCGCCGTCTTCACCGAACGAGTCGAGCCCGCCGATGCCCAGACCGTCGTGCGTCATGGCGTTGCCGGACAACTTGCCGTCCTTGACCACGAGCGAGCGAATGGCGCCGCCCGGCCAGGTCGAATAGAAATAGCGCCCGCAGAGGCCCGGGATCTCGTTGCCACGGTAAACGATGCCGCCAATCATGGCCTTGTCGCCTTCTTTGCCGGTGATGCCGCTCTTGATGCTGTTGCCGCGGTAACCGTAGTCCTTGGTCGGGTTGGTGAAGGCGCTGTAGTAGACGGCGCCGCCCGCCGGATCATCGGTCTCGCCGATGTACATGTCGCCGGTGCCGCGATCGATGTGCATGCGGTAGGGGTTGCGCAAGCCGTAGCCCAGCGTCGTACCGTTGCCTTCGGCCCCTGCGAGGTCGTGAATCAACACCCGCCCCACGGTCCCCTCGGCCTTGCCAGAGTCGCCGACGTTGGAGGTGTTGCCCACCGAGTGATAGAGCAGCAGCTTGCCGCCGTCCTTGGGGTTGAACGCAATCTGCCCTCCATTGTGGAACTCACCGCCCGCCGTGCGAGGCTTGTCCCAAATGACTTTGCCAGTGGGCTTGGAGCTGGTGACGCTGGTGCGCTCGAGCTCTTCGATGTGAATGTTGGCGTTGGGCGCCGTGTACAGCAGATAAAACAGGTGATTTTGCGCGAAATTGGGGTGAATGGCCATGCTGAGCAGGCCTTGCTCGTCCTGCCCCGGGTTGCTCTTGACGGCCACGGTGGCCATCGGCGTCGGGTCGAGCTTGTTGTTCACGACGTAAAACACCTTACCGGTGCGGTGACCCAAGACGTAGAAGCCCGGCTCACCCGGCACGGCGATGACCTCACCCGCTTGGTCGCCACCAGGCAAACGCACGATAGGCGTCTTCTTGAGCGCGGGCGGGGTCGCGGCAGGCTCGGTCATGCAGGTGGTCAGCACCGCAGGCGCGGTGCCGCCCGAACCAGCAGCACCCGCGCTGCCAGCAGCACCTGCGCTCGCGCCACCAACGCCCGCGCCGTTGCCGCCGGCTTCGTTGCCCGCGACGCCGCTCGTGCCCGTGCCGCCCGTGCTCGACCCGGCGCTGCCAGCAGCGCCGGCACTTCCACCGTTGAGCTGACCGGCGATACCCGCGCCCGCCACGCTACTGCCCGCGACCCCGGTTGAGCCCGCCCCGCCCGAGCTCGGCGAAGACGCCGGCGTGCTGCAACTCGCAGCACCCGCCACGATTGCGCACAAAGCTGCGCCAAAACCTGCCGCAAGCGCTCGCTGGTCGTGCCGACCAGGCGCTTGCCTACGCGATGAAGCCATCGATTACCTCGGGTCTGATTCGCCCAATTGCTTGGTTCAGCCCTCAGTTCCCACCCCGCCGCACGACGGCTCAGGATTCGACGACACATCGCGACCTGCCGAGCAATGGATCGGCAGGTCGGAAGCTGGTTAGCTCAGCACGATTTTTACGGAAGCCGCCAGGCGCTCAAGCGCAGTAGACGCCACCGTTGATGTCCAGGGTCGCGCCGGTGATGAAGCCGTCGTACTCGGACGCCAGGTACACGACCGGACGCGCGATATCTTCGGCGCTGCCGCCGCGGCCGAGCGGAATGCCGCGCACCGTCTCGTCAGCGGACTCTTTGGTGGTGTGCGTGTCGTGAAAGCGCGTGCCCAAGATCAACCCGGGCGCCACGCAGTTCACGCGCACGCCCTTGGGACCGAGCTCGGCCGCCAGCGCGCGCGTCCAAGTGATGACCGCGCCCTTGGTGCTCGAGTACACGAGCGAGCCGCCGTGACCGCCCTTGCGCCCGGCGAGCGACGCGACGTTCACGATGCTCGACGCTCCCGCAGCGATGAGCGACGGCACGGCAGCGCGCGTCACGAACATCATGGTCGTCAGGTTGATGCGGATCACTTCGTCCCAGTACTCGACGTCGACCTATTCGAGCTTCCTGCGACCGACGAGCGAGCCGGCGTTGTTGATCAGCACGTCGAGCCCGCCCAAGAAGTCGGTGGCTTGCTTGACGACGTTCTGCGCTTCGGCCTCTTTGCGCAGGTCGGCTTGCAGCACGAGCGCGCGTTGCCCGAGCTTCTTGGCCTTCTCGGCGAGCGCGCGCGGCGTGGCGTCGCTGTTGAAGTAGTGCAGCACGAGATCTGCGCCCGCGTCGATGAGCCCCTCCGCGATTGCAGCGCCAATGCCCTGCGAGGCTCCCGTGATGAACGCCCGCTTGCCTTTTAGATTGCCCATGATTTGCTTCCTTCAACGACGCGCTCTGGCGTCAACGCGCTCACGTATATTCACGAACTCTGGATCACGGCAAGCCACCTGCGCCGGGGCTCCCGAGCCCCGAGGCAGCGCGAGCGGGCTCGAAAATGAAGCGATTCCGGGCTGCCTCAAAATTGGATGCTGGGCCCGGGCTGGGTCGGAAACTAACCGGACGCCATGGCGCATTCCCACGCTCCGCTCGCTTGCCTCGTTTTGCTGCCGGCCGCGGCTTTCGCGTGGACTTTCGAGGCCAAAGCCGCCCTTCCCGCCGACTACACGGGCACCCCGTACATGGGCACCGCGCAGGCCATTCCTGGCCGGGTCGACCTTGCCAAGCTCGACGAGGGCGGCCTGAACGTGGCGTTCTTCGCCGACCATCGCCGCGACAACGCCGTCGCCGAAGGCTACTCGCCGATCAGCGGTGACGACTTTCGTGTGGGCAACTTGAACTTGCCCAACATCTGCAAGACCAACAAGAAGAAGGAAGTCCCGACCGAAGGCAGCGAAGACTTCTGGGAAGACGGCACCCGCTACCCGAGCGAAGCCGCCCCTTACGAGTACTACATGGGCTACGCCCACACCGTCGATTGGGTGCGCGTCACCGTCGACGTAAAGCAGGCCGGCAAATACAACGTGAGCTCCAACTGGGCTTGCGCCAACACGCCCTGCGGCTTGTCGATCTGGTTCAACGACGGCTCCGGCAAGGTCGACAACCAAGCCCGCCCGCTCGACGGCGCCAACAAGTCGGGCAACATCGAGTTCGAAGGCACGAACGACTATCACAAGTGGCGCAAGTACCCGAACTTTGCGCAGGTCGACTTGAGCGCGGGCGTGCAGCTGATGACCTTCCACGTCGAGGTCAAAGATCACTTGCAGTACGGCTTCTTGCAGTTCGATTTGGTCGGTGGAGGCGGCGCTGGCACGGGCGGCAGCAGCGCGGGCGGCGCGGCAGGCTCCGGCGCGGGCGGTACGGGTGGCGCTGACGGCACTGGCGGCGCGCCGAGCGGCACTGCCGGCACGACGACCAGCACCAGCGCGGGCGCAGCGGGCACCACCAGCAGCATGACCGGCGGCACTCCGACCACGACCGCCGGCTCTGGCAGCGGCGGCAGCAGCTCGACCGGCAACGGTCTCGGCTCGGACACCGAAACGAATCAAGACTCGAGCTGCACCCTGGCGCCGCTCGGCAACGCCGGGCGCGCGTCCAGCGGCGCCGGGCTCTTGCTCGTCGGCGCGCTGTTGCTGCGTCGTCGCCGCGCCAGCGTCTGAACGGCGCCGCCCGGCCGCGCGGCGCGGCCTGAAACGCGCTACTTGACCTTGTCCGGGATCACGGTGCCGCAATCCGTGAACGACAGGTTGGTGTCGATGCGGAAGGTGGACGCCGACGTGTGACGTTCGGCGTGGAACAAGTCGAGCGGGTAGATGGTGCCCTTGGTGATGCCCAGCGCCGCAGCCGAAGCGTCGAGATCCACGTTGCGCTGCTGCATGGGGTGAAGGCCTCCGACATCGACCGCGAGCTTGTTGTTGATGAACACCCAGACGTCGTCGTCGCCCTGGAAATTGAAGGTCTCACCACCGCTGTACAAGAACTGCGTGTGCAGCTCGGTGGTGAAACCAAAGTTGTGATTCATGTTGTCGTCGGCCATCTTCGAGCCCATGAAGCCGGCGCCGTCGATCGGAAAGTACGCCAGGCTCTGGAACGTGAAGATGCCACCCGGACGCGGCGCCAAGAAGATGGACACCGTGTAGGGGTCATTCACGCCCGGCGTGTTGTGGTACCACTGCTCGAAAGCCGCTTGGTTCGTGTTCTGCGCGCCGAACGGGCACACGTCCATGCCACCCGGGCTTCCGATCTCGCACTTCGACGCGTACACGGGCTTGCGATCGGCGCCGAGCGCCATCGCCACCATGTTGGGCGTCACGTCGCCGCCGTAGATCTTGGCCGTCTCGAAGTCGGGGTGGCCGCCTTCGTCGGCGCCTTTGAAGTCGCGCACCACGCCGAGCAAGATGTTGCCGCAGTCGCCCACGGGGCCGCCGCCGCTGCCAGCCGCGCCACCCGAGCCAGAAGCTGCCCCAAACGTGCCGCCCGCGCCGAACGTCCCGCCGCCACCTTCGGTGACGCGCTCGCCGAGCTTGTAGCCGCCGATGTCGGTCGCGTGGAAGCCTTCGGGGAGCGTCGTGACAGCCTTGGCGCCGCCGGTGCCACCGTCAGCTACCGTCATTCCGCCTACCTCGCCGAGCATGATGCCGCTGGCTCCCGAGTTGGCGACGACGCTGGGCTTGCCACCACTGCCGGTGGACGCGGTCGCGCCAGTGCCCAGGGTGCCGATGCTGCTGCCGTCGCCGTTCGTGGCGCTGCAAGCCAGCTGCGTGAGAATGAACCCAGCGCAGAAAAGAACGGAGACAGTAGAACGCGATTGATCGACCCGGCGCATCACCTCAGCGTCATGTCCGACGCCGGGCCGGGCCATGGGAAAAGCGCAGCGCTGCGGCTCAGGTATCGGTTGTGTCGTCGGGTGGCTCGGCTGGCAGCGGAGCCTGATCAGGCAACGCCGCGCCGCACACGCGGCAAGCAAAGCTGAACGACGCACGTCGCAAGTTGTCTTCGAAGGTGCCTTCGGACAGCAGCACCTCGTTTTCTGCGCCGCACTCCGGGCAATTGACCAGCGCCGTCTTTCCCATCTCTCGCATCTTTATAGCAACTCTTGGCAGGCCCAGCATCAAGCTGCCCAGCTGGGCAGCCCACGACAAACACGGCCTCCCCCAACAAACTCCGTAGAAACGACGGCATCGAGCAAGACGCCGCGCACGCTGCGCAGGCGCCTTCGTGCGCAGCCCAAGACAGTTCGGATCCGAACTGACTTCTTCTTTCTGCAGACGGGCCAGTTCGGATCCGAACTGACTCTTCTCTTGGAGCCCGCTGCCATAAGTCCCGTCCCAGCGATAACACGTGTGATTAAGGGGCGTTGCTGGCTGCGACTGGCGCCGAAGCGCCTGTACGGGCTATTGAAGGGAACGATGGGGCGGCCGCCATTCGACCAACGCGAGCTCACGGTTTTGTTCAGCGCCCTGCTGCTGGCCGCCGCGAGTGTGTACTTTCGCCGAGAGCTGCGCCGGGTCCCGGAATGGGGCTACCTGCTCGGAGGCGTGTGCTTTTTCATTTTGGGCAGCACCGCCACCATCGTCGAGCATGCCTTTGCGTATGATTTCTTCAACGCCATCGAGCATGCCACGTACCTCGCGCAGTCGTTGATGCTGGCGCTCTGGGCACTGAAAGTGCGCCGGGCAGAGGCATGATCATCATCGTGTTGGAAACGCTCGGGCTGCTGGCGGCCCTGACTGCGTTCGTGCTCACCCGTGGGTCAACGCGCCTGCCCGGCGTGCTGCGCACCGCCGCGCTGGGCTTGATCGGCCTTTTGGCGCTGGGGCACGTGGCCAACGTACTCGAGACGCAAGGCATGATCTGGGCCGACACGATCGCCGATCAGCTCTCGGTTTTGACGCCACTCTTGTGGGGCTTGTTCCTGCTCGAGAACGGAAGAGGCTACTTGTCGGAGCGCCTGCGCGCCAGCGACGAACAGCTGCGCTTCTTCTTGGACGCCGTGCCCACGTCGGTCGCCTGGCTCGACGCCGACACCCGCCTGCTCGGCTTCAGCCGAGCCTGGGCGGAGGCGCTGCCCGAATCGAAGACGGGTGCGCCGCTCGAGAGCGCGTTGCCAATCAAACTGCCGGAGCTCGCGCGCGCGGTCCGACGGTGCTTGGCTGGTGAGGTCGAGCGCCAGCAGTCGCAGCCCGAAGAGACGATGCGAGCCGCCGACGGCTCCGAACGGCACTTTTGCTGGTCGATTTGCCGCTGGCGCCACCCGGATCGCAAAGCGCCTGGCGCGCTCTTGTTGCTGCAAGAGGTGACGGCGGCTCACGAAGCCGAAGCCAAGCGCCAGGCCAGCGCCGAGGAGCTAGCCAGGAACCAGCGACTGGCCCATGTCGGACAGATTGCGGCCGGCGCTGCCCACGACTTCAACAACTTTCTCCAGGTCATCGAGGCCGCGGTGTTCGAGCTGGATACCGACGCCAAGCAGGCCGAGGTCATGCGCAACGTGCGCGGAGCGCTCGACAACGCGCGCGAGCTCACGCGCAGCATGCTGCGCGTCGGCGCCGAGCCAGCGAAAGCCGGCGAAACCGTGGACCTGGTCGCGCTGGTGCGCGACATGACGCGCCCGCTCGGCTACGCCTTGGGCCGGCGCCATCGCCTGGAGGTCACCTTTCCCAAGGTCACGCAGCTGGCGATCAAGGGCCGCGCCGAGCGCTTGCAGCAAGCGCTGCTCAACCTGATCATCAACGCGCGCGACGCGAGCCCGAACGGCGGCGCCATCGAGATCATCTTGGCCGCCGAAGCCAACGAAGCCGTGGTGAAGGTGCGCGACTTCGGCGTGGGGCTTTCAGCCAGCGATCGCCAGCGCTTGTTTCAGCCGTTTTTCACCACCAAGGGCGCCAACGGTAGCGGCCTAGGCCTGAACGTGGTGCAGGCCGTGGTCAGCGAGCACACGGGAAGGATCGAGGTGGATTCGGTCGCCGGGCAAGGCGCTACCTTCACGCTGCGCTTACCGCTACTGTCCAGCGCATGAAGGTGATCCTCACGGGCGCGACCGGCATGGTCGGCGAAGGCGTGCTGCTCGAGTGCCTCGCGAACCCGGCCGTGTCGCGCGTGCTGTCCGTCTCACGGCGTTCTTGTGGTCACGCGCACCCCAAGCTGAGCGAGTGCCTCGTGCCGGATTTTCGCGACCTCGCCGCGGTCGAGCAGCAGCTCTCGGGCTTCGACGCCTGCTTTTATTGTGCGGGCGTGAGCTCGGTCGGCATGAGCGAAGCCGACTACACGAAGGTGACGTACGAGACGCCGCTGGCTTTTGCTCAGGTGCTGCTGCGCCTGAACCCGGGCATGGTGCTGGTGCACGTTTCGGGCAGCCACACCGACGGCACCGAGCAGGGCAAGGTGATGTGGGCGCGCGTGAAGGGCAAAGCCGAGAACGCGCTGGCTAAGCTGCCGTTCAAAGCCGTGTACAACTTCCGCCCGGGGTTGATGAAGCCGACGCTCGGGCAGAAGCACATCAAAGGCGTCTACCAACCCATCAAGGTGCTGTACCCGCTGTTCAACTTGTTCTTGCCGGGGCTGACGTTGACGCAGGTCGGCCAAGCCATGATCAAGTGCGTGCAAAAGGGCGCGCCCAAGACCGTGCTCGAGCCCACAGATATCGGCGAGCAAGCCGCAAGTTAGGGGGGGTCAGGGGTCAGGGGTCAGGGGTCAGGCAGCGGAGGGATCAGGGCGAGCCTTTCAACGGGAATGGGTGCGCGCTGGACACAAAGTGAGCGTGATTCGGCCGTGCGTGCTCTTGGCGGCGGTGGCGCGAGCGGCTCGACGAATGGCGGCACCGGCGTGACCGGCGGCGCGGGCACGGCCGGGAGCGGCGGCAACGACGCGCTGCGCACGGCAAGATCAGCCTTGAAAGAACGCCCGCAGGCGAGCCAGCGGGCCTGCCGCGGCCGTTGGGGCGCGCTCTGTGGGCGGCACCGTCGCGGGCGCTTCAATCCGTGACTCCTCGGGCAAAGGCTCGGGCGCGAGCACGACCTTGGCGAGCTGCGGCGCCGCTTCGCTGGACGGCAGTGCGCCGCTGGTTCGCGCCACCAAACAACTGACATTGTCTGGCGCCCCAGCCTCCAAGGCGAGCTCGATGAGCTTGTCGCAAGCCTCAGTCGGCTCATGAGCGCGCAGGGTCTTTGCGACGCGAGCGTCGTCAACGCAGCCGTAGAGCCCGTCCGAGCAGATCAGCAGCGTATCGCCGTGCGCCAAACCCAGCTCGCCGAGGTCGACGTCCACGCCGCCCACGTGCCCCAGCGCTTGCAAGATGACGTGGCCGAATTCGAAGGAATCGAACTGCTCCAAGGTCAGCTGCCCGCGTTCGAACAGCAACGTGGCCAGCGTTTGGTCGCGTGTGAGCTGCACCAGCCGCTCTCCGCGCAGCAGGTAGGCGCGACTGTCGCCGACTTGCGCCACGATTAGCTGCTGCTCGGCGAGCGCGCACACCGTGGCGGTGGTGCCCATGCGGCTCAGCTCGACGCGCACCTGCGCCAAGCTTTCGATGTCACGACTGGCGCTGCGTACGGCTTCCAACAAGCCGCGCGCCACGCCCTGGCTGCTGCGGCCCGGCAGCGCCGTAGCGGCTTCTCGAAACAGGCTCTGCACCGCCGTGGTGCTAGCTACCTCGCCTCCGGCTTCACCTCCCATGCCGTCACACACGGCCAGCAAGGCGCCGCCGCTCCCCACCTGAAGCCGCCCACTGAAGGCCCCCACGTGAGCCGAGCCGGCGTCCAAATCAGCCACCAGCACGCGATCTTCATTTTCGGTTCGTTTGGCTCCCACGTGAGTGCGAGCCGCGACGTCGAGCACGATGCGAGTTGACGAGTGAGGCATGCCTCCAATCTGGATCAGAAACTATAGTTGTCAACTGTTGCCATCCATGGAGCCTGTGTGGGTCTCAATGCTTCAAATTTATTGAAGAAAACTTCCTCAAGCTGCCGGGAGATGGCACCCGAAGGCGCGCGGCGGGGCTAAGCTGGGCGGGTGAGCGACTGGCAGGATCGACTGGCCGAAGCGATGGAGGCGCGCGCCCTGAGCGGCGGCGAGCTGGCGCGTCGCACCGGCTTCACGTCGCAGTACGTCAACTCGCTGCGCAGCAAGGGACGCGGCGCGCGCTTGCCACTCGACACCGCGCGTCGCCTCGCTCACGCGCTGGCAGTATCGGTCGAGTGGTTGACGAACGGCACGGGGCCGCGCGAGCGCTTGAGCGACGTGTACCCGGTGTACCGCGAGCCCGAGCTCGCGCTGTCGGACCGGTACCCGAGCCGCGGCGAAGCCATCGCCCTGCTCGAAACCACGGTGGCACCCGAGGTGATTGCGGCGCTGCGCGCCTCGCTGCCGGAAAATCCCGAGACCGATCCGGGCCGCGACTACTGGATTGAACGCGCGCGCGAGCTCGTGCGCGACCTCCAGCGCATTCAGGGCGATCCGGTTTTGAACCGCACCGCACCGGGCCACAAGAAAAAGCTCTGAGCGGGGCTCAGCCCGCAGAGCGACGCCGCGCCGCTCTCCGCTCGCGTCCACGCGGCTACTTGATGGTGCCCTGAAAGTCGCCGATCAACGTGCCCCCCACTTGCGGCCAGCCGTGGGTCAGGCCGTCGTACGTGATCTGCGACGAGATGCAGAAACGCACCGGGTTTTTGGTGCAAGCGTCCCAATCCAGGCACACGTGCTCGGCCTGTTTGGCTTCGAAGGCGGCCTGCATGTCGGTTTTGGCTTTGGCAAGTCCTGCAGGCACGGCCTCCGAGCAACCGTTGCGCTTGGCGAACATCTCGGCCACGCCCTGCCCGTAGTTGCCCGCCTGGTCGGTAACGCCGTGAATCACGAGCGCGGGCGGAGTGCCCTTGCAGTTGTTGTTGGCAGCGTTCACGACCGAAGCGGAGACGGCCGTGGTTTGCCACAGCGTATCGCCGAAGCGACAGGTCAAGTGCTCGATGAATTGCCCGCCCGAGCTGACACCAGCGACGAAGATGCGGCTCTCGTCGATGCAGTATTCGCTCTTCATCACCGCCAGCACGTCTTGGAAGTAGGTGACGTTCTGCTCCAGCACGGCGCTCTGCTCCCAACCGTCGCTGATGGACTTCATGTACACGGTTACGGCAGGCAGCATCGCGAAGCCGCGACACTCGCCCTGCATGGGGCCACACGCGCCGTTGCCAAAGCCGTGAAAGCCAAAGCCGAGCGGCATCGGCTTGGTGGCGTCGTAGTTGGCGGGCAGGTTCACGTTGTACATGGCCGACTGACCACCGGTCATGATGGTGCGGCTACCCTTGGCCGGGTTCTGCTTGCCGCAGCCTGCGCTGGGTACCGCGACGTGCCCCGCAGCACCACCGGCACCGGCGGCGCCACCAGCACCACCGCCACCCGCGCTGCCGCCGGCTGCGGTGCCGCCCGTAGCGCTACCTGCCATCGCCGCACCAGCGCTGGTTCCGCCGACACTGCTCGAGCCGCCCGGACCAACGCCAGCGGTGCCGATGATCATGCCGCTCCCGCCCGCGCCTCCGGACGAGGTCCCGGCCGAGCTGGCGGTACCGGCTGCGCTGGGGCTCTCCGGTTCATCTTGCGAAGAGCAGGCGGCAGTCACGACCAGGGCGCACAGGAGTATCGAGCCGAAGAGAATTCGCATGCGATCTTGGAAATGCGGTAGGCGGCTCGGTTCCTTCAAAATCTCCGCAGAAAGGCAGCGTCGCTGAACGATTCCAGCCGCGCCACGCGCGTAGCCCCAAAGGCAGTCAATAGATCGGAATCGCGACTGGACCGTACTGGAGAGCCGTGATGTCGAAAACACGCGGACTTGGGCGGCTGTCTCGTGGGTGGGCGGGGCAAAAGCCCCACCTCTTGGGCGTCGTGGTCGCGGCTGCCGCGCTGCTGGCTTGCAGCCCCGCGACGAAGTCGCCAAAGCCCGCCGGCTCGGCGATGGGCAGCGCGGGCCTGGGGCCTAGCGTCGGTGTCCCGCAAGCCAGCGTGGTTTCGACCGTCGACGATCCCAACGCTGTCGCGGTCACGTCGACCATCGGCAAAGTCACCGTCTACTCGGACCGCGCGTTGGTCTCACGCCACGGTGCCGTGAAGCTCGCCGCCACCCCAACCGTGTACGCTTTTCGACAACTGCCAGGCTGGGTGGACGAAGGCTCTGTACGCGCCGCAGCCTCCACCGGGCGCATCTTGGACGTGCGTGTCGTGCGCGGCTACCTGGCTCGCACCAGCGAGCCACGCTTCGTCAAGGCCGAGGCGAACGCGCGTGCTCTCAACAGCCGGCTGCTCACGCTGGACGACGAAATCAAAGTGCTCGACGCGCAGGCGAGCCAAGTCGAAGACATCAAGCCATTCTCGCTCGACAAGCTCGACAAAGACGTGACAGCCGGTACGCCTGGCAAGGCGCCCTCACCTGGCGGCAGCGTGGGCGTTGGTACCTACTCGGCCGTGCTCGACTTCATCGCGCAAAAGCTGCGAGAAATCGCCAAAGGACGCCGCGCCGTGCAGGCCGAGCGACAGCAGCTGCTACCCGAAATCGAGGCCAACAAAAAGCTGCTCGAAGAGCTGCGCGGCCTGACCCAGCTCGAAGAAACCAAGGTGCTGGTCACGGTGCAGGGCGCGGCGCCGGGCAACGCCGAACTGGAGCTGAGCTACATGCTGCCCGGCGCCACTTGGGAGAGCGCGCACGAGGTACGGACCAGCGAGGGCGAAAGCGGCAACGTGGAGGTCACGTCGTTCGCCGTGGTCACGCAGGCCAGCGGGGAAGATTGGGACAACGCCGAGCTGACGTTCTCGACTCAATCGTCGACGGCGGCTTCGCGCATTCCCGAGCTGGCCGCCTTGACGCTGGGCGACACGCGCGCCCAAACCCAAACCATCGAGACCCGCTCGGCGTCGTTCAAGCGCGCCGAGAGCGCGTTTCAAGGACAAAACAGGCTTTGGAACAAACGCGTGCAGAGCGTGGACTCGGCCAGCAACTTCGAAGCCAGCTACCAAGCCAACTTCGAGTCTTTGCAGGTCACGCAGAGCAAGACGGTTCAAATCTTCCAGAGCCTGCAGCAACGCGGCACCACCACGCAGTTCAAGGCGCTGGGCACCACGCGGCTGCGCGCCGACGGGCGCAGCGTGCGCGTTCCGATCGGTCACGCCACCCTCAAGGCCAAGAAGGCCATCGTGGCGGCCCCCGAGCAGTCGCTCAACGCCGCGCAGACGCTGGAGATGCTGAACGACAGCGGCCAATCGCTGCTGCCCGGCAACGTCGCCATGTACCAGGGCGGCGCCTTCCTGGGCATGACCAACCTGGACTTCGTCGCCGACGGTGAGAAATTCGCGCTGTTTCTCAGCGTTGCCGACCAACTCAAGATTTCGCGGGTGCTCGACAAGAAGCACAGCGCGCTCGTGCGCAAGCAGCGCACCCAAATGCAGCTCGCCTTCATCGTCACGGTCGAAAACCTATCGAACAATACCGTACCGCTCGAGCTGGCCGATCGCGTGCCCGTGTCGGAAGACAAAGACATCGTGATCAGCGGCGTTCGGGTGAGCCCCGACGCCAAGCCCGACTCGAAGGGCATCTTGCGCTTTGCACTCACGCTGAGGCCCAAGGAAAAGCGTACCATCGAGGTGCAGTACCAGATCGAATACCCGCCCACGCTGGTGCTCGAAATGCGCCGCAATCGCGAAGCTTCCGAGGCAGAAGCTGCCGCCCCCGCGCTGGCGCACCCCAGCCCCGTGGCCCCCTCACCTCGCCGCACCTACGACCTCAAGCAAGACATTCGGCAGCTCGAAGAGTCCTTCTAGCGGCTCGCGCTCTTCCTACTCGCTGGCGTTGACAGCTGCCCGCCCGCCAAGCCTGGTTTCTGGCGAGGCTTTGGCGAGGACCAAGCGACGGGCTCCCTCGCCTCGCCTTGAACTGCCCGTACGTGAGCATCGGACCGGAGCCAAAACGAGCCGGAGTGGACGGAGTCCAGCTGGCTGGACGGAGTCCACGGAGGCCTACGGCCCGAGCCGCAGGCGAGGGAGCGCCGAAGGCGCAGTGAAGCCAGGATCGGCGTGCGTGGTCACCAGCTGAATGCCGCTCTCCTTGGCTATTCCCCGCACATGCGCGTGAGCCAGTCGGTCACGGACGGGATGTTGATGCCCTTCGTGAGCGAGGCGTTCAAGGTGAGCAGGCCGAGCGACTTACCGTTGGCAGCGACCAGGCGCGGCGGCTTGGCCGCAGTGGGGTTGCAAGCCGACGTGTCGTCGTGGTTCGAGCCGTAGGGGGCAAACTTGTTGCGAATGCTGCTCGCCGACATGTGCGAGCCGTGCTCGCCCAGCATGTTGAACACCGAGTCGGGCCGCTCTTCGTCGCACAGACAGCCCAAGAACACCTCGTAGCTCTGGCCGCCGAACAGCAGCAGGTCATCGGCGCCCGCGGCCGCGGGCGCGTCGTCGCGCGGTGATTCCGCCGCGCCAGTGGAAGCTTGCCGGCTGTCGCGCAGCTTGCGCAGCTCGGTCAGCAGCTGCTTTTCCAAGTGCAACCGCCGCCGCTCCAGCGCGTGCTGCTCCCCTTGAATGTCCCGATCGCTCTTGCCCTCGGGCGCCAGCGGCGCAGCGGCGGGCTCCGCCGGGGCACAGCTGGCCAAGCAAGCGACGCCCAACGTGACGAGCAGCATCCGCGCGAATCCCGACGGCATGGCGCTTCTATGTCCAGAGCCCCGTCAGGCCTTCAACGGTCGTGCACGCTGTGGCTCAATGTTCGCCGTTCGGCACCACCCAGCGAACTGCCCGCAGAAGCCTGGTTGGAATTCTAAAGGCTATTCGAAAACGTGCGGAATCGAATACGCGGCCATCCGCGAGCCCCCCTGCGCGTCGATGGCGCTGACCTCGACCAGCACGTCGGTGGGTAAGCTCGCATAGTGCCGATGGCAGGCGATCAGCACACCTTCCACGGGATCGAACGGGGCGTCCGCGACCTCGGCGAACAGCTCGCGCGTGCTCTCGCGCCGGATCATGACGTGCACCCGCACGGCGCCGGAAAGATCGAAGCCGCCCAGGCGGTGGATGAGCAGCTCGGCGTCGCGGGGAAAGACGGCCGTGGTTTCGCCGGGCACGAAGGCGTTTTCTCGGATGCGCGCGCCGCGCGCCTGCATGGCCGTAAGCTCCGCGCGAGTCACCACGGGCGGCACCAGCTCGCGCAGCGCGCTGACGACCGCCGCGACGCGCGCGGCTTCTGCCGAGCAGCTGGCGCACCCCATCAGATGCTCGTCCACGCGATCGGTGGCGGCAGCGTCCAAGTCGCCCGCCCAGTATTGCACCAGCTCTGCCCAGGGAACGGCGGAGTTGCAGCTCATGGGCGGCCCCCTTTCGCGTTGTCGAGGCAACCGCGCAGGTCGGCCAAAGCGCGGTGCCGCAACACGCGCACGTTGCCGACGCTGAGCTGCAAGGTCTGCGCAATTTGCTCGCTGTCGTGCTCGGCTTGAAACGACAACAGCACCACGGAGCGCGCCCGCTCTTCGAGCTTTTGCAGGCAGCGTAAGAGCGGTCCCGTGTCGACGCGCTCGAAGCTGGGCTCGAAGGCGCCGACTCGCTGCTCGAGCTCGGCGCCCTCCACCGGGACGGTGCGCGTCTCTTTCTCGCGTACGCGGCGCGCGACGTTGCGGCACGTTCCGAGCACGAAGCGATCGAGCTGCTCGGCCTGGTCGATCCGCCCCGAACGCGCGGCGTCCAGCACGCTGAGCAGCACGCTTTGCACGAGATCGGCCGCGCGGTCTTCGCTGCGCAGGTGGCGCAGCCCGTAGAGCCGAATGCGCGGCGCAAAGCGCCGACACAGCTCGGCCTCGGCGTCACGCACGTGGGCGCCCCGCCCAATGCGGTCCACCAACTCGGCGTCAGCCAGGCTCTCGACCATCGGGGCCGAGAACTTAGCACGACGAGCGGCGCAGCTGGCCACGTGCGGAGCGTCGAGCAAGTAGGATTAGACTCCCAGCTCGCGAGCCAGGCCCAGCAGCAAGGCCGCGCCGTCACCACGGAAAGAGCTGCCGTGCATGGTGGCTAGCGTCGTCGGCTCGGTGGACGCCAGTTTGGTCAAGAGCTTGCGAGCGCCCGCTTCGATGGCGACGCCGCCCATGCTCTTACGCAGGGCCTCGGATGGGCCCAAGATGTCGCGCTCGGTGATGGGCGGGTTGTCGGTGCCGCCCTGCGTGAACAGGTCTCCGCACAACAGCGTGCGCGTGGTGCTTTCGAACATGAAGCCGCACTCCCAGTTGTGCGGCAGGTGCGGCGCGTCGAGCCAGCGCACCTTCTTTTTGCCGAGCGACAGCTCTTCGCCGTCGGCCAGGGCGCGCGGTGCTCGGTCGGCGAAGTCTTGGACCGAGACCATGGCCGCGACCGTGCCGCAGACAGGTTGCGCGGCCGGCGCGACCGCCAGCCATTCGTTCAAGGCGCCGCATTCATCGGACTCGAAGTGCGAAAAGCCGACGTGGCGCAGCTTGGCTACGTCCCCCAACACGTGCGCCACCGCCTCTTTGACCAGCGGAAACATGCGCTTGAGCCCAGTGTGAAAGAGCAGGGGCTCGTCATCCACGAGCAAGATCTGATTGAACGTGAAGCCACCTGGGATGGCGCTGACAGGAGTGCTGATGCGGTAAACACCCGCGGCAATTTCGTGCACGTTGGTCCCGGCCTGTGAGTTCGTAACGGTCATGGTGTCGTCCTCCACCCTGACGTGCAGGCACACGGCGCGACGTTACAAAAAAAAAATATCGGCAGCGTCGCCGCAGGCGGCCGAGGCGTCCCCAACCCTCGAAAAACCGGGCTAGGATGCGGGTATGCATTGGCTTCTGCGCGCCCTTGGTGGCTCCTTCGCGCTCGGGGTCTTGGCCGTGAGCGCGAGCTGCGGCTCTTCCACCGATACAAAAGGCCCGCCCTCCAACCAACCAGGCGGCGCCAGCTCTGCAGGCACCAGCGCGGGGGGTCAGGCGAGTGGCCTAGGTGGCGAGACCAGCGCGCCGGTCGGCGGCGCGGTGATGCCGACCGAGGGCGGCACGACGTCGAGCGCTGCCGCGGCCGGCGCCGGCGTAGCGGGCAACGCGGGCGAAGCGAGCGGCGGCGCGGGCACCGTAGATCCTTGCCCGCAGGGCGGCTGCTTCCAGTCATGTAGCGGCCTCACCGGCAGTGAGTGCCAGGGCGAGAGCTGCTGCGAGACCCTACCGGTCGAAGGCGGGACCTTCGAGCAGGGCGAGCCCGACGCGTTCAGCTCGACCGTCGACGCTTACGCGCTCGACAAGTACGAGGTGTCGGTCGCCCGCTTCCGCAATTTCGTGAACGCCTACGACGCCTGGCTGAACGAAGAAGCTCCGCGGCCAGGCGCGGGCGCAAACGCCCACGTGCCGGGCAGCGGCTGGCAAGCAGCGTGGAACGCTTCTCTCGCGCCGGACGCCGCTACGCTCAAGAGCAAACTGGCTTGCGGCCACGGCAACGACACTTGGGCCGAAGCAGGCAATGACGCGCTGCCCATCACCTGCGTCGATTGGTACACTGCGTTTGCCTTCTGCATCTGGGACGGCGGACGCTTGCCCACGGACACCGAAGCCGAGTACGCGGCAGTGGGCGGTAGTCGCGACTACCGTTACCCGTGGGGCGACGCACCGATCTTGACCGATCAACAGGACGAGAGCGCCGCCTACGCCGTGTATCACTGCTTGGCCGATGGCGTCGCCGGCTGCACGGCGGGCGATCTCTTGCCGGTCGGCTCCAAGCCTGCAGGCAAGGGCCATTTCCAACAGCTCGACTTGGTGGGCTCGGTGTGGGAGTGGGCGCTCGACGGCTGGCAGGAAAATTATCCGACCTCCGCGCAAACCAACTACGCCAAGCTCGACGCCGAGAAATTT
The DNA here is from genome assembly GCA_036261775.1 of Polyangiaceae bacterium. Taxonomy (GTDB): domain Bacteria; phylum Myxococcota_A; class Polyangia; order Polyangiales; family Polyangiaceae; genus PMG-095. Next base: position 34,768 of record DATAKF010000288.1, on the reverse strand, counting down.
CGCACGATGCGAGGTGGCTGTTGGGACAGCACGGCAAAGTTGGCGCACGGCGCAAGTCGCACGGGGCTCACGCCCACCACCAACTACGATCAGGTGGGCATTCGCTGCGCGCGTAACCTCTGAGCATTGCCGGATTTGGGCGAGTCGGGCTAGCTTGCGTGGCCGTCCCCATGAAGCCATCCAAGCTGCTGCTCTCGCTCGCGTTTTTGACGTTGTTGCCCAGCTGTGAGGAAGAAGCTGCCAAGCCGGCCGCCGAAGCCAAGCCGAGCGCCGCGCCAGCGCCGGTCGCGCCGCCACCTGTGCCCAGCACGCCGCCCGCACCTCCCAAGCTGCGCGACGATTGCCCCAAGGGCTCGAGCGGCGTCGGCACCTCTGCCGAGCCGTGCTTGGGCAGCGGCGACCAGCGTATGATGGAGGTCGCGTACACGGGCAAGACCACCGAGCAGGGACCGAAGTTCAGCATCGTGAACAAGTCCAATTCGCAGATCTTGTTCGGTTCGCTCGCCGTCTATTTCTACGACAAGGCCGGCAAGCAATTGCAGGTCAAGGGCGAGAAACCGAAGCCCTTCCAGGCGTGCGCGGGCAACATCTTCGCCGGCGCGGTCAAGCCCGGAGAGAAGATCTTCATGTTCTTCTCGTGCGTGAAGAAGGACCACGTGCCCGAAGGCACCGCGACCATCGAAGCCGAGATCAAGACCGTGGGCTTCGCGGACGAAGAAGGTAAGAAGAGCGAGTACTACTGGTCGAACCCGGACTTGGTCCCCGAAGTCCGGGCCAAGGGCGGCAAGAAGCCCAAGGCCAAATAGGCGAGCCAGCGGTAGACCAGACTGGGGTAAGACGCCGGAGCACAAAAGCGGCCTGACTCGGCGGGCCGGCGGTGTTTTTCGAGGGTTCCACCGCGCTCCGCGGACATGAACCAGCGTGGCAAAAGCACGCGTTTACAACCTCGTTCCAGCACTGGCAGCTCTTTCCGTAGCCTTCTCGATCGGTGCTTGCAGCACCGACGACGGCGGCACGACTTCGGGCACTGGCGGCAGCAGCGCCGGCAACGGCTCGGGCTCGGCCGGGACCAACGCCTCGGGTAGCACCAGCGGCGGCAGCGCGGGTTCGAACACGGCGGGCAGCACGACGGCGGGCAGCAGCGCAACCGCCGGCTCGGCCGGTAGCGGCGGCGCTGCTGCGGGCACAGGCGGCGCGAGCGGCGGCAACGGCGGCAACGGCGGCGCGACGGGCGGCGGCAGCGCCGGCACGGGCGGCACCGTCACGATCGACCCGTTTCCGGAAGGCAACCTCACCTGCACTGGGACCAACGAGTGCTTCAGCGAGTGCACGGCTGGCGATTGCACCGGGCAGTGCTCGGATGAGTCCACCTGTTACCCGCACTGTACGGGCGGCGACTGCAACTTCGCCTGCGGCACTCCCGGTGGCACCGACGAAGCCGAATGCACGCTGCGCTGCGAGGGCGGCGGCTGCGACATCACGTGTCAGGCCGACGTCATCTGCGAGGCCGGCTGCGCCAAGGGCGGCTGCAAATTCCACTGCAAAGACCACGCAAATTGCGCCTTCGATTGCGCGGGCGGCGGCTGCACCTACGAGTGCACCACCACCGAGACCTGTCACACGCCCGAGTGACGCACAAAACGCCAACGGCGCCGAGGTCATCGGCGCCGTTGTGCTTTTGTGCTGGTTCGAACCGTTACAGCGACTTCAAGAACGCCAGCAGCGCGGCCTTGTCGCCTTCGGGCAACGCAGTGAACGCCTTCTGCGCGGCTTCACCTTCACCGCCGTGCCACAGGATTGCCTCGGTCAGGCTGCGAGCGCGGCCGTCGTGCAGGTACGCCTCCGCGCCAGCCGTCGACTCCGTGAAGCCGATGCCCCACAGCGGCGGGGTGCGCCACTCGAGGTAGCTGGCGTTCCCCTTCTCGAGCGTGCCTTCCGGCAAGGTATCGGCCAAGCCCGGACCCATATCGTGGAGGAGCAGGTCGGTGTAGGGATGAATGAGCTGGCTGCGCAGCTCGGCGTGCTGGGCGTACTGAGACGTGGTGAACGTCGGAACGTGGCAGTTGGCGCAACCAGTGCTGGTGAACAGCTCCTTGCCCTTCAACACTTCCGGCGCCGCCCAGTTGCGCTGCGCGCGCACCGAGAGCAGCGAGATGTAGGCGGTCGCGTCGGCCAAATCCGTGTCGCTGTATTCGGCAGCCTCCGGGCCGCAGTTGGTCTGCGCCGAGCCGCAGTCCGGCTTGGGGAACACCGACGTGAGCACGCCCATGTCGGTCTTCAGCGCGCCGGCAACCTGGTGCCGCACGCTGGCCTGACCCGCCTTCCACCCGAAGCGACCCAAGCGGGTCACGCCGAGCTCCGGATCCTTCAGCAAGCGAGCGCGGCCGGAGACGCCGTCGCCGTTCTTGTCGTCTGGATCATCCAGCTTGAGGATGTCGAGCTCCGGAATGGCCTCGAGCAGACCCATGCCGACGATCTGCGGCGAGACGCGCGGCGAGAAGTGCGCCGGAGCGTTGGCGCCAGCGAACGCGAAGTTGGGCTTGCGCAAGCCGCCCTCTTCCGTCCAGCCGGAGATGCTCACGCTGGGTTCGCCCTTGCTGTCGGCGGGCTGCAGTACTTCACCCAGCATCGGATCGGGCGCGCCGTTTTCGGTGCCGACCTTGATCACGTACTTGGTCAGGGGCGTGCCGTTGGCCGGCGGAACCGCGCGACTGTTGTTCAGGTGGCACTGATTGCACGAGTGGTTGATGAACAGCGGGCCGAGCTTGCCCTTCTGCGCGTCCCACGCGGGGTTCTCGGGCGACTCGTCGTGGTGGCCATCGTCGAAGTTGGTGTGAATGGTGCGGCGACCACGCACGAAGGCCTGGCCGTTGACCGGCGCTAGGTTGCCCGCCATCTGCAAGAAGGCGTTCTCGGGCTCGCCCGAGGTGATTTCGTGCATCGTGGTGTGACCCCCGAGCCAGGCGTCTTCCGGGATTGGCTCGGAGTCGCGGCACAAGACCTCGTCCTTGTTCTGGCAGACGGCGCCGGTCTGCGCCCACGGCACCAAGCCCTTGCCCACGATGTACAGCATGGTGGTGCCGTAGTAGTTGTCGCGGCCCGTGAACTCGGCGGCCTTGTAGTTCTTGTCCAAGAACTGGCTCAGCTCGAACTCGATCTTGTCGCCCACCTGCAGGGCGCCGCCGCCCGGCTTGCTCGACGTCGAACGGGTGTAGGTAAAGTCGTCGATTGCGCCGACCGGGGTCATCGACTTGTTGTCGCTGTACTCGGCGACGGTGCCGATGCCGCGGAAGAAGAAGCGCAGCTCCGCTTGGCCGTTGTCCAGCTTCCACTGCGACTTGACGTTGAAGGTCACGCTGCCGTTCGGGACCTTGCCGACGGTGTCGACGATCTCGACCGCGGCGGTGCGCTTCTCCCAATAGATGTGCAGGTAGTGCTCGTAAGCGTTGAAGCGCGCCTCGCGGGCGTGGCGGTCGCGAGCGCGATCCGACCAGTAGGTCTTGAGCGCATCGGCCGTCTCGACGACGACGGCGGGCTCGAGCATCGTCTCGGGGCCAAACAGCGGGACGATGTCGCCGAGCTTGGGATCCGGCAGGGTGCCCCCGCCGCCTTTGCCAGCGGTGCCGCCGCCGGAACCGGCCGTGCCGGCGCCACCCGCAGCGTCGCCGCCGTTGGCGACCGCGCCAGTGCTGGCGCCGGCCGTGCCGGGCGCGCTGCCGCCGCTCCCGGAGCCAGCCGTCGAGCTACCGCTACCGCCGGGCGTACCGGTCGGGTTGTTGTTGGGGGACTCACCGCACCCCACGCCCAAAGCCATCAGAAACGCGACCGCCGAAACGTGCGTCCCGAACGCTCGCTCGCCCAGGAAAGCTCTCACCATGCGACGCTAATGTCCGCGATTCGCCCGGCGCGTCAGTGGTTCCTAAAAGATTTTTGCCCTTGCGCCTAAACTGCATAAATCCGCCGCCGATGCGTATTCGGGAGGGTCCATCACCCCCCGGAGTGTGTCGGATCAACGCAAGCGACAGTGTCAACCAAAGCCACACATGTAGGTGCGCGTGCGACTACGCCCGCAGCGACGCACGCGGATCGCGTCGCCCTTGTTACTCACGGCCCCTGACCTCGAATCGGTACTCAAGGGCAGCTCACATGGAGCGGAGGTCAGCAATGGTAGACATCATTCATCGAGTTGGCATCAAGGCGCCCCTGGCCAAGGTGTACGCAGCGGTAGCCAGCGTAGCCGGCGTAGCAGGCTGGTGGACCGAGGAGACGAGCGGCGAATCCAAGCCCGGCGGCACGCTCAAAGTCCTGTTTCGCGCGCCCGACGGGGGCGAGATGGGCCGCATGGAGTTCGAGGTGCTCGAGCTCAGCCTGGGCCAGGGCGTGCGCTGGCGCGTGAAAGCCGGCCCCCCCGAGTGGCTGGGAACCGACGTCACGTTCCAGCTCCAACAAGACGGCGACTACACGGTCGTCAACTTCGGCCACGTCAATTGGCGAGAACCCGTCGACTTCATGCGGCACTGCAGCACCAAATGGGCGACGTTCTTGCTCAGCCTCAAGCAGCTGGTCGAGACCGGCAAAGGCCGGCCCGCGCCGGGCGACGTAAAGATCGACAACTGGAACTGAGGTAGCGCTCCCAGCGCCGTGTGCTCGGCCGAGTTGGCCTGCAAAAGGGGCGGACCTGGCCGAGAGCGCGGCGCTGTGAGAAACTTTCCGTCGATGAGCGTTGGGACGGTACGGGCTGCTCGGGGGCGACGGCCCTTGCTCGCCCGCACGGCGCTTTCGAGCCTGGCGTTGCTCGTGACCGTCGCGCTCGCGGGTTGCGAGCGTCCTGACTACGCAGCTGCAGACGAAGCGCGCGCTGGCAGCGGCGGCGTTGCCAGTGGCACCCTGGCCGGCCTCGGTGGCGCGAGCGCTTCCGGTACGAGTGGGCTCATCATCGGCTTGGGCGGAACCAGCGTGCTCCAGCCGCCGTGTCAGCTGGTAGAGAGCGAAGCGCCTGTGTTCGAGGGCCGCGGCGTCTCGAACGTCACGCCTGCACGGCGTGAGCTTTTCAGTTGGACCACGGCCGAGCAAGCGGCGGAAATTCGCGCGGGCGGGGTGCTGATGACTCGCACCGAGCGCGAGGGCCTGGGCCCAGGATACGCCATGGAAGTGCTGGCGAAGCTCGCGGTCGGTACGCCGCCTACCGATCCGGTGTGGGCCGCCGAGTGGGAGCTCGCCAAGCTGCTGACTGGTCCCCAGTTCGAAAAGGCTCGCTACGCTTGGTCCGAGGCGTGGGCCACGCGCGTGGGCTGGCCCGGCGAAGACTATGGCGACCAGCTGCTGCGCATGGTGCTGCGCGAGGACGCCTGGCTCGCCGTGTACTCATGGGGGCAGCTGAAGGTCGTCGACATGAACAACCAGGACGTCCTGGTGACGGATGCCGCGGCGCACCCGGAGCGACTCGCAGGCGTCTTCTTCGTCGTGACCGGCAGCGACGGCGGCCCCAGCTGCGGCGGCTCTTTCAGGAGCGGCGGCGAGGGCTACCGCGAGTTCATCATCGGCAACGAGTCCATGATCGAAGAGTGGTCGCTCGGCACGAGCGAAATCCGCGCTCGCATCGAGGCCGACGCCGAGCTGGTACGAGGCTTCTTCGAGCGTGTACGGCCGTGCCCGCCGAGTCGAGACGCGCACCTCTGGAACCACGACGTGTGCTGCAGTTGGGACAGCGACCCGTACCACGGCGAGCTGGGCGCCTACGAGGCTGCGCTCGCCATACCAAGCGCCAACTACCTGCCACAGGCTGCGCCCCTGGCCGCGCTGCTGAAAGCCCTCGACGACAGCTTGTTCGAGCCCGATCCGTTCGTGGTCAAGCCTGCCCGGCCGGAGCCGTGACATGCGTCAATTGACCAAAGGCGACGCGCTCGCGCTGCTCGAAGAGCACAAACGAGAGCTGCTGCGCCACCCCGACGACTGCGTGATGTGCGCCTTGAACGAGCGGCGAGACGCGACGCTGATCCTGAAGCAAGACCCGCAGGGCACCGTCGTGCTCGACCGCTTCGGCAACCGCGCCGCGCATCTGCTGGTGATCGCGCGGCGCCACGTGGAGCACGCGACCGAGCTTGCGTGGCCCGAGTACTGCGCGCTGCAACGGCTAGCTTACGAAGCCAGCCAAGCGCTGGAACGCGCCCTGCAGCCCCAGCGCGTCTTCATCGCGGCGCTGGGCTCGAGCGGCGCGCAGCAGCCGATGACATTTTCGCATTTTCACCTGCATGTGGTGCCTGTGCTTCCGGGCGACCAGCGTCCCCGCCCCGCCCAAGTCTTTTCTTGGACCGAGGGCGTCGTCACGTACGACGCGGAGCAAGCTGCCGAGCTCGTGGCGCGGCTGAAAAGCGCCTGGCCCACGCCTGCATGCACCGACCCCGAAGCGCCGCCCGTAGTCGGAGCATGACGCGCAGGCGCAAGCTCGTGCTCGGCGGCGTTGCAGCGCTCGCGTGGCTCGGGCTCTTGAGCTACGCGAGCGTGTCGGGAGCGCGCAGGTGTCGCGGTCTCGAGCTCGTCCCCGAACCCGCGGACTGGCGGACTTGGCCGAAGGAGGCGGGCAATTTGGTCGGCGACCAGATGGGCTCCGGTACGCTGTTCGGCTTTCGGTTCACCTACGACAAGCCGATGGGCGCCAAGTACCCCGGCTACGGCAGCACCTACCTGACGGATCCCACCCTGTGCGAGAGCGGAGGAATCAGCCTGGATGCGTGGTTCAGCGGCGAAGCCTGGTGGACGCGCCACCCAGACGAGCTGTTTTTACACCGCGACCCGAAGGGCGACCGCCTCGTGATCTCCGGCCTCGGAATGGAGGCCAATGGCCGCACGCGCGGCGAAGAATTCGTGGCCGCGTTTCATCGCGTGGCTGCGCCAAACACGGCCCAGCAGCGCTAAGCTCGCCCCATGGCAGGCAGCCATTGGCTCCAAAGCTTGGGCGTCGAGCTTCCGGTGGTGCAAGCGCCGCTCGCGGGCTCGCAAGACGAGGTACTGGCGAGCGCAGTCGCAGCGGCGGGCGGCTTGGGCTCGATCCCTTGCTCCATGCTCACGCCCGCCGGGGTCGTGGAGCAGGTGACACGCTATCGCCAGCGCACGCAAGCGCCGCTGAACCTGAACTTCGTCTGCCACCAGCGGCCACCGGCTTCGACGGAAGCGCTCGCGCAATGGCGAGCGCGGCTCGAGTCGTACTACCGCGAGCTGGGCGTCGCCGACGCGCCGCCCGCTGCGCGCCCGCGCGAGCCCTTCGACGCCGCCATGTGTGAGGTGGTCGAGCAGCTGAGGCCCACGGTGGTAAGCTTTCATTTTGGTCTACCCGCTGCAGAGCTGGTGACGCGGGTGCGCGCGACGGGAGCCGTCGTGCTCTCGACCGCGACCACGGTCGCCGAAGCGCGCGCGCTCGAAGCGGGCGGCGTGCACGCCGTGATCGCCCAAGGCATGGAAGCCGGCGGTCACCGCGGCACGTTCTTGCACGGCGTGAAGGACGATCCGGAGCTGGGACTCTTCGCGCTCTTGCCTCAAGTCGTCGACGCCGTGCGTGTGCCGGTGATCGCGGCGGGCGGCATTGCCGACGCGCGCGGCGTAGCGGCGGCGCGCGCGCTCGGGGCCAGCGCCGTGCTGGTTGGCACCGCGTACCTGCGCTGCGCAGAAAGCCGCGCCACCGCGCCCCATCGACGTGCGCTAGCGCAAGCAACCGACGACGCGACGCGGGTCACCAACGTGTTCACGGGGCGTCGCGCGCGCGGCCTCGTCAACCGCGCCTTGCGCGAGCTCGGACCGATCAGCGACCTTGCCCCGCCCTTCCCGCTCGCGGTCTTCGGCTTGGCCCCGCTGCGTGAGCGAGCGGAGTCGACAGGCAGCGGAGACTTTTCGCCGTTGTGGGCGGGGCAAGCCGCCGCACTTTCGAAGCTGACCGACGCCGGCGAGCTCACGCGGCTGCTCGGAAGCGGCTGGCGCTGAGCCAGCGCTGACTCCAGCTGACGCCCAAACCCCCGTTTTCGACCGAGCGTTGCCCGTGACTGGAAAACTCCAGTCGCCGGACGCAGAAATGCTCGCCTTTCTACAATCGTTCTCGGGGGCTAATTCCTAGAGCCTGAGAGCGTCGCCCTCGTTCCGCGACGCGATGTGGAACTGGTCCCCGTGCTGCGTTTTTTCGGTCTCAGGACCGCTGGGCTCCTTCGTCGAGAGGTCGTCGCTATGAAAGAAAATCGATTACGCTTGTTGGTTGCTCTCGGAGCACTCCCAATGGCACTAGCGGCGTGCGGTTCCAGCACGGCCGGTAAGGGCCCCGGAGACGGCATGGCCACCCCGCCGGGCGGCACTGCCGGAAGCGGCAGCGGCGGCGGTGGCTCCGCGGGGGTCCCCCCGGACGGCGGCCTGCTCCCGGACGGCCCCTGCGTCCAGGGCATCCCGGTCACGACGCAAATCCCGCGCATGCTGAACCGCCAGTACGACAACGTGCTGCGCGATCTTTTGGGTGTCACGGCTCTCGAGGGCGGGCCCGTCTCGGCCTCGCTCGTCGGCGACTTCACCGGACCCATGACTGCCCCGGCCTGGACGCAGTACCAACAGGTCGCCGAGAAGGTCGCAGCCGAGGTGATGGCGGGGCCGAACAAGGCCAAGTTCATCAGCTGCGACCCCAAGGAGGCCGGCTGCCTCAACACGACCATCAAGACCTTCGGGCGCAAGGCGTTCCGGCGCGCGCTGACCGACGAAGAGGTCGCAAGCTTCGAGACCCTGAGCAAGACCACGCCCGTCGGCACGCCCGAGCAGGTGGCGGAAGCGACGCTGAACGCCTTCTTGGTCTCGCCCTCCTTCCTGCTGATTCCCGAGCTCAACGCCGAGGCCGAGGGCACGGCCATCAAGCTGTCGCAGCAAGAGGTCGCGACGCGCCTCTCGTTTTTGCTCTGGGGCTCGGTGCCCGACGACGCCCTCAACGCTGCAGCCGACGGCGGCATGCTCCAAACCAAGGAGCAGATTTTGATGCAAGCGCAGCGCATGATCGCGCTCCGCGAGAAGACGGGCCTGCTCGTCTCGGCGTTCCACGAAGACTGGGCGCAGATGAACAACAACAGCGGCCACTGGCTCAAGAGCGATCACGACCCGGCCAAATTCCCGACCTACGACCCGGCGGCCAAAGCCAGCTACCGCACGGAGCTCACGCGCTTCTTCGAAGAGGTGGCGTACAGCAACGGCTCGTTCTCGGATCTTTTGCTCAGCAACGTTGCCTTCGTCAACAAGGACAACGCGGGTATCTACGGCCTCGATCCCGCGCAGTACACTGCTGATTTCCAGAAGGTAACGCTCGACTCGGCCACCGCGCCGCGTCCGGGCTTCTTGACGCGCGCCGCCTTCCTCAGCTCCTACTCCAACTACACCGCCACCAGCCCGATCCTGCGCGGGGCGTTCGTCGCGGTTTCGCTGCTGAACGTGAATCCGGGCGCGCCCGTTGCGGGCGCAACTGACAAGACCGTAAGCGGCACGTTCACCACGCAGCGCGCCTACGTCGAGGCGTTGACGCAAAAGGAGCAGCCATGCATGGGCTGCCACCAAGTCTTCAACCCGTTCGGCTTTGCGCTCGAGAACTACGACGCCATCGGCCGCTGGCAGACCACCGATCTGCTGGGCGGCGCCATCGACGCTTCGGTGACGACCGTCACTGCCGACCTGGGCGACGGCGTGGCCAAGCAAATCAGCTCGCCCGTGCAGCTGATGCAAGAGATCGCCAAGATGCCCAAGGCTCAGGAGCTCTACGCCAAGGCGTGGGTCTCGTACGCCTACGGACGCAACTCCAACGCCAACGATCAATGCGTGGTCGACTCGCTCAAGCTCAGGCTGACGGCGGGCGGCTACAGCATCCTCAGTCTACTCGGCGATCTGACCCAGTCGGACTCGTTCCGTCTGCGCGTCCGCGGCACTCCGTGAAGGGAAACTCAGAATCATGACCATGCAATTCAACCGAAGAATCCTTCTGCGAGGCCTGGGCGGAGCTGTCGTGGCTGCGCCGTTTCTCAGCTCCCTTTGGGAGCGCAGCGCCAGGGCGCAAACCGCCGCGGTGCCCAAGCGCACCATCGTGATGTTCACCCACTACGGCTGCATCACGAACAAATGGTTCCCCAACAAGCTCGATGGCGAGCTCACGGCGGCCGATCTCACGCCGACCAGCTTGGCGGCGTTGGCCCCCTTCGCCAAAAAGCTGCTGATGCCGCGCGGCATCCGCACCATGAACGAGTGGACGGCCAACAACACCGGCGCGGGCAAAGGTCGGGGCCAAGGCAACGACTCGCACACCCAGATCGCCGGTTCCATTTTTACGTGTCAGCCGGTCACGCCCAACAGCAACGACCCGTTCTCGTTCGAAGATCCGAAGTTCAAGGCCATGCCTGTCGGCCCATCGCTCGACCACGTGATGGCCAAGCAGCTGAGCCCGCAAGGCACGCCGCTGTTCATGAACGTGGCTGGGCAGTCGAAGGAGCTGGCTCAGTCGGCCATCTCTTACTCGGCCGCCGAGACCATCTTCACGGCTTTGAACGCCACGCAGGCGTACAGCAACCTGACGGGCCTCTTCAAGTCGGACATGCCCATGAACGCCGACACCTGGGCAGTCTCCAAGGGCAAAGCCATCACCGATATCGTCAAGGGCGATCTCAGCCGGCTGATGAGCAAAGACATGAGCAAGGCTGACAAGGACAAGCTCGCAGCCTGGATGGAGCTCGCCAACAGCGTCGGCAAGGTGGTGGCCTCGGCGGCTTGCAATCAGCAGTTGGCCATGACGCTCGGCGCTTCGAACAAGCTGGGCTCCGGCTCCGGCGACGCCGTGACCCGCAAGGTCAACGACAGCATGGACAACGCCGACTTGTACTCGGCCATCGCGGCGTTGACGGCGGCCTGCAACGCCAACCCGGTCATCTTCCTCAAATACCCGAACAACTTCACGTATACGGGCCTCGGCATCAACGCCGAGTCGCACAACCAATCGCACCGGCTGGCGGACCCCAGCATGCAAGGTCCGTGCGTCGCGGGCGCCGTCGAGAACCTGATCAAGATCGACACGTACTACGCGCAGAAGTTCGCCAACCTGGTCAAGATGCTCGACAGCATGACCGAGGGCGACGGCACGGTGCTCGACAACACCGTGGCCGTTTGGATGAACGAGATGTCCGACGGCAACGCGCACAACCTGAACAACTCCCCAATCATTCAGGCGGGCGGCGGCGGCGGCTATTTCAAGACCGGCCGCGTCGTCAACCTGGACGCTGCTTCGGGCGCCACCCCCGAGCAAATGCTGGGGCGCAGCATGTCGCAGTGCGTGGAAGGCACGCCCCAAACGTCCAACGGCGTCAGCCAGGGCACGGGCACCGAGTCCAAGTTCGGTAACGCGCCGGTCAACAAATACTTCGTCAACATCATGAACGCGATGGGCATGAAGGCCGACGCGCAAGGCTACCCGGCCAAGGACGGCCCGAGCAGCGAAGTCACGCACTACGGCTACTCGGACAAGACGGAGGACTTCGCCGGCGGCAAGGGCGCCGTAGCGGGGGCCACCATCCACAATCCGGGAGGGTTCACGGAGCTGAAAGCCTGAAGCTCATCGCTCTGGCACTCTTCGCCCTGGCTTGCTCGGACGACACGAGGCAGCACGTTGCTGCCCAGGGCGGAGCCAGCGCAGCCGCAGGCGGAGCGTTCGAGACAGGGGGCGGCGACGCAAAGACGAACGATGCACTGATCGTTCCGACCAACATGGAGGTGACGACACCAGCAGGCGCATGCGGCGTGCTCAGCCTTTCCGCACTCACGCTACATCAAGGGCAAACGAACACTGAGCTTTACGCCGCGCTGAAGAACATCGGGGGTACCCCAGCATGTAGCCCGGCGTTTTCGGTCACCGTCTTCGACAAGGCCGAAAACGCCGTGGCTACGGGGATTGCTGGGGTTTTGGTGCGACGCTTCTATCGCCTGGTCGACGGCTCGAACACCTTGGCAGCGTGCGTCGGTCCGGGCGACGTCTCGCTGCTATCGATCCGTGACCTGCCGGCAGAGCTGGTCATCGACGACGTGGGACGCTTGGAATACCGCTGCACTTTCTGGGCGCTCGACGTGGTGCCAGCGGGCAGCCTCAGCGTCGCCGACGTGCGCAGCGTGCCGAGCGAGTCGGGCGTGACGTTCACGGGCTCACTCGTCAACGGGCTCGACGTCGCGCTGGACACGCCCTCGGTCGCCGTCTTTTCGCTCAACCGTGTCGGTCGCCCGCTGAGCGTCGCGCTGGCCGCGGGCGACGCGCAGCTGCCGCCCGGCAAGAGCTGGGATTTCGAAACCAACCCGGTGAACGACGCGGGTGTCGAGCAAGCCGCGTACCCTACGAGCGGACCCTGATCATGAACTCGAAGCTCTTCACGGTTGCTAGCCTGCTCGTCTTGCTCGCGTTGGCTTCACCATCCGGTTGCCGCAAACACGACACCGAAAAGCCCGAACCCAAGCCGGCGGACCCAGTCGTGATGAAGCGCGAGGCCGAAGCCGCCCGCCGCTCACTCGACGGGCTGAAGCCAGCGCTCGCGGTTCAGAACGCGAAATTCGCCGAGCTGCATCGCGAGTTCGATCCGCTTCCGCCCGGTCTACCCGGATTTGGTGAGACCCGCGGCAGCTTCTACGCGGTCGACGAAGGCCTGGGCAGGCTGAACACCAAGCTCTCGTGGCTCTCGGGCCGCATCGATGCGGCCGTACAGGCGGGCAACCTCGCCGAGCTGCAGCAGGTTTCGAAGGACATTGCGCGCACGTCCACCGACATCCAAAAGGTGGAGCGCCTCGGGCTCGAGCTCGCCGAGCAAGTCCGCCCGTTTCAGCAGGAGGCGGTCATCAAGCTCGAGCGCCTGCAGGCGCTCGGCAAGACGACGTGTGAGTAGCGGGCGAGGGTTTTAGGACTGGCTCTCACTTGGGAGCGCCGCTCATGATCCACTGCTCGAGGGCCGCGATGGTCTCGGGTGAGACGCAGCCTTCGTCGCCGTCTTGGAGGCACTTGCCGTAGGGCATGCGCTCCGTTTCACCGCACGGCCCTTTGAGCAGCTTGATCAGCGCGCTCTCTTGTGGACTGCCGACCTTGACGAGCGGGCCGCAGTGCTCGGTCGAATACGTAGTCAGCGTCGTGTAGAGCGCATCGTCGATCTTGAGCTTCAGCGGGTGCTCGGCCAAATCGTGGCAAAGGCCGCCAAAGCAGCTGCCTTGAATCATCGTCTTCACGCCTTCGAACGTCGGCTGCGGCGCGCCACCCCCGCTACCGGCTCCGCCTCCGACCCCGACTCCCCCTGCGCCAGAACTGCTGCTCCCGGCAGCTCCACCGGAAGCCGTACCGGCCATGGCGGCTGGCACCCCGGCGCTCGCGCCCGCCACGCTAGTGCTGGTGCCCGCCATGCCACCGCTCGCCGCCGGGGTGTCGGTTTCGCCCGAGCAAGCGCCCAGGTTGAGCAGTAGGGCCAAACTGGAACCGGTTCCCGCCGCAATCGAGAGGCAATGTTCGAGGGACCGGGACAGCAACGTCTTCCGCATAGTCGACTTCCAGAACTACCTCTGGCTGACGCATCGAAGCAGACGAGCGTTTCCGCACCCGACCCGTGATGTTTTCCAGCCACCTTGCAATCCGCGCGCAGCCCGCCCCTGAGCCCACCAAAGCTCAGGAGCCTTCGTCGAGCACTTTGCGGACCCGCCGCAGCAACTCTTCGGCGCGGAACGGCTTCTCCAGCAGCTCCGCGCCCGGCGGCAAGCGTTGGCGATAGCGATCGTCGGCGTAGCCGCTCGTGAACAACACGCGCAGGCCGGGGCGCAGCGCACTGATCTGCTCCCACGTCTCCGGGCCGCCCAAGCCAGGCATCACCACGTCGAGAAAGACCAAATGAATGGGCCCGGTGCGCTCGCGCAAGAGCGCGATGGCGTCGAGGCCGTTGGCGGCCGCGATCGGCTCGTAGCCGCCTCGCTTCAGGATTTGCACGACGGCGCTGCGAACTTGGTCTTCGTCTTCGGCCAGCAAGATGGTCTCACGCCCGCGGGCTGGCAAAGCCTCGAGCTTGCTGCCCACGCTTTCGACCGCGCGCGTATGGGCGGGCAAGTAGACCTTGAACGTCGTGCCCATCCCCGGCTCGCTGTACACGTGCACCATGCCGTCGTGCTGCTGCACGATACCGTACACGGTCGACAGCCCGAGGCCGGTGCCTTGCTGCGGCCCTTTGGTGGTAAAAAACGGCTCGAAAGCACGCTCGCGCACCTCGGCGCTCATCCCCATGCCCGTGTCGGTAACGCTGAGCAGCACGTAGCGCCCGGGTTTGGCCCACGGGTGTTGCTCGCAGAAGCGCGCGTTGAAAAGCACGTTCTCGGTCTCGATCGTGAGCTGGCCGCCGCGCTCCATGGCGTCGCGCGCGTTGACACACAGGTTGACGATCACCTGCTCGAGCTGGCTCGGGTCGGCGCTGACCGTCGCCAGCTGGTGGCCCGGAATCGAGTCGATGCTGATGCTCTCGGGCAAGAGCCGTCGGACCATCTTCATCAAGCCACGGATCAGGTCGTTCAGATCCACCGGCACCGGCCTGAGCGGCTGACGACGGCTGAACGACAGCAGCTGCTTGGTCAACACCGCGGCACGGTGCGCGGCGGCTTCGATTTCGCCCAGGTGCTCGTCGATCTCGGAAGGTTGAGCCCGCGCGTCCCGCGCCAGCCCTGCGTTGGACAGGATCGCCAAGAGCAGGTTGTTGAAGTCGTGCGCGACGCCGCCCGCCAGCTGCCCAACGGCTTCCATCTTTTGCGCGTGACGGAGCTGAGCTTCGATGGCGCGGTGATCCGTGACGTCACGCGCGACCGCGTACACGTCACCGGTGACCGGGTCGGCGATGGCGCGCCAAGAAAACACGCGGTATTCGCCGTCGCGGCGGCGGTAGCGGTTCTCGAAGTCGCTGACCGGCGTGGTGCGGAGCACGCCGTTGAACGTTTCCATGGTGCGGGCTCGGTCGTCCGGGTGAACCCACTGGATGAACTCCACGCCAACCAAGTCAGCCGGATCGCAGCCGAGCGCTTCGCCGAAGGCCGGGTTCACGCGCCGAAAGTGCCCAGTCTGGTTGACGACGATCAGCAGGTCGAGCGACAGCGCAAAGAAGCGGTCGCGGTCCGAGTTGGCTCGGCGCTGCTCGGTTTGATCACTCGTGATCAAGATCAGCCCGATGACCTTGCCTTCCGACAGAATCGGCCCCACCCGGACATCCCACACTAGGATGCCATTGGCGTTGCTGTACATCATCTCGAAGCGCTCGCGCTGGCCCGTCGCCAGCACGCGTCGGTAGGTCGTCTCGGCCAGCTCCTTGTAGTCGGGTGGCGCCAAGTCCAGCACGCTGATGCCGACCAAGTTTTCGCGCTTCAGGCCGGCGGCTGCCCAGTTCAGGTAGCGAATCGTCAGGTCACGATCCAGAACGCCGATCACGTCCACGGCCGAGCCAAGAGTTCCGTCGAGCGCCTCTAGCCCTGGGCCAGCTAGCCAGCGCGACAGCGCGTCGCCATCTTCGGTCGAAGCCCCTGACACACGCCGGGCAACGGCCAGCGCGCGCTAGGCTTAAGCCGGCCCCGAAATTCAGGGCAAACGCGCGGCGTAGGTCTTGCTCATGCCGGTCCGGCCATTGGTCAGGGTGTAGGAGCCGTTCGGGGCGACCACGGCCTTGATGTAGTTCGCAGCGTCCTGGCCACCAGCAAGGTTGGCAGTCAGGGCGGCTTCGGCGTTGTGCGCGGCGTCGTTCGCCGTCACCTGGTGCAGCGCCCAAATGTCTTGGATGCCGGGCGAGCTCTTCAGCGTCTCGAAGGTGCCAGTCCCGCCGCCTTTACTGGCGCCGTTGTTCATGACCGCTACCACGGGCGCCAGCGCATGCACCAGCTGCGGCGAGTTCGAAAAATCTTGGCCGTGATGGCTGACCTGAAACAGGTCGACCGTACCGATGCGATTCGTAGGGCACATCAGCACTTGTTCGATGTCCCAGGTGAGGTCACCCAGATCGAGGAAGCTGAAGTTGCCGAAGCGCGCGATGAAGCCGAGGCTTTGCCCATTCTCGGCGCCGCCGTCCATGTTGGGCGTGCTGGTCGCGGGACAGGTCGGGTTGGCTTTGGAACCGGGCAAAGGCGGGTCAATCACCTTGCCTGCGGCGGTCACGAAGGTGAGCACTACGTCGCCCAGCGTGAGCTTGTCGCCCGCTTTCGTGAGCACGCGCTTGTTGCCCGCGAAGCTGACGTAGCTGTTGTAGTCGTTGCCCGCCTGTACCGTGGCGCCGTGGTCGTAAAAGTGAGTAATGGGCAAGAGACCGCCGAGCGTCGAGACGCCGCCGACGTGATCAGTGTGATAGTGCGTGCAGATCATGTGGTCGATGTGATCCGCTTTCACTTCGTCCTTCAGCACCTTGGCAATGCGCTCCGGATCGCGGCTGCCAGGAAACCCCGCGTCGACGACGACGACCTCGCCGTTCGGAGCGATCAGCAACGTGGCGGCTCCGCCCTCGACGTCGATCCAATAGATCTGCAAGGGCTCCGTCGAACCAGCGCCAGCCGCGCCAGCGTTGCCCGAAGCTCCAGCGCTGGTGGCACCGCCATTGCCGCCGTTCCCGCCGTTGACTTGCGCCACACCAGCGCCGCCACCGTTGGCGTTGCCAGCGATGACTTGCGCTCCGCCACTGCTGGTGGCGCCCGCCGTCACGCCGCTGCCAGCTTGCCCGGCTGCCTGCGTAGCACTGCCGCCGCTACTCACCGCAGAGCCGCCCGCGCCCGCCGTTGTCGATGCTCCATCCTTCGGCGTCTCACCGCAGCCATAGGCGGCGCCCAGCGCACAGCAACTGGCCGCGAGAACGCAGAAACGCCAACGGAACGGTCGAACGACGCGGCCAATCACGACGCGAATTTATCATCACCCTTGCCGACCGAGTGCCCCCGCAACCACAAAAACCCCAGAAAGCTGCCAGCAACCACCCAGCAGCCGCGCTGTTTCGACACAGGTGCGCGTGGGGGGACGACGCCAAGGGCCGCTCCACCCATGGCGAGCGGCCTCGGGGTCGCGCTTGATTCGTGTTCTCCAGCGTCTCGACGGCACCGTCAGCCTGCTCGATACTCGACAGCGGGATGATGCCAAACAAGCTGGTAGTCACGATGCTTTGTCTTGCCGGCGCCGCGTCAGGCGCGTGCTCGAGCACTGGGTCGTCGTCGAGCGCAACGGGCGACACGGCCGGCAGCGCAGCGGCGGGAGGCGCCGGCGCAACCGGGGGCTCCACGACGAGCGACGCCGGGAAGGGGACCAGCAGCGCGGGCTCGGGACAGAGCGGTAGCGCGGGCGCTGGCACGAGGCCTCCCGTCCTGCCGTGTGACGAGCTACCCGCTCCCGGCACGTGGGAAGACATCACGCCACCGGGCATGTCGACCAAGCAAGCCGTGAACGGCACCGTCGGCGCGGCCATCATCGTCGACCCCTTCGACGCGCGCACGCTGTGGCTCGGTACCGGCGGCGAAAACGACGAAATTTGGCGCTCCAGCGACTGCGGCGCGACCTGGACGCAGGTCAACACTGGCTCCGGCGGCGTGGGTGACGGCATGACGTTCGGCGGCGTGGGCGACGGCGCGCAATGGAGCATGCAAATCGATCCGGTGGAGCCGGGCACGCTGTACGCGACCTCTGGCTATGGCGCGCAAAGCCTGTGGAAAACGAGCGACGGCGGCACCACCTGGGCCGACGTGCTGGCCGGCACCGAGTACGAAGAAGTCGCCGACTACCGCTTCGTGAACAACGTGTCGCTCGACCCGACCGATCACCTGCACCTCGTCGTATCGACCCACGGCGCGTGCAAGGCCCCATACGAGCCCAGTTGCATTGGCGAGACCAAGGACGGCGGCAAGACTTGGAGCGTGGTCAAGGCGCCCGAAGGTTGGGTGGAAGGCGGCGGACTCGTGCTGGTGAAGGGCGGCCTTTGGGTGTGGTGTGGCACCTCCTTGATGGTGACCAAAGACTCGGGCAAAACCTGGGAGCCCGACGCGCTGGCCGGTGGTGGCTCGTGCGAGGCCGAATACACGATTCGCGCGTTCGAGCCCGCCGCCAACGGCAACTACTACCTGGGCAGCCGAGCCGGCATGCTGCGCAGCGCCGACGGCGAGAAGTGGGAGCGCATTCCGGGCACGAGCGGCTTCATGGTGATGGTCGCGCAAGGCTCCAAGCAGGTGTTCGCCGCCAACCAGTGGCAACCAACCATCTGGTCCGCCAGCTTGGACGACGACGCGACCTGGACGGAGCTCGAAGCGCCCGAGCAGATCAGTCAAGGCAGCGACGGCGGAGTGCCCTTCATGGCCTACGACGACGCGCACGGCATCCTCTACGCGTCCATGTTTTCTGGCGGTGTAGCGCGCAGGGTCATGCACCAATAGCGGCGAGCAAGCGCTGGCTCTCGCGGCCGCGCGCGGCGCCCCGCCGCGTCACGCGAGCAGCTGAGAGAAGATCCCCTTGGGTAGCGACGCCTCGCCAAAGTCGTCGGTGGGGGCCCCTCCCGCTTTCGTGACGCCCGCTGCAGTGAGCAGCGTGTTGAGCATCTTGTTGATGCCGGAAACCGAAGCGTCCCCCGCCGTGCCGTCCTGCTTGCCGCCTGGCATTTGGCCGTTGCCGACCTGAACGAACTCCCCCTTTTTGAGGAAACCGTTGGCCGTTCCGGCGAGCACCCACGGCACGTTGCTGAAGGAATGGGCGCCCGTCGCGCACTGGTTGGTCCAAACCGCGACGCCCTGGTCCAACAGCGGTCCCGTGGGCGTGTCGTACGCGGTCAGCAGATCGAGCAGGTACTTGAAGTGACCCGCGAACAGGCGATCGCAAGCGTGGTGGAGATCTTCGCCGTTGTTCACGGCGCGGTGCGAGGCGTCGTGAAACTTGAACGTCTGCCCGTTCATGGTGAACAGGTGATCGTCGATGCGATCGCCGATCTTCAGCACGGCCACGCGGCTGTAGTCGGCGGCGGCCGAGAACGCCATCAGCTCCATGTTCAGCTTGATGCGCTGCTCGTAGGAGGCCTGATCGTAGGGCTTCGCGTCGATGGTCTTCATGCTGGCCACGTCGGCGTCGGGGATGGTCAGCGTCGTGGTCGTGGTCTTGATCTCGATGTCGCGGATTGCCGTCAGGTGTTGGTCGAGCCGCGTACGGTCGCTCGCGCTCAGATCGGTGCGCGCGAGCAGGGCCTGGATTTGGGGCCGCAGCAGGTCATTGATGCTCTTGCTGCGCGCCGCGCGGAGCTTCTCGGCTTCGACTTCGGCCGGGTTCGTGGCCGTGGTTCCGACCGCGCCAATGATGGTTTGGTAGGCCTTGTAGGGCGAGTCGATGTACGCGCGCGGCTGATTCGGGGCGACGTACGAGACGTACCCGGGGATGTCGAAGCCGGTGCCGCCAGGCGAGAACATGCCGGCGTGCAGCACGAGCGGGTCGCGCCCAGGAGGATTTTTCGCCTTGGCGATGGCGGTGTCGACGGACAACCCAGTCGCCAGACAGTTGGTGCTGCCGCCGGTGATCTTCGCGGCGGTGAGGATTTGAGCGTCGGCCGCCGAATGCGAGCACCCCGTCGAGCCGTAGGGCAAGTTCACGCCTTTGACGACCAGCAGTCGCTCCGCATGCTCCGAAAGCTCACCCATGGTTCGGGTGGCCTTGTCGGCAAGCAGGCTTGCGCTCGTGAGCGGACCGAGCGAGCTCGGCCAAAATCGTTCCTTTTCTGCGCTACCCGACAGCGTGGTGCCCGCCTGAACGACGCCGTTGTCGTTGACGACCAAGATCACGAACGGCGAACGCATCGCGGATTGCGCAGCTGCGCTTCGCGGCATGAACGCATCGAGCAGCGGCAGGCCCAGCATCAAGCCGCCGGCCCCGCGTAGCACCAAGCGGCGATTCATCTTCAGCGCGTGTGAAATATCGTTCTTCATGGCGTGGCTCGGGTCACGGAAGACGGTTGAGGAAGGCGTCGCTGGTCACCAGGGTCAGCTCCAGCTCACGCAGCGAAACCTGCCCCGCGCGCGATAGCCGGGCGTAGTAGTCCACGATTGGCTGCTCCTCCGGCGCCAAGAGTCGACCGTGCAGGTACGTCATCATCTTTCGCACGTAGCAGTCGTGGGTTTGCTTCGCCTCGGCCAGCAGGTGCGAGAGCTCCACGCCGTTCGCGAAGCTCTTGAGCTCGCCGTCGAGCGTGTAGCTGTCGGCGGCGTTTACGGGCTTGCCATGGTCGGTCGTGCGGTACTTGCCGATCGCGTCGTAGTTCTCGAAGGCGTAACCCAACGGGTTGAACAACGCCGAGTGGCAGGCCTGCCCGCAGGTACCCTTACCCGTCGTGGCTTCGACGCGCTCGCGGTTGCTCATGTTCGGCTGCAGCTCGATCAGCACCGTCGCCTTCGGATCCGGCGGCGGCAGCTCCACGCACAGGATGCGCTGCGCGATGAACACGCCGCGATGAATGATGTCCGGATCGTTGCCCGTGATGTACGACGACAAGAACCCCGGCTGCGTGAGCAGCCCGGACCGCTGAGTCGGGTCGAGGTCCACCTTCGTGAGCATGTCGTTGCTGAAGTTGCCGGCAAGGCCGTACAAGGGAGCCAGCGGCGCGCTCACGAAGCCCACGGGAGCCGTGTAAAAGTCTTTGACGCCGCGGCCCTCGGCGAAGATCCAGTCCAGAAATTTCAGCACTTCGTCGCGCATGGCGCCCGGCGTGCTCGAGTTAAAGTCTGGAAAGATCGCCGGGTCGCGGGTGATGCCGTCGTAGGTGCCGAGGCGAAAGACCTGCAGCTGAAAATTGCTGAGGCCGACCGTGCCGCGCGGACCGTCCATCAGCCGCTGCGCCGCCGCGGCCACCTTGTCCGCCCCCTGCAGCTGCCCCGCTGCAGCTGCGGCGAGCAGCTCGTCGTCCGGCATGCTGTTGGTGAGCGCGAGCGCTAGCTTGGCGGCGACCTCGTAGTCGCTCAGCGCAACCTGAGTTGCTCCGGCGGCAGCCGAGCCAAGCTCGGTTCTGTAGAGAAAGTGCGGAGACTGCAGCAGCGCCTGGATGACGAGACTGACGCCGGCGTTGAAAGGCTCGAGAGCCGGGTACAGGGTCGGCCCTTGATTGAACAGCGCCAGATGCTTGGTGACTTCGTCGTCGGTCAGCGGCCGCCTAAACGCACGCAGCCCGAAGGACGTGATGAAAGCCCGCGCGCGCCCCGCCGTATCGGCCGGGGCTCCGGAGGGCATGAGTCGCTCCAACGCCGCAGCGTCGCCGACGACCTGTTCGGCGAGCTTTTCTGCGGCGGTCGCCAACTCTTTTCGCAGCATCTCGCCTACGAACAAAGCGTCGGCCTGATCATCGAAGCCGACCAGCGCGTCTCCCGACACGCCTTTGTCGACTTGTGAGATGTCGCTCAGCTTCAACAAGTCACGAATCGTGTTCGACCACTGCTGGCGACTGAGGCGCGCCAGCCGTGGCGTCGGTACCAGCGTCGTTGCTGGTGGGGACTTCGGCACCGCGTACGGGTCGCCCCCCTGAGAGGTGCCACCGCTCGCTCCGGGGCCACCCAGCCCAGGCCCAACTCCGGGAGCTTGGCTGGACGAATTGCCCGGCGACGGATCCGCGATGATGCCCGTGCACGAGCAAAGGACGAGAGCGCCGGTCAGAAGCCACGACGGTGCTCGGGCCAGGCGAGAAACGGACACACGTCGGTCGCGTGCGGCAACGGCCATCCTCGTTATTGCGTCGACGCGTCGCGTCTTGTGCGGCTATTCGAGACGAATTGCTAAGTAAAAGCGGTTGCTTTGGCGTCACCGGCGCGGTGCGCATTGGCACGTGGCACGCGTTTCCGTCACGCGAACTACAGTCGACGTCGCCGCCGCAAGAAGAGATACGCCACGGCAGCGAATCCGACCCCCGCCCGGCCTCCGCCTGAGCGCTTGCCCAAGCTGCAGCTCGCCGCTTCGGCGTCGGAAGTCGCGCTGGGCATCGCGACGCCTGCGCTGCTCGCACCGCTCGCGCTGCTCGAGCCGCCTACGGCCCCGCCCGCTCCACCCACGGACCCGTTGGTCCCACCGCTCGTCCCGCTACCGGCATCGGACTTTGCCCCGCCGCTCGCGACCTGCCCCGGCATCGCGCCAGCGGGTCCGCGCGCGTCGTCCGCGGTAAGCGACAGGACAGCGAAGCCGTCGATAAAGCTCACGTTCTCGCTCGCGTGCGTCGAGCGATTCTTTGGCGACGCCCAAGTGCCCGTGAGCCAGCCCGTCGGCAGCGTGGAGCCTTCGAACTCTTCGCGCCACGCGAGCTTGAACTCGCCGTCCTGGTATTCAGAGAACTGTACCCAGTCCACGTACTGGTGCACGGGCAGGCTAGCCGGGTTGAAGTTGCCGCCGAAGGAGGCGTCCCCCGGCCAAAGGTTCAAGTGGATTTGCATGCCTATTTGTCCGGCATTTTCCGCAAAAGCTTGGGCCGTGGCGCCGGTTTCACGGCGAATCTCCTGGCCGTCGACGCGCCACACGATGGCCTCGGGCGTCCATTCGTAAACGTAATCGTGAAAGACCCCGCACAGGTCGAGCGCGAGCGCGTGCCGCTGGCTGTGGTTCGCGGAGGGCTTGCCGTAGATCGGATTGGTCTCCAGGCGACAATCCGCGCCGAGCTTCTCGAAGTCGAGCTCGTTCCAAAACATGCCGGCCTGCTCGGAGCCATCTTTCCAGAGAAAGAACGAGCTTACGACGCCGTCACCCGCGGCAAAGCGCAGCCGAGTTTCGACGCGCCCGTACGAATATGCGCTCGCGGTATACAGCTCGGCGCTGCTCACCGCGTGGGCCAGTTGCGGAAGCAGAGTCGTCGCCAGAAAACCAACCGCCGCCACGAGAATTTGCTTCATGAAATCTCGCCCCGCACGTTCTGACGGTGCTGGGGCGCGGACGAGTGTAGTGAGCGGGCGTCAGCGGGCTTCGCATTTCTTGGGGAAGCTCGTGGGCACCGCTTCCGGCGGCGCAGTCAGCTGGCGCTGTTGTCGGCAGCGGGTTACCTTCAATCTGCGTGGCCAACTCTGGCGCTCGGGCCCTGCACCAAGACTTCTTGCCCCAAGGCGAGGGGCACGCCTTCGTGTGGAAGTACTCGGATCCGATCGGCGGCCGCCGCCCGCGACACTTCCACGCCGAACCAGAAATCAACCTGGTGGTGCGCGGCGCCGCCACGTTCGGTGTCGGCGAACGCACCCTCCGGGTTGGCCAGGGCGAGCTGGTCGCCTTCCCAGCCGGTCAAGACCACGCGCTGCTCGAGGCCTCTCCGGACCTTTACCTGTATGCGCTCGGGCTGGCGTCAGGCTTCTCGGCGCAGGTGTTGAGCGGGGAGCCGCCCGTCCCCACGCACGTCAAGCTGGGCGACGCCGAGCTGGCAACCGTGGTGAGCAAAGCCGCAGACATCGTCGATCGCCCGGGGTCCGAGCAGCTCGGCGCCGAGCTGTGGCAGCGAATTCACGAAATTTCCCGGCAGGCTGCGGCTCGCGACGGCCGCGCCCCCCATGTGCTGACGCGGCGGGCGCTGCAAGTGCTCGCCGCCGCGCCCGAGCTCGGCTTGGAGAGCCTGGCTCGCCTGCTCCGTGCCCATCCAACCGAGGTGAGCCGCCACTTTCACCGCGATATGGGCATGACCTTCGTGCGCTACCGCACGCGCTGCCGCGTGCTGCGCTTCATCGAGCTGGCGGGCTCCGGGCAAGAGCAGCTGCTGGCCGCGGCTAGCGCGGCGGGCTTCGGCTCGTACTCGCAGTGCCATCGCGCCTTCCAGGCCGAGCTGGGTTGCGCGCCCAGCCTCTACCTGAGGTCGGGTTTGCGAGAGAGCATGCAGCTCGCCTACGTTGGCTGAAGTCACGTCACGAGCGCGCGGCTCGCGGCCACGCCCGCTCGTCCGAACAGCCCAAGGCGCTGCGGACGTTCTTCTCGCAGTTCCAAAGCTCGCCGCTGACGGAATTTCCACCCCAACGACACTGCCGGGGGGTGGAGGGAACACCGATGGAACGCAGCCAGGGTTTTCGACTGCACGGCTCGGGCCTGAGCGTCGTCCTAGCGTTGGTCTTGGGCTGCGGCGCCACGCGCAGCGGTAGCAGCGACGCGGCAGGTCGCCCTGACGGTGCAGGCGCGATGGTTGGAGCGGGCGCGATGGTTGGAGCGGGTGCGACAGCGAGCGACGGCGGAAGCGCTGTGACTCCCGTGGGCGGGGCGGGCCCAGGCCGCGGCATCGACCTCAGCGGCAACCCCAAATTTTTCCGCTTCGTGCGGCTGACCAACGCGCAGTGGGGCGCAACGGTGCAGCAGCTGCTGAAGTTGCCTGGACCGTCGATGCTCGAGCAAACCTTCCAGGCTCCCGTCGGGAGATTGACGGACTTTTCGAACAATGAGCTGGTGCTCGACGTCAACGCGCGGAGCTGGGCCGACTTTCAGAGCGCAGCCGAAGCGCTGGCAGAGCAAGCGACCGCATCTGACGAAGCGCTCGCCGAGATCTACCCTGGCACGGACGCCGTAGGCTTCATCGAAAGCGTCGGGCGGCGCGCCTACCGCCGGCCGCTCACGGCGGCTGAGGTCGACAGCTACCGCACGCTGTTCGCGGCTGGCAGCGTCATGTCTGGCAGCAAGAGCAGCTTTGCGAAGGGCGCGGCGCTCGTCATTCGCGCGTTCCTGCAGTCGCCGCATTTTCTCTACAGAACCGAGCTCGGAAAAACGGGCGCGCCGCTCAGCGGCTACGAAGCGGCCGCCAAGCTGTCGTTATGGCTGCGTGGCTCGGCGCCCGACGACGCCTTGCTGGACGCGGCGGAGTCGCTCACCAGCGCCGACGCCTTGGCCGAACAGGCGAGCGCCATGCTGGCTGATGCCGGTCCCACGATGCGAGAGTTTCACGGAGAGCTGCTGCATTTCGAGCGCTACTCACAGATCACCAAGGTCGGCGTGCCAAGCTTCGAGCCTTCGCTCACGGCCGAGCTCGAAGAGAGCTCGTATCGATTCTTCGACCGCATCTTCAGCCAAGGCTCCGGGCTGCGAGACATCCTCACGTCCTCGCGCGGCTTCATGGGCCCGGGCATGGCGGCGCTGTACGGGCTACCGAGCCCAAAAAGCGGCTTCGTGGAGGCAAAGCTCGATGCCTCGCGCGTCGGCTACTTCTCCCAGCTGCCCTACTTGATCTTGCACTCCATCAACGGCGAGTCCGATGGCCTGCATCGCGGCGCGGACCTCGCGTTCCAAGTCTTGTGCTCCCGGCTGGGCCCGCCGTCCGGCGGCATCCCCCCCCTACCGGAACGGGCCGAGGGGCAAACGCGCCGCCAATACATCGATTCGCTGACCTCGGCATGCGGCGCCGCCTGCCACAACGAAATCATGAACCCGCTCGGGTTCGCTTTCGAGCACTTCGACGGCATGGGTCAATACCGCGATTTGGAAGCCGGCGGGCTGCCCATCGACAGCAGCGGTTCGTACACCTTCGGCCAAGGCAAGGTGGACTTTGCCGACCACAAGGAGCTGATGCAGGCACTGGTCAACAGCACGGAAGCGCACGCTTGTTACGCAAAAAAGCTGGCCAGCTTTGGCCTGCAGCGCGACATCGTCCCCCAGGATTGGCCGTGGCTCGAGGAGCTTGCCAGCGTGAGCCAACACGACGGCTCGACCCAAGAGCTGATGCTGGCGCTGATCCGGAGCGATGCCTTTCGCGTCCACGGAGGTGCGCCGTGAAGGCGCGACGAGCGCCGGTCAACCGCCGCGCGTTTCTGCGCGCGGGCGCGGTCGCGGTCGGTCTGCCGTTCTTGGAGGGCCTGCCGGAGCGCTCGGCTTGGGCCGCCGACGCGCCGCCTGTTTTCAGCTTGTTCATCGTGGCCGCCAACGGAGTCGTGCCGGGGAATTTTCTGCCCGACACCACGGGTCCTCTCACCTCCGCGTCGCTAGCGGCCATGACCGACAAGGCCACCAGCGTGCTGGCGCCGCACGCTGACAACCTGTTGCTGATCAAGGGACTCAACTTCCCACAAGGGGGTCCCACGGCATGCAGCCACGCCGAGGGTCTGTGCCAATCGCTCACGGCGGCTCCCCCCGCGACGCACGGCAACACAGCCTATGCGGCGAGCGAGTCAGTCGACACGCTGATCGCGCGCACGGTGAACCCTGCTGGCGCCGAGCCGCTGGCGCTGTACGCGGGCGTGAAGGGCTACATCGCCGAGCGCATCTCCTTCAAAGCAGGTGGCGCGGGTCAAATCCGCGCCGCAGACGTCAACCCTTACATTCTGTACGCCAAGCTGGTTGGCCTCGTCGATGGCGCGGGCCCCGGTACTGGCGTCGATCCGCTCGCCGCCGAGCTGATGGCCAGCCGCAAGAGCGTCAATGACCTGGTGCGCGCCGAGCTCAAGGCGCTGCAAGGATTGTCTGACCTCAGTCGGGACGATCAACTCCGGCTCCAGCAGCACTTCGATGCCATTCGCGACACTGAGGTGACGCTCGGCGAGATGGGTCGTGCCTGCAGCCGAGACGGCTTGGCGACCTCGGCGCTCGACGCGCTGCAGACCGGCTTCGTTTTCAAGCAAGACGGCATGATCGAAGACGTGGTGAAGCTGCACCTCGAGCTGGTCGCGCTGGCGTTTGCCTGCAATTTCAACCGCGTCGCCACGCTGCAACACGGCGATGGCACCGACGGCACCAAGTACAACGTGCCCTCGAACGCCGGCCTCGGCTGGGCCTTTCACCAGCTCAGCCACCGCCTGCAGTCCGACTCCGCCGTGGGCGTGAACCCAACCGCCGAGCGCGCTCACGCCGAGATCGACGTCCTGCGCATGCGCACGCTGCTGCACGGGTTGGATCACTTCAAGGCGCGCGGCTTGCTCGACAAATCGCTGGTGATGTGGACCAACCAGATCGCCGACGGTCCGTCACACTCCTTCAAGAGCGTGCCGCACATCGTCGTTGGCAGCGGCGGTGGTTACCTGAAACAAGGCGCCTTCATCGACGCTGGCAACGTGACGACCAACCTGCTCTTCAACACCCTGATCAACGCCGCCGTGCGCGACACTCAGCCCTGGACCGGCAACTTTGGCGCCGGAAGGGGCGAGGGCGAGCTGAGCGCCATCGTCGCCTAGCGGCACGCGCCCTCCACCGAGCAAGCGCCGACGAACTCGGCGGGCGACCCGGGACGATGCCAAGACGCCCGTTGGCGCCGCTGCAACAGAGCGCGTAGCGCGGGTCAGGCCTTCTTCATGGCGTCGTACGTACCCGAGCCGATGGCCGGCGGGGTCGCGGTTTTGTCGCGCGTCGCCGCCGCCATCAAGGTGTTGAGCACCTTGGCGTTCTGGGTGTGCCCCGCGTCGATGAAAGTGCCCTGCTTCAGGTAGCCGCCGCCGCTACCCCAGATGATCATCGGTACGCCCTTGGTGCCGTGTGACGGACCGTCGGCGATGGTGTTGGTCCACACCAGCTGAGCCTGATCTTGAAGGCCGTGCGCTTTGAAGGCGTCTAGCCCCACCAGCAGCGTCTGCATGCGGACGCCGTCGATCTCGTGATGCGCCTTCTCGGCGGTTGGGTCGTTGCCGACCTTGGCGTCGTCTTTGATGCGATGACTGAGCTGATGAAACGACCAGCCAAGGCCGGCGTTGGACGGCACGTCGTACATCGTACCGTCGGTGCCATCGCCCCATTGCAGGGTCGCGACGCGGCTGTAGTTGCAGCCGAACGCCACGGCCATGATCTGCAAGTGCAGCTTCACGTACTCCTCCATTTTGGAGCCGTTGAACGAGAAACCAGAGCGCAGCGCGTCGTACTTGTCCTTGGGTAGGCCGTCGATGGAGCAACCAGCGCCGGTGGGCGTCATGTTGTCCATGTTGACCTCGATGTCGCGGATGGCTTGAAAGTGCTGATCGAGGCGCTTCACGTCCGCCGCGCTGAGCGCCGACAGGCTCATCAGACTCTTGAGCTCGTCGCGCACGATGTCGTTCACGCTCTTGCGGCGATTCGCTAGCTCCTGCGCCATCGGGTCGACCGGCGGTATGGCGCCGGGAGTCGTGGGTGCAGAGCTCGGCAAACCGACGACGTTGGAATAGAGCAGGTAAGGATTCGTGTCGGCCGAGCGAACCTGCCCGGCGCCCGACCCCTTGAACGAAATGCGCTCGGCGATGAAGCCCTTGGCGCCCGAGTACAAAGCCAACGGGTCGCTCGCGCCCAGCGCCTTGGCGATCAACGTATCGGCGGAAGGTCCGGCGGAGTATGCTTTGTTGCCAGTCGAGCCCGGCGCGAGCCCCGTCAGAGTCTGGACGTTGCCTTCGGCGTGACCGCAGCTCTGTACCCCCACCGGGTAGTCGATCCCCTTGATGAACAGCAGGTTGGCGGCGTGTGGCGCCAGCACGCTGGTAGCCACGTCCGTCGCGCCTGCCAGCCCTTCTTGCGTCAACGCGCCTGGAGCGGAAGGGAAGAAATTCTTACCCACCACACCGTTTTGCCCCACCACGAAGAACGTGAAGACGGGCGGGCTATCGGCGGCCCACGCCGAGCGGCTCGGCAGCCCTTCCAAGAACGGCAACCCGATAGCCACGGTACCGGCGCCGGTCAGGAACGCACGCCGATTGATGGCACGACGCGGCATGGCTTTGGCCCTGAAAATCACTGTGCACCTCCCGCGCGTACCCTGAATGCGTCTTGTTGAACCAAGTCGACCATGACCTGCTTGACCGAACCTGCGCCCGCCACGCTGGTGGCCGCGAGCTTGGTCAAAAATGGCAAATCGGCCTCGACGAGATCGCGCTGCAGTCCGAAGCTCGCGAGCTTCTTCGAGTAGCAGAGATGAGCTTGGCGGTCCGATGCCAGCACCTGCATCAGCTCGTCGGAGTTCTTGTACGTCTTGGTGCCGTCGATGAACGCGAAAGAACCGCTAGCGTCGATCGGCAACACTTCCGTCGGCTTGTTCTCGACCTCGCGGTACTGCCCCATGCCGTCGAAATTCTCGAAGGCGAAGCCCAGCGGGTTGATCATGTTGTTGTGACAGATCGTTCCGCAACCCTTGGTATGCTCGTCGACGCGCACGCGGTTGGTCTGACCAGGCAAGGCGTCCGGCAGCGGCGGGATCACACCCTGGAACGTACCGAGCGGGGCGCACAGCACGTCCAGGCTCATGCTGACGCCACGGTGAATGGAGTCGGGATCGTCGTTGTGGCCGTAGAGCACCAAGAAGGGCAACTGCTGAAAGTAGCCGCGTCGTTGCGCGCCTAGCTCGAGCTCGGCAAAGCCGCTGGCAGGTGCGCTAGCGCCCGGATACAGCGCCGCCATGCGCGGTCCGACGAAGCCCTTGGTGGACAGGAAGATGTCTTTGACCCCGAGCCCTTGGCTGAAGATGCGCTCGAAGAACAGGGCCGCGCTCTCGGCCAGCTCGGGGTTGAGAGCCTTGTCGTAGCTTGAAACACCCACCTTGCTGAGCTGGGCGAACTTGTCGAAATGCAGGTACTGGCTGTGGAACTGGCGCATCACGCCCTTGGCAGCAGCGTCGTCCAGCAGCTTTTGTGCAGCGGCCGCAATACCGGCGGGCGCGTCGAGCTGGCCCGCGCCTGCGGCGTCGAGCAGTGCGGTGTCGGGCGCCGAGTCGCGCAGCCAGAGCGACAACTTGCTCGCAATCTCGTAGCCCGTGAGCGGCGCCCCGGCCGCCCCGAGCTCGGTGCGGTACAGAAAGTGCGGCGACTGCAGCATGGTCTCGAGCACGAGCGACGCGCCCTTGGCGAACGCGCTCAAGTTGCCCGACTGCGCCGGGCCCTTGTCGAAGAGCGCTTGGTACGTGGCGGTCTCGGACGGGGTGAGCGGCCGACGGTAGATGCGCCGGCCAACCGAAGCGATGAACCCTGCGCCGTCGGTGCCGGAATACAGCTTGCCGAGCAAGTTGGCGTCCCCGGCTACCTGCGCGGCCAGCGCCTCGGCGGCGCCTCGAAAGTCGGACCAACCGCGGCTGTCGATGTCGAGCACCAGCTCGTTGTTGGTGAAATCCGTCGTGCCCGAGACGGCGTTCTGAAAGGTCTCCGCGTTGGTGGGCGGCGACGCCAAGCCGAGCACGCTTTGGACGCTGTTGGTCCATTGCTGATTGGTCAGGCGCATGACCCGGTAGTACGCGGGCGAACCGTTCAGCGTGAGCTTACCCGCCACCTCGCTGGACGCGCCGGACGTGCCCAAACTGCCAGAGCCCCCAGGACCGCCCGCGCCCGCGCCTCCATTGTTCCCTTCGGCCCCCGACAACCCACCGGTGCACGCGCCGGCGGCGAGCGCCGACACCACGATACCCGCACTGACAAAGCGTTGCTTCACGAGGAAACTCCGTTCGGCTCGGAAGCCTTGGTTCCGACCCCTATCCGTCACCACTACAGATGGCAGTGCGCGGAGCCGACGAAACCGTCAACGAAACCAGGAGGCACGGCCTTTTTGCCGCGCAGCCGCCGAGCGCTGGGGGCCGCCCTATCCGCCGGCTGCTCGCCTGCCTCGGCGGGGCCGCCGTCAAAGCCTTCGTCGTCGAGCGCCTGCTCGGGCCACGGCAATGTAAGCCTCCGGCGAAGCAGGTAGTCGTTCAAGAATGGGTCCTTTTCAGCCCATTTTTGCATACGCGCAAAGGCGCGTGAGAACGAGCGACGCGCCGTCGGCTCGGACACGTTCAGAGCCAGGGCGACCTGCGCGACCGTCATGCCTTCGATGAACCGGTAGACGAAAGTCGTGCGTTCCCGCTCGGCCAGCCTGCGCAGCAGAGCAACGAAGCGCACGAACGCAAGATTCGAGGCGGGTTGGTCGCGTCCCACGACGTTGAGCTCCGCCGGATCGGCGATGAGGGCGACGCGCGCGCGGCGACGTCGACGACGCCGCTCGTACTTGACGGTGTTGAATGTGATAGCCAGCACGAAGGGTCGCAGCGCGTGCGGATCACGCAGCGTGCTCACGCGCCGGAACAAGCACGAGAACACCTCCTGCAGAACGTCCTCCAGCTCGTCAGGACCCAGGGCGTGGCGCAGCACCCCACCGACCAGCGGGGAAAAGCGTTGCCACGCGGTCCGAAAAGCCTCGGGGCGACCTGCGGTCAGGCCTGCGACCAACTCGGCGTCTGACACGTCTGAACGCATCGGCTCCACGCTTGCTAGGAGTCGCGACACTCGCCAAACGACTCAAAAAGCGCTTCAAAAGAGCCACTTTTTGTGGCGCCCCACGGCGAAACTCCGTGTTTAGAGCTCACATGGGAGGCGGTGGCACTAACGAGCAAAATCCGTCGCGCTTTGTGAAAAATCGTCCCTCAACAGTCCATGCCCGCGGTGAGGCTGACCTTCGCACCACGTAAATAACTGAACAGGAACTCGTCGCGCGCCGCCCAAGCCCCCAAGCTCTCCCGCGCTCGAGAGAGCCGACGCTTGGCCGTCGGCTCGGAGACCTGCAGGGCCTCAGCGACCTCGGTCACGGTCATCCCATGTCCAAAGCGCAGTAAGAGCGAGGTGCGTTCTTGCTCGCTCAGGCGGTGCAGCAAGCGCTTCAGCTTGATCACGGCATAGCTGGTGGCCGGACCGTCGCCCACCGTGGACAGCGCGGTGAAGCGCAGCTCCGAAGTCCGGTTCCGACGCTTTCTGCGCCGCTGCTCTTGCCGCAGCATGTGCAAAGCAATGCCGACTACGAAAGGCCGCACGGCGTTGGCATCGCGCAGTCCGCGAGCGCTGCGGAACAGCGCCAAGAAGACGTCCTGAACGACGTCTTCGACATCTGCCTGCGGGCCGAGACCACGGCGCAGGATGGAGTGGACCATGGGGTGGTACCGCCGAAAGGCCCGCGTGAGGGCGTCTGGGTGGCCTTCGACCAGCGCCCGCCCGAGCTCCTTGTCGAGCGCCGTGCCGCTGCTTGACCCCGCTGCCATTGAAGATTCGAGCAACGCCTGGCTCCTAATGCGGTAGTGGCATCCAACGCGGCTTCCCGCCGACATTTCGATGCCAGGCTGGGCCCCCTTGCTAGCCGGTGCCGACGGTCGCGTCCTCCGAGGCGCTGTGGCGCGCGTTGCGGCTTTCCGTCATTCGAACTCGAACGGCCGCACTTGGGCTACACTGGGCGCAGCTTGAGCAGCCACTTTGACCGGCGCTACTTCGACTACAACGTCCACGTCGATGACGTCACCGTCCGCCTTCATTGAACGCCTACTCGGCTGGCGCTCGGGCGCGAGCTTGCTCGGGTTCGCGCTCGCGCTGCTGCCTCGCAGCGCGGCGGCGCAGACGCCACCCATCGAATTGACGTGGCAGGCGCCGCCAGACTGCCCCTCCAAAGAAGCCGTGCTGTCGCGCGCGCGCTCGCTCTTGGGCACCAAGGCCACCAAGGTCGACAAGGTTCGAGCCGAAGGCACGATTCGCAAGAGAGACGAGCGTTACGAGCTCACGCTGTTGATCAACGAAAACGGGCAAATCGGCGAGCGCCGTGTGTGGGCACGCCAATGTGAGGAGCTGAGCGGCGCCGCCGCGATTTCGTTGGTGCTGTTACTCACCTCGGGCCACGACAACACAGCATCGAGCAGCGATGTCACTGGGACAGGTGGCTACGCGGGGACGCCGAGCACGCCCTCCACGGCACCGCAAAGCGATCCCACGCCGCCAGCGACGACGCCCGCGCCGCCAAGCGACGCACCGCGCCCAAGCGACGGGCACCGCAGCTGGCACCTGCTCGCTTCGGCGCCGCTGCTCGCCTTCGGCGTTGGGCCCCTGCCGAAGCCGTCTCTCGGGCTCGGCGCTGGCATTGGCCTGCAGGGGCGAGCCTGGTCGGTGCGGCTCGTCGGGCAGTGGTACACCAGCCAGACCTTGCCGGCGCCCGTGCAGCCGTACGGCGCGGACGTGAAGCGCATCGCCGCGGGGCTGTGGGGTTGCTGGGATCTCCAGCGCAGCGGGTGGAGCTTTTCCCCCTGTTTGCGCGGCACACTCACGCACCTGAGCGCCACCGGCTATGGCCCTTACCTCCTGCCCGCGACCCAAACGCAGACGTGGTTTGGCGTGGGTGTCGGGGCGATCGGCCGGCTTCAGGCCATGGAAAACCTGGCGCTGACGGTAGGTGCAGGTGTTCAAGTGGAGCTGAGTCGCCCCGTTATCTTGGTGAAAACATTGGGAACGGTGCAGCAGCTGGCGCCTTTGTCGGCCATAGTTCAGCTTGGCCCGGAGTGGATTTTTTGACGGAAGCGGTGGAGGCTCGCCACTGTCTCAACGAATGGGCGAAGGCAACTCCGCCGCTCCTGACCTGCTCAACGCGGGCTCATCCCCCCAGACGTCGCGAGAGATTCCCCCTTTCGCGGTCGTCTACGAGGAGTATTTCGATTTGGTCTGGTCTGCCGTGCGACAGCTTGGCGCAAGCAATGAAGCCATCGACGACCTCGTTCAAGAGGTGTTCGTGGTCATTCACGCCCGCCTGAGCACGGTTCAGCAGATCGAGTCGCTGCGCAGCTGGGTCTACGGCGTCGCGCGGCGCACCATGAGCACCTACCGGCGCTCGCGGCGCTCACGCAACGCGTCCGGGGCCGAGTACGCCGAGGTCGCGAGCTGGATCGAGCCGCTGCCGCCAACGCCGCACGACATGTCCGTGCTCGCCGATCGCCGGCGTCTGCTGCTCAAGCTGCTCGGCGAGATGGACGAGACCAAGCGAGAAGTCTTTTCGCTCTCCGAAATCGAGGGCTTCACGGCGCCCGAGATCGCCGAGGCGCTCGAAATACCGGTGAACACCGTTTACTCACGGTTGCGCGCTGCGCGCCAAACGTTCGAGCAAGCGTTAGCGCGTCACAAAGCGGGTCAGAAGGGGTCCGACTGAATGTCCGAGCTGAGTCCTGAAGCACGAGAGTTGGTGGATGACGGCTTGTCCGCCCTCCGCCCATCCTCGCGAGATCGCGCCCGCGTAGCCACGGCGCTCGCAGCGCGCCTGGGTACGGCCGCGCTGCTGTTGCCCCACGCCGCCGGCGCGGCGCCCAATCCCCTGCCGGTTTGGCCCAAACTAGCCACGGTCACGGCTAGCGTGAGCGCTGGTATCGCGGCCATCGGCGCCACGTACTGGCTCGCTCAAACCGCCCCCGCGCCCGCCGAAGCTCCAGTGAAGCCACCAGCCATCGTGGCTCCCGTCGTGACGCATGCGCCTCCGCCGGCCAGCAGCGTCGAAAGCGCCGACGTGGCACCGGACGCGCTCGCCCCAGAGCCGCCCGTCACGTCCCCGCGCAAGGCGGTGGCGGTCGATCCTTTGGCAGAAGAGGTCGTGATCCTCTCGAAAGCCACGAGCGCGCTTCGCGCGGGCAATCCAGCCGAAGGCCTGCGTTTGCTCGAAGAGCACCAGCGCAAGTTCCCGAAGGGCCGTCTCGCCGAAGAGCGAAGAGCAGCGCGCATTCAGGCGCTGTGCGCGCTCGGCAAGCTGTCCGCAGCCGAAGCCGAGCTGGCGCGGCTGGCGCAGTCTTCGCCCCGCTCGCCGCACTTGGCTCGCGCCCAGCGCGCCTGCGGCATCAAGCCGTAGCGACGCCGAGCAGCGCCGGGCTCACCTTGCCGCGTCCAACCCCTCGATCTTGGTCGAGCCTATGACCCGAGCCGCGGCGAGCAAGGGCAGCCGCGTATTCGCGAACGCGGCGCTCACTCGCCGCAGGAAGCCGCGTTGATCGGAGACGTCGCTCTGGTTTTGGAGGCGGCGCTCAATTCCGCGGAGCCAACGCGAGCCGCGCCCGCCGAGACAGGGCGCAGCGTGGGATACTGCGTGTGCAGCGCGCGGTACTTGGAAGGCGGCGTG
>DATAKF010000281.1:0-3256 GCA_036261775.1 Polyangiaceae bacterium | reverse complement strand
GCCGGCAAAGCCGAGATGCTTGCGGTCTTGCTCAGTCGTCGCGAGCTCTCGTCTCTGAGCCTGCGCCGGCTGGAGCTGCTGTTGCAAGAGTGGCAGCTGGTCAGCGAATACGTCGAAATTACAGGAGATCTACCGTGAACCACGAGTTATCCGAAAGCCTGCCCGCGTCCACCAGCGACAACCCCGTCGTCGAGCCGCCCACCCCGCGTGCTCGCCTGCAGAAGCGACTGGCGTTCGGCGGAGCCGTGCTGGCCGTCGTCGCGGGCGGCATCTTCGCGCTGCAAGGGAAAGGTGAGGCCGCGCCCAGCGCTGAAGCCGCCGCCGACGTGCCACGCGTGAACGGCG
Source organism: Polyangiaceae bacterium (assembly GCA_036261775.1). GTDB lineage: Bacteria > Myxococcota_A > Polyangia > Polyangiales > Polyangiaceae > PMG-095. The sequence continues at coordinate 2,911 of DATAKF010000281.1, read as the reverse complement.
AGCAAATTCGCTTCTCCGACACGTTCGCGCAGCGCGCGGGCATCAAGCTCGCCAAGGTGCGCTTCGATCAGCTCGTGCCGGTGGTGGCGGCAGTCGGCACGGCCGACTTCAACGCCGAGCACGTCGCGGCGGTCGGTACGCGTCTGCGCGGTCTCGTCAGCAGCGTGCGCAAGTTCGAAGGCGACGTGGTCGAGGCGGGCGCCATCTTGGCGCGCATCGAGAGCGCCGAGCTGGGCGAAGCGCAGGCGGCGGTCAGCATGCTGGCGGCCGAGCGACACGCAGCGGAGCTGAACGCGCAGCGCGAAGCCCGTTTGGCCGAGCGCAGCTTGACCACGGCGCGTGAGGTCGAACAGGCTTCCGTCGAGGCCAAAAAGGCCGAGCTCATGCTGGGCGCCGCGCAACAAAAGGTTGCGGCGCTGGGCGGCACCGCGCGGCCGAACAACGTCGTGCTCGGGGCTCACGAGGTTCGCTCGCCCATCGCCGGTACCGTCGTCGAGCGCTACGTGGCGCCGGGTCAATTCGTCGAAGGACAGCTAGTGGCGTTCAAGGTCGCGAACCTCGATCACTTGTGGATCGAGCTGGACGTGTTCGAGCGCAACTTGAGCCGGGTAGCGGTGGGTGACAAAGCGGAGCTGCGTCCGCTGTCGGCCGGAGCCGACACGCTGCAAGGCCGCGTCGCCAAGGTGGCGTCGCGCATCGACCAAGAGACGCACAGCGCCAAAGTTCGCATCGAGGTCGAGAACAAAGATCGCAAGCTGCGGGTTGGGCAAGCCGTGCAAGCGACCATTCACACCAGCGGCGGCGATCTTGCGCCCCGCCCCATCGTGCCCACCAGCGCCATCACGTTCGTCGACGGCAAGCCGACCCTGTTCGTCGGAGCTGGCCCCAACACCGTGCGGGTCGTGAGCGTGCAGCTCGGCGCCAACGACAATGACGAAACGGAGATCTTGTCTGGTCTCACGGCGACCGATCAGGTCGTGACCGAGGGCGCGTTCGCGCTCAAGAGCGAGCTGTTTCGCTGATGCTGGCAACCCTGGTTTCGGCGTCCATTCGCGCCCGTGGCGCGGTGATTGCGGCGCTATGTTTGCTACTTCTGGTCGGTGTTTGGGCGGCGCGCACGCTGCCCATCGACGCTTTGCCCGACGTTTCACCGGTGCAAGTGTCGGTGCTGACGAGCGCTACGGGTCTGTCGCCGGTCGAGGTCGAGCGCACCGTCACGACGCCGATCGAGAACGCCCTCAACGGCGTGCCCGGCGCCGTGGACCAGCGCAGCGTGTCGCGCGGTGGCCTCTCGGCCGTCACGGTGATTTTTCGCGAGAGGACCGACGTTTGGTTCGCGCGCCAGCTGGTGCTCGAGCGTCTGCGTGGCGTGGAGCTGCCGGCGTCGGCCACGGCGCCCGAGCTTGCGCCGGTGTCGTCGGGTCTGGGTGAGATCTTTCAGTTCGTGGTGCAGAGTGATCAGCACTCGGCGATGCAGCTGCGTACGCTCTTGGATTGGGAAATCGTGCCCAAGCTGCGCAACGTGCCCGGCGTCGTCGAGATCAACACGATGGGCGGCGAGCTGAAGCAGTTTCAGGTCGTGCTCGACCGCGCTCGCTTGAAAGCGCACGCTCTTTCGATCAACGACGTGGTCGACGCGCTGCGCTCCGCCAACGTGAACGCGGGCGGCGGCTACATCGACCGCCGCGAAGAGTCTTTTACGGTTCGTGGCCAAGGCATGCTGACCAGCGCCGAGGAAATCGGCGCGGTCATGATCCGCACTTCGGCGCAAAATACGCCGGTTTTGGTGCGCCACGTGGCCGACGTCACTGTAGGGCCGGCGCTCCGCCAGGGCGTGATTACCCGCGACGGCAAGGGTGAGGCCGTGACCGGCATCGTCATGATGCTGCTCGGTGAAAACAGCCGTGAGGTGGTGCAAGCGGTCGGCGCGCGCGTCGATCAAATCCAAAAGACCTTGCCGCCCGGCGTAAAGCTCAAGGTCATCTACGATCGCAGCGACTTCGTCGGCCGCACCCTGAGCACGGTGATGAAGAACCTGGCCGAGGGCATCGGCATCGTCACGCTCGTGCTGGTTCTGTTCCTGGGCAGCCTGCGTGGCGCCATCGCCGTCGTGCTGGGCATTCCCGTGGCCATGACGATCGCGCTGCTCGGCATGCACGTGTTCGGCGTGACGGGCGACTTGATGTCGCTGGGCGCCATCGACTTCGGCTTCTTGGTCGACGGCCCGATCGTGATTTTGGAGTCGGTGATCGCCGCGACGGCCGGGCGAAAGCTGGTCGGCGCCGCGCGCGCTGGCGCCTACAACGAGATCGCGGGCGCCGTGGCGCGCCCGGTCGCGTTCGCGGTCGCGATCATCATGCTGGTGTACGTGCCCTTGCTGGCGCTCGAGGGCGTCGAGGGCAAGATGTTCCGGCCCATGGCCGTGACCATGGCCTGCGCGCTGTTCGGCGCGTTGGTGTATGCCATCGCTTTCTTTCCGGCAGTCCTGGTGGCTTTGGTGCCGCCCGCCAAGGGGCACGGACCGCGCTGGCTCGAATACTTGGGACGGCGCTACGCGGCCATGCTGCCCAGCGTGGTGCGCTTTCGCTGGGCCTGGATTGGCGCGGCGGCGGGCGTGCTGGTCGTCTCTGGTTGGCTGTTCTCGCGGCAGGGCGCGGAGTTCGTGCCACGCATCTTCGAAGGCGACGCGGTAGTGACGATTCGCCGAGCCCCGAGCATCTCGCTCGACGCGGCGCTGAAACTGGACCTGGCGGCCGAGAAGGTGCTGCACGGTTTTCCAGAGGTCATCACCACGCTGGGCATGACTGGCCGGGCCGAGGTCGCGACCGATCCTGTCGGCAACGACAACACCGACATCTTGGTGCGGCTCAAGCCGCCGAACGAGTGGACGAGCGCCCACGACTTCGACTCG
>DATAKF010000280.1:0-10140 GCA_036261775.1 Polyangiaceae bacterium | reverse complement strand
GGCGCTTGCCAACGACTTCGGGCGAAGCCCGCTCACGCCCCCGGGCGAAGCCCGCCCACGGCTACGGCCACGCCCCCGCGCTCGACCGAAGGTCGGCGCGTCCACGTTCACCGTCACATCCACGGCTTCGCTCACAGAAGCTGCACGACTGCACCTGCTTCCGCTACAGAAGCTTCTGCAAATCAGGCTGCGTCTCGGCAGCCCGGCAGCCCCTCAGACTTTGAGGATTTCCGGCGTTTTGCCCACTGGCTTGCCGCCGGGGCTGCTCCCGAAATCCGCGACGCCGAGCCCGAAGACGTCGTTCATCAACGTGAAGTGCAAGTCCCGAAGCGGCTTGCTGCCCGGATACACCACGTGTTGGTCGGTGTGCAGCTTGCCGCCGCCGCCGCCGATGAGGGCGGTGGGCAGGCGGTCGCAGGAGTGATCGGAGCCGTGCATGCAGCCGCCGAACAGCACCACGCTGTTGTCGAGGATGCTCATGCCGTTCTCTTCCTTGATGGCGTCGAGCTTGCGGCACAGATCCGCGACCTTGCCGGCGTTCCACCACGAGATGGTGGCGAACTCGTCTTGCGAGCCGTGCTGGCTGCCGTGGTAGTTGCCGCACTTCCCGGTGTCGACCGTGGACGTCGTGGCGGAGAACTTGCGGCGATCCACGTGATCGTAGGTGAACTCCGAGCGTTCGTCCTCGAGCATGTAGGTGATGATGCGGGTGAGGTCGCACTGAAACGCCATGACGATGAGGGCGTTCATGGCGTCGGCGTGGTCACCCTTGTTGTAGGTGCCGGTCGTCTGCTTGATGCCGTCGGGCGTGACGGTGGCCATCGTGGGGCGCGCTGCCATTTGGCAGTTGGCGCCGCCGACGCTGCCCATGTCGCCCATGCCGGTCGAAACGCCGACGACCTGCTTTTCGACCGCGCGCACGGACTCGAGGAACTCGTCCATGCGTTTTTGGTCGGCGCTGCTGAGCAGAGTGCGGGTGCTGGTGGCGTTTTCGAGCACGCCGTCGAGCACGCTCTTTTGCAGCGCGACGCGGGCCTTGGCGGCCGCGTCGTCCACCGGCATGCCGGGCATGCCCACCGGGGCGCCACCGGTGAGCGAGTTGAACACCGCGAGCGGGTCCACCTGCTTGTAGGTGGGCTGCGTCTCGGTGCGCCACGACACGCTGCGGCTGTTGGAGCACTGCTTGCCGTCGCACGAGGCGTACACGGTGGACAGGCCGATCTGCAGCGAGGGGATCTTGGTCTTGCCGGCGAACACCTGGTGCGCCGCCATGATTTGATCGACCGAGACGCCGTTGGCTTCCATGACGCCGAGGCGCTTGGCCACGCTCTCCGGATCGACGCAGGTGAGCCACGCGCCGGGTTGGCGGCCGTGACTGGGCTCGACGCTGGCGCTGCCGTTGGCGTTGAACGACGAACCGTTCTCCAGGTTCGTGAGCACCTGCATCTTGGCCTTCAGCTCCGCGAACGGCTCCAAGATGGAGCTCAGCTGCCAGGCGCCCGCTTGGCCGCCCGGCGTCCACACCTCGGCGGAGCCGTTGGGCAGGAAGATGGGCAAGAAGCGCAGACGGGGCGCGGCGGCCTGAGCGGTCGCCACGCGCGGTGCCAGCGACTCGAGCCACGGCAGCGTGATCGCGACGCCCGCGCCGCGCAAGAGGTTGCGGCGTGACAACACACGGCTACCAAAATTCCTGGCGCTCACTTGATGTCTCCTGAGTTGCGGAAGGGCACGGACTCGACGAGGCCCGAGATCAAACGTTTGAGGGTCATGTTGCCCGCTGCCCACTCTTCTTCGAGCTCTTTGATCCACGCGGCGTCGTCGCCCGTAGGGCTGCGGCCCAAGCCGTAGATGAACATTTTGTGTGTGATGCAGCTCTTGAAGGCCGGATCGCTCGTCACGATGTTGGCGGCGCCCGCCAGGTCTTCGAAGGTGTTGCCGTCGAGCGTAGTGGAGGCGTTGATGGTCGAGCCGTCACCATAGGTGTCACGGTAGCGGCCGATGGCGTCGTACTTCTCCATCGCCAAGCCGAACGGATCGAAGATGGCGTGACAGCCCGCGCAGTCGGGTCGCACGCGGTGCGCTTCCAGAATTTCGCGAACGTTGCCGTTATCTAGGTCTTTGCCGCCGACCTCGAGCTTGGGCACGTTGGCGGGCGGTGGTGGCGCTTCTCGGCACAGCAGGTTGCCGAGCACCCACTTGCCGCGGAGCGTGGGCGAGGTGCGGCGGTCCATCGAGGTGAGGGCCAAAAAGCCTGCCAGACCGAGGAAGCCGGCGCGCTTGTCGGCGGTGTTGTTCACCTTCATCAAGTCGGCGCTGGTGACGTTCTGCATGCCGTAGATGGGCGCGAGCGACGTGTTCACGAAGTTCACGTCAGCCGTCAAAAACTCGGTCCACGAGCGGTCGTTGCGCAAAAACTCCTCGAAGTAGAGGTACATCTCGTTCTGCGCCGCGCTGGCGACAGCCGGCGTCCACATCGGGAAGCGCTCGGGCGCCACGGCGTGACCGGCCACCTTGCGGGCGCCCAAGAACTGGCCGGCGAAGCTCTCGGTGAAGCGCGTCGACTTGAAGTCGGCCAGCATGCGGTCGACTGCGGCCTGCACCTCGGTGTCTTTGCCGAGCGCGTTGTTGGCAGCGGCCTCGAGCAACGCGTCGTCCGGCGCGCTGCTCCACAAGAAGTACGACAGGCGCGAGGCGAGCTCGAAGCCGTCGAGCGGGCGCTTGCCGGTGCCCTTGGGCAGCTCGATGCGGTACAGGAACTCGGCGCTGGACAGCAGCGACCACAGCACGTGCTTCAGCGCGCCGTCGTGATCTTGCTTCTGCGCCCGCGCTTCGGTGTAAACCTTTTGGTAGGTCGCAATTTCGTTCGCGCGCAGCGGGCGGCGGAAGATGTGCAAGCCCGCCTTGGAGATGATGTCTTTGACGCAAGCGGCGTCGTCGGCCGTGGAACAGGTGACGAACTTGGCCTTGAGCGTGGGCGAAGCGAACACGTCGTTCGCCAGCTTCTCGGCGGCGTCTAGGTAGAGGCCGAACTGCGTGGCGTCGACGCCGAGCACGGAGGCGACGTTGTCGAAGCCTTCGATTTCGCCACCGCGCCAGTTCGCGTCGGCGGGCTTGAGCGTCGTGCCGAGCACGTCGGCCACGGTGTTGTTGTACTCGGTGGAGTTGAGGCGGTGCATCTCGCCGCGACCGGGCTTGACCGCAGCGCCACCAGGCGTGGGCTTGTCCGGGTCGGTAGTGGTGGTGCCGTCGCCGGAGTCTTTGCCGCCGTCGACGACGCCGGTGCATGCCACGCTGCCCAGAACCGCAGCGACCGCCAAATAGAGCTTCGTACTACCGAAGCCGCTAGCCACTTCCCGCATGTCGGGTCAGTGTCCGGGGTCTTTGATTCTTTTGAAAAAGGGAGGATCAGAAACAAAACCCCCGGACACGGCCCGTCCCGCCTAGCCGGAGGTTGCGTAGAGGTGGCCGAAGCCCTCTTGCTCCAGGGCGCGCCGTACGGCGGGGCGCGGCAAGACTACCCCGACGAGGCGCGCGTAGCGGGGTAGCTCGGCGACGGGCAGCTCGAAACGCCGGGCCCACAGGAAAAATACCGTCAGGTAGGCATCGACCAGCGAGTAACGCTCGCCCAGGACGAAGCCGGCTTCGGGTAGGCGCTTCTCTACATAGCGCAGCAGGTCGAAGAAGCGCTGCTTGCCGTCGACCTTCAGGGCCGCCTTGGCCGCGTCGCCGTCGGTATAGCGGTCGGGGCGGTAGAAGCTGATGAACGCCACGTGGACCGCGCTGGAGAGCAGGCTCATCCACTCGTTGGCGCGCGCCCGTCCCAGGCCGCTGTCCGGCAGGAGCTGGAGCCGCGGCACCAGATCTGCCAGGTAGTTGAGCAAGGCGGGGGTCTCGGTGAGCACCACGCCCAGCTCGACCTCCAAGGCCGGCAAGCGGCCGAGCGGGTGCACGCGCCGGTAGCGCTCCGTCAGCTGCTGACCTTCGGAGATGAGCACGGGCTCGAGCGTGTAGGTAATGCCCGTCTCTTCGAGGGCCATGTGGGTGGCCATGGAGACGGCACCTGGCGAGAAATACAACTTGGGGGTGAAGGTCATGCGCGGTGAGTAGCGCCCGGCCCTACATGCATAAAGCGAATTGATTTCATCAAACCCATCAGCTTTACTCATGTACGTGGATCTCGGCACCCTGGAAGCACGCGACTTGCGGCTGGTTCAAGCCATCGCCGAGGCGGGCGGCGCGACCCAAGCCGCCAAGCGCTTGCACCTCAGCCAGTCGGCGGTGAGCCACCAGCTGCGCGGGCTGGAGCAGCGGCTGGGCCTCGAGCTGTTTCGTCGCGAGGGCCGACGCTTGTGCATTACCGCAGCGGGAGAGCGGCTGGTGCAGCTGGCGCCGCAGGTGCTGCAGCCACTCTTGCAAGCCGAGCTGGAGCTGAGGCGCGGCAGCTTTCGCGAGCGGCCCAAGCTGCGCGTCGCTACGCAGTGCCACACCGCGTACCAGTGGCTGCCCAAAGCGCTGCAAGCGCTGCTCGTCGAGCATCCCGAGGTGGAGCTGGTGCTACAAGGCGACCTGGTGGGACCAGCCGACGAGCACCTGGCCGAGAACCGCGCTGATTTGGTGCTGTGTGTGCTGCCGCCCAGCAAGGGGCCGTTCATGCGCCTGCCGCTGTTCAAAGACGAGCTGGTGCTGGCGGTGCCACGCGGTCACGCCCTAGCGCGCAAGAAGTACGTGGAAGGCACGGACTTGTCCGAAGAGACGCTGATTCAAAACAACGTCTCGGCGCTGGTGCGGGACAAGATGAAGCAGGTGCTGTTCGGCGAGCACGGCCGGGTCAAGCATCTACTGCGCCTGCCCGTGACCGAGGCGGTGCTCGACTTGGTGCAGGCCGGCATGGGCGTGAGCATCCTGCCCGGCTTCAGCTTGGGCGCCCGGCTGCAGCGCGGTGACGTCGAGGCCGTGCAGCTCACTCGCCGCGGCTTTCCGCGCGAGTGGAGCGGCGTGTTTCGCAAGGGCTCGGCGCTGGACGGCCCAATCCGCACCCTACTCAGCACGCTCAAGCGCCACGGCCTCCCGCGTAACTCAGCGTAACAAATAAAGAATTCGCAGGGGCGCTTCCGGCTTGCGGCGCCCGCTTCCTGGGACCAGGCTCCGCCCCGGCATGCTCATCCTTCAGGGTCCCCCCGCCTTCACCCCGGCACGTCTCGCGCGCAAGCTCGAGCGGCTGCAGCGCGCCTGCTCCGGCATTTCGGCCGTCTCGGCGCGCTTCGTGCACTTCGTGGATGTAGCGGCGCCTCTGACGGCTGAAGCGCAGCGTGTGCTGGAGCAGCTGCTCGCGTATGGACCGCGCCTGACGCTGAACGAAGTGAGCGGGCGCGAGCTGTACGTGGTGCCGCGGCTCGGCACCATCTCGCCGTGGTCGTCCAAGGCGACGGACATTGCCAAGAACTGCGGCCTGCAAGACGTGCGGCGCGTGGAGCGCGGCATCTTGTGGACTTTGGCCGGCAGCGTTGCGGACGAGAAGGCGCTGCGCGGAGCCTTGCACGACCGCATGACCGAGTCGGTGCTGGAGCGCGCCGAAGACGGGCAGCAGCTGTTCGCGCGCGCGGAGCCGCGCCCGCTTTCGCGCGTTGATTTGGCGCCGGGGCGAGGCGCGCTGGTGGCTGCGAACAAGCGGCTGGGTCTGGCGCTGGCCGAAGACGAAATCGATTACTTGATGAAGAGCTACGCCACGCTGGGTCGCAACCCGACCGACGTGGAGCTGATGATGTTTGCGCAGGCCAACAGCGAGCATTGCCGGCACAAAATCTTCAACGCAGACTTCGTAATCGACGGAGAAAAGCGCGAGAAATCGCTCTTCAAGCTGATCAAGCAGAGCACCGAGACGAGCCCGGGCGGTGTGCTCTCGGCGTACCACGACAACGCCGCGGTCATCGAAGGCCACACCGCCGCGCGCTTCTGGCCCGATGGCGCGACCGGGCAGTACGGTTACTCGACCGAGCCCGTCGACATCTTGATGAAGGTGGAGACGCACAATCACCCGACGGCGATCTCGCCCTACCCTGGCGCCGCCACGGGCTCCGGCGGCGAGATCCGCGACGAGGGCGCGACTGGCCGCGGCGCAAAGCCGAAGGCGGGCCTGACCGGCTTCTCGGTTTCGAATTTGCGGCTGCCGGGCGCAGTGCGTCCGTGGGAGGTCGAGTACGGCAAGCCGGCGCGCATTGCGTCGGCGCTCGACATCATGCTCGAAGGTCCGATCGGCGGCGCGGCGTTCAACAACGAGTTTGGGCGGCCGAATCTTTGCGGCTACTTCCGCACCTTCGAGCTGTCGGCGCCGGGCCCTGCGGGTCGCGAGGTGCGCGGCTACCACAAGCCGATCATGCTCGCCGGCGGTCTCGGCAACATCCGCCGCCAGCACGTCAAAAAGCAGGAAATTCCGGCGGGCGCGAAGATCGTGGTGCTCGGCGGGCCGGCCATGCTCATCGGTTTGGGCGGCGGCGCAGCTTCGTCGATGGCGTCGGGCGCCTCCGAAGAGGATTTGGATTTTGCCTCCGTGCAACGCGACAACGCGGAGATGGAACGGCGCTGTCAGGAAGTGATCGATCGCTGCTGGGCGCTGGGCGACAAAAACCCGATCGTCTCGATTCACGACGTGGGCGCCGGCGGGCTCTCGAACGCTTTGCCCGAGCTGGTGAACGACAGCGGGCGCGGCGCCGATTTTGCGCTGCGCAGCATTCCGAGCGACGAGCCCGGCATGTCGCCGCTGGAGATTTGGTGCAACGAAGCGCAGGAGCGCTACGTGCTCGCGATCGACGCGGCTTCTTTGGCGAGCTTCGAGGCGCTGTGCAAGCGCGAGCGTTGCCCGTACGCGGTCGTGGGCACGGCAACGGCCGAGCGCCGGCTGCAGCTGACCGATTCGCACTTCAACGAGCAGCCGATCGACATGCCGCTGGAGGTGCTGCTGGGCAAGCCGCCCAAGATGACGCGCAACGCGGAACGCGGGGATTTCCAGCCCGATTCGCTGAAGCCTTCCCGCTTTGATCTGGGCGACGCCTTGCTGCGGGTGCTGCGCTTGCCGACGGTGGCCGACAAGACTTTCTTGATCACGATCGGCGACCGCACGGTCGGCGGCAATTGCTCGCGCGACCAGATGGTGGGCCCCTGGCAGGTGCCGGTGGCGGACGCGGCCGTTACCACGACGGGTTTTCAGGCCTACACGGGTGAAGCCATGGCGATGGGCGAACGCACGCCGCTCGCTCTCTTGAGCGCCGGAGCTTCGGCTCGCATGGCCGTCGCAGAAGCGATCACCAACCTGGCCAGCGCGCCCGTTGCACAATTATCGGACATCAAGCTGAGCGCGAACTGGATGGCGCCCGCCGGGCATCCGGGTGAAGACGCGCGGCTGTACGAAGCCGTCAACGCCGTGGGCGCCGAGCTGTGTCCGGCGCTCGGGATTGCGATTCCGGTCGGCAAGGATTCGATGTCGATGCGCACGGTGTGGCGCGACAAGGGCGAAGAGCGCTCGGTGACGGCGCCGCTATCTCTGATCGTGAGCGGGTTTGCGCCGGTCACCGACGTACGACGCGCCCTGACGCCGGAGCTTTCGCGCGAAGACGGGCCGACCGAGCTGTTGCTGATCGATCTGGGTCGCGGCAAAAACCGCCTGGGTGGCTCGGCGCTCTTGCAGGTGCACGGCAGCGTGGGCGAGGCGCCGCCAGACTTGGACGATCCTGCGCTTTTGCGCGGATTTTTCAATGCGATTCAGGAGCTGAACGCCGAGGGGCTGCTGCTCGCGTACCACGACCGCTCGGATGGCGGCTTGATCGTGACGCTGCTGGAGATGGCGTTTGCGGCCTCTGCCGGCTTGTCGGTGCGGCTCGATTCGCTCGGTCCGGACAGCTTGGGCGCGCTGTTTTCGGAGGAGCTGGGCGCTGTGGTGCAGGTGCGCGTTGGCGACGTGGCGCGCGTGCGCGAGGTGCTGGCGCTGGCTGGGCTTTCGGAGTGCGTGCACAACGTGGGCACGGTGCTGGACGAAGACCGCATCGAAGTGATGCAAGACGCGCAGGTGCTGCTGCAGGAAAAGCGCAGCACGCTGCGTGGGGTTTGGTCGGAGACGACGCACGCCATGCAGCGCCTGCGCGACGACGCGACCTGCGCGGACGAAGAGCAAGCTTTGCGGGTCGACGCCGCGAACGCTGGCCTGAGCGTGAAGGCGACGTTCGGTATCGACGACGACGTGGCGGCGCCGTTCATCGCCAAGAGCGGCTCGGCGCGTCCCCGTGTTGCGATCTTGCGCGAGCAAGGCGTGAACGGGCAAATCGAGATGGCGGCCGCCTTCGACCGCGCGGGCTTTGCGGCCATTGACGTGCACATGAGCGATTTGCTCGAGGGTCGCGTCAGCTTGAAGGAGTTTCAGGGCTTGGCGGCGTGCGGCGGCTTCAGCTACGGCGACGTGCTGGGCGCCGGCGGAGGCTGGGCCAAATCGATCTTGTTCCACGCGCGCACCCGGGCAGAGTTGTCCGAGTTTTTCGCGCGTTCCGGCACCTTCACGCTGGGCGTTTGCAACGGCTGCCAGATGGTCTCCAACCTGGCCGAGCTGATTCCGGGCGCGCAAAACTTCCCGCGCTTCGTGCGCAACCGCTCCGAGCAGTTCGAGGCGCGGCTCAGCTTGGTGCGCATCGAAAAGAGCCGCTCGGTGCTGTTGCAGGGCATGGAGGGCTCGCTGTTGCCGATCGCGGTCGCGCACGGCGAAGGCCGCGCCGAATTTGCCGACGACGCAGCGCGCGACGCCTTCGAGGCATCAGGTCGCGTCGCCGTGCGTTTCGTCGATTCGCGCGGCGACGTGGCAACGCGCTACCCCGAGAACCCGAACGGCTCGCCCTCCGGAATCGCCGCCATCACCAGCGAAGACGGCCGCGCCACGCTCATCATGCCCCACCCCGAGCGCGTATTCCGCGCCGTTCAATACTCGTGGCACCCGCGCACCTGGACCGAAGACGCCCCCTGGATGCGCCTCTTCCGCAACGCGCGCGCGTTCGTCGGCTGAGACGGATCTGCCTCAAGCCATTCGACCGGTAGCCCCTCGGGCCTGTGCTTCGCCCGCAAGCCGATGCGAGAGCCTGAATTTAACAGGGAGGCGGGGAGACGGGGAGGTCCGCGAGCCCAGATTTTTGGGTTCGCGCTACCGCCGGTAAACTGAAACCCTCTCGCTCTCGCTCCCGAGGAAATGAATTTTGTTTTGGTCCCCCAAAACAAATTTGCGTCTTCCCCTCGCGGTCGTGTAGCGCGAGCGGCGGCCATCACAGGCGCGGAGGTTCCACGAAGACGGAACTTGATGTTGACGGCGAAACGTCATGGTTCACGTGCGTTTGTTCGCCAACATTGGGTGCGCCGCGGCAATCCCCTTGCGCGCTCCGTGTTCGACGGACGCCAGGAATGCCCCCCATGAAATCGACTCTGCGCTTGTGTCCGAACGTCCGTGCCTTTCGAGGGTCAGCTCTGCTGGCGCTGCTCGTTACGGTGATCCTCTCGGCCTGCAGCGTGGAGGACGGGCCCGTCCTCGGGGGAGCGGGCTCGAGCGCAGCCGGGACGCCTGGCAGCGCCGGTAGCAGCAGCGCGGCCGGAGCCGTTTCAGCGGGCGGCGTCGTGTCGACGGGTGGCGCCGTCGGAACCTCCGGCAGCGCAGCGGGCGGTGTTGCCTCCACCACGGCTGGCACCGGCACCGTGGGTGGCGGAGGTCAGGCGACGGCCGGCAACGGACCGATGGCTGGTACGTCTAGCGGCGGCAGCGTCAGCTCGGGGGGCGCCGGTGGTTCGGGCGGTGGCTCCGTGGGGCGCAGCGTTGGCTGCGGCAAGACTTCCACCATCACCTTTGGCTCCGCGCCCAACGGAACCGGTACCGGTGGCTCAGTGAAGATAGGCAACCGAAGCTTCATCATGAGGCTTCCGGACAACTACGACAAGGAGAAGCCCTACTGGTTGATCTTTGGCTTTCATTGGCGAGGCGGCAGCGCGAACGACGTCGATTCGGGCGGCAGCAATCAGTACAACATGGCCCACTACGGCCTTCAGAAGCTGTCCAAGAATGGCGCTATCTTCGTTGCGGCCGACGGGCTCGGTGGCGGCTGGGCCAACAGCGGCGGCGAA
>DATAKF010000275.1:0-18266 GCA_036261775.1 Polyangiaceae bacterium | reverse complement strand
CCGCAGCGGCCTCACATGCGCGGAGTCGCGGCCGTTCGCGCGCTGCCGCCGCCGAGGCGCTCGAGCGGCGCCGAATCGAACGTCAATGCTGCGGAGAGGGAGGGATTCGAACCCTCGGTACCCTTACGGGTACACATGATTTCCAGTCATGCACCTTCGGCCACTCGGTCACCTCTCCTGGGCCGCAGACGGGACCGAGCAGGGTCGTCTACGGGGTTACTTGCTTTCCGTCAGGGGCAGCAACCCGGCGGAGAGAGAGGGATTCGAACCCTCGGTACCATCGCTGGTACACCTGATTTCGAATCAGGCACCTTCGGCCACTCGGACATCTCTCCGCGGCGGACTATGTCTGCCGAGGGTGGGTCTGTCAACGGGAGAACGGGCACTTTTTGGGGTGATTTGCCGGCCCGCCGGAGGCTGCCAGGCGGATTGCGGGCGGCCCTGGATCCGGAGGATAGTCGCGGGCATGCGCTTGTCTCGGCTTGGGCTTTCGCTCGTGCTGTCTACCTTCGCGGGCGGAGCTTTTGGGCAGGTGCCGCTGGCTCCGGCTCCGGCTCCGGCCCCTCAGCCCGCGCCGACGCCGACGCCGTCCGAGACGGTACCTGAAGAGCCGCCGCCACCGCCCGCGCCACCCACGCCTCCCGTGAGTGACCCGCCATCGGCGACGCCCGATGCGCCAGCGCCAGCTCCTAGCGAACCAACGCCAGCGCCACCGCCCGCACCAGAGCCAGCTCCGGCCCGAGACGCGCCTGAAGCGCTACCGCTCGATGCCGCAGGCACCGTGAAGATGCCGCCGCGCGCTCCCGACACGACCTCGCCCCCGTGGCCGCGCGCTCGTTCGCCTCTCACCCTCGAGGGTAAGTTCGGATTGTTGATTCGCCCCGAGAGCGGCAATGGTTTCGACGACGAAAGCCACACGGGCGCCGAGCTGGGTGCGTCGCTGTACCTGGAGCTCAAGCGTGAGCTTGCCGCGGGGCTCGAGATCGAACGCGCCTCGCTTGGACGCGGCACGGCTATCCGCGGCCTAGACAGCGTGAGCATCGACTACTCGGTCTCGTCGGCCATGCTCGGCCTGCGCGCCTACCCCAAGCGCACCGAGCTGTTCGACGTTTTCGTCGGCATCCAGGTTGGCGTGGGAATTCAGGGCGTTTCAGCGACCGGTACGGCCAACAACGGCGCGCTCCTGCCGGCCAGCTCTTACCGCTGCGGCGCCTCCGACACGCCCGCCTTCCAAATCGGCGGCGGCGTAGGCGCGCGCCTGATGCTGTCGCCGCGCTGGGGCCTCACCGCGCGCCTGAACGGCACCGGCCGGCGCCTGTCCGGCGAGCTGATCGAAGACTGCGCCCAAGGCCTCGGCACCGCCACGACGCTGTCAGCGGGCTTGGGGCTTGGCTACGACTTCGAGCTCGAGCCGTGAGGTTGCCCAGGGAGGGGGCTCACCCGTCCAGGCGTTTGGGGCCGTCGGTTCGTTCCGCTTCCGTCTCGCACGCGAAATTGTCGTAGTGGCGATCGCGAGCGCGCCCGCGCGCGAGCTGGATCGCCCCCACCCGACCTTGGCACCCGCAGATCACGATCGGATCTGAGAGGCGGGTCGGAAACCCGGCGAGGCCGGGCGCAAAACCCGTGGTGAAATCGAGACGGACGCGAGCACGCTCGGGCCACCGAAGCGCAAATACAAACCAAACCCCAACTACCGCGTTACACGCGGTAGTTGGGCGCTTCCTCGGTGATGATCACGTCGTGGACGTGACTCTCGCGGAGGCCGGCGGAGCTGATGCGGATGAATTTCGCGCTGGTGCGGAGGTCCGCGACGGTGCGGCTGCCGGTGTAGCCCATGCCGGCGCGCAGGCCGCCGACCAGCTGCGCCAAGATGCTGGCGAGCGAGCCGCGGTGTGGGACGCGGCCTTCGATGCCTTCGGGGACGAGCTTTTCGTCGGCCGTGCCGCCTTGACCGTAGCGGTCACGGCTGCCCTTCTTCATGGCGCCGATCGAGCCCATGCCGCGGTACACCTTGTAGCTGCGGCCTTGGAACAGCACGAGCTCTCCGGGAGCTTCGTCGGTGCCGGCAAATAGCGAGCCGATCATCACGCAAGAAGCGCCGGCGGCCAGTGCCTTGGTGACTTCTCCCGAGTATTTGATGCCGCCGTCGGCGATGACCGGGACGCCGTGCTTGTCGGCCACTTCGACGCAGTCGGCGATGGCGGTGATTTGCGGCACCCCGATCCCGGCCACGATGCGCGTGGTGCAGATGCTGCCCGGACCGATGCCGACCTTGATCGCGTCGGCGCCCGCGTCAACCAAGGCCTGCGCGGCGTCGGCGGTGGCGATGTTGCCGCCCACGACCTGCACGTTGGGGTAGCGCTTTTTCGTGTCGCGCACGGCGTCGATCACGCCCTTGTGGTGACCGTGCGCGGTGTCGACGACCAAGACGTCGACGCCGACTTCTAGCAACGCTTCGGCGCGCTGCACGCGATCGGCGCCTGGCCCGAGCGCGGCGCCGACGCGCAGGCGCCCGCGGTCGTCCTTGTTGGCGAGCGGGTTACGCTCGGCCTGCAGCAAGTCTTTGATGGTGATGAGGCCGACGAGCTTGCCGCCTTCCACCACCAGCAGCTTCTCGATGCGGTGCTTGTGCAAGAGCTGCCGTGCTTCGTCCGGGCTGCAGCCGGGCGAGACGGTCACCAGCTCGGTCGTCATCAACGCGCTGACCGGCTGATCCAGGTTCTTTTCGAAGCGAATGTCGCGCGAGGTCAGGATGCCGACTGCGCTGGTGCCCTCGACGACTGGCACGCCCGAGACTTCGTTCGAGCGCATGACGCCGAGCGCTTCTCGGAGCGATTGCGAGGGCCGCACCGTGACCGGATTGATGATGATGCCGCTCTCGGCGCGCTTCACCCGGTCGACCTCGTGGGCTTGGTCTTCGATGGGCAGGTTCTTGTGAATGATGCCGATGCCGCCTTGGCGAGCCATGGCGATGGCGGAGCGAGCTTCCGTCACGGAGTCCATCGCGGCGCTCACGATCGGGATATTCAGCTCGATGGTGCGTGTCAGGCGCGAGCGAACGTCGGCTTCCGCCGGAAGGACCTCACTGTACGCGGGCACGAGCATGACGTCGTCGAACGTCAGGCACTCGCGAAGATTACGGTCAAACATGGCCGAGTGTACTTAAGAATTTGCGGAGCGCAATTGGGTCCGCGGCCCGCCCCGTTTATCCCTTGCGTGGCCCTCGCGAAGCGCTCGATTTCTCGGCCTTGATTTCCCGGGGAGGCACCTTGAAAATCAGGGGCTTGGGCCATGAGTGAACAGCAGGAGGGCAGCATGGGGCAGCAACACTTCAGCGCTAGGGGAGTAAGCCTACTTCCGCCGCCACCGCCCACCGTGCCGGCCGACCTGACCCGTGCCACGTCGCGTTACAAGCGACATGCCTGGTTGGCTGTGGCGGGGCTGCTCGCGTTCGTGGCGCTCTACGTGTCACTCACGGGCTGGTTCTGCTTTACCTCGGCGCGGCTGTTTTACGACCTGTTCAACGACGGCAAGGACGGGTTCTTCGACTTCGTGGGTGGCGCGCTGTCGGGCTTGCTCGGTGTGTTTCTGCTCGGCGCGCTGCTGTTCATCAAGTCGGGCGGGAAGCCGAGCGACCTGGAGGTGACGGCCGCCGAAGAGCCGGTGCTGTTCAATTTCTTGAACGCGCTCGCCGATCGCGCGCGCGCGCCGCGCCCGCATCGCGTCTTTTTGTCGATGCGCGTGAACGCCGCGGTGTTCTACGACTTGTCGCTCGTCAACCTGCTGCTGCCGAGCAAGAAGAACCTGGAGATTGGCCTCGGCCTCGTCAATACGCTGAATCTCAGCGAAATGACGGCCGTGTTGGCCCACGAGTTCGGGCACTTTGCGCAGCGCTCGATGGCCGTGGGCCGCTGGGTCTACATCGCGCAGCAGGTGGCGGGGCAGATCGTGGCTTCGCGCAGCTGGCTGGATCGCGCGCTTTTGGCGCTGTCACAGATCGATCTACGAGTGGCGTGGATCGGCTGGATCATGCGCATCATCGTGTGGTCCATCCGCTCGCTGCTGGATACCGCCTTTGGGCTGGTGATCTTGGCGCAGCGCGCGCTGGGTCGCGAGATGGAGTTCCAAGCCGACCTGGTGAGCGTGTCGTTGACGGGTAGCGACGCGCTGGTGCACGCGCTGCATCGCTTGGGCGCAGCGGACGGCGCTTGGAGCAACGCGCTCAGCGTGGCGGGGCGAGAAGCCGCGGCCGGCAACGCCGTGCCCGATTTGTTCGCGCTGCAGACGCGCATCATCGAGCGCATGGCCGGCATTTTGAACGAGCCTACGCACGGAGCGTCGCCGGTTTTGCCGACGGGCGCGCGCCACGAGCACCGCGTGTTCGAGCAAGAGCTGGCCGAGCCGCCGCGCATGTGGTCGACGCACCCAGGCAATCGCGATCGCGAAGACAACGCCAAGCGCGTCTACGTCGAGGCTCCCATCGACACGCGCGACGCCTTCTGTCTGTTCGCCAACCCGGAGAAGCTACGCAAGGCCGCGACCTCGCGGCTCATCCAAGAGGGCACCGAAAAGACGCTGCCCGTCTTGAGCCCGGAGGCGGCGCTGGCGGCCGTCGACAAACGCTTCGAACGGCCGCATTTGGCGCAGCGCTACCGCGGCGCCTACCTGGGCCGTTCCATCGTTCTGCACGAAAAGTCCAGCGACAAGCTGTACGGCCAGCCCGTGCCGGACCACTCGCTGGCCGAGACGTTGAGCAGCCTCTATCCGGAGGCGTTGAGCGCCGATCTGCGAGACTTGCGCCAGCGCCAGGAAGAGCGGATTCACTTGGAAGCGCTGCGCGACGGCGTGCTCGACGCGCCCGGCGGTGTGATTCGCCATCGGGGGCGGGTGATTCAACGCCGCGCGCTGGCGTCGGTGTTGGCGCAAGTCACCGGCGAGACCGAGAGCGTACGCGAGCGGGTCGAAGCCCACGACAGGCTGTGCCGCACCAGCCACCGCGCGGCAGGCCGTCACCTGGGGCGCGGCTGGGAAGACTATTTGTGCGGGCTCTCGAAGCTTCACCACTACGCCGCGCACATGGAGGCCAACCTGGAAGACGCGCGCGGGCACTTGGCCAACGTGTATGCGGTGGTTACGGCCGATGGGCGCGTGACCGACGGCGAGCGGCACCGCTTGGTCGTGGCCAGCGCCGAGGTGCACGCCGCGCTCTGGGAGCTGTTCGAGCAGCGCATGCTCGTCGAGCTGTCACCGGAGATCATGGAGCGCTTGAACGAGCTGATGGGGGTGGACCCGGGGGAAAAGCCGCCGACTACCTGGGCCGACGCGCTGCCCAAGAATTTCTCGCTACCGCCGCCCAGTCACGAAAATATCGGCGATTTTTTGGGGGTTCTCGACAGCTGGGTGAACGGCGCGCTGCACGCGGTCGGCGCGCTCGAACGTGTCAGCCTCGAGCTGCTGGTCGAGGCGGAGGCGCACGTCGCTCAGGCGTACCTGAATCGAACCGAAGGCGGCGTTTCGCCGGAGCCACCCACGGTGCCCAAGCGCTACCCGACGCTCGCGCGCGGGCAAGAGCGCAGTCGCCAAAAGCGCCTCGGCTGGTGGGATCGCTTTCAGACCGCGGACGGCTTCTTTCCGTCGGCGGCGCGCTTCGTGGTGGCCGGCGGCATTTTGGCGTCGGTGCTCGGCTTCAGCGGGACCATTGGACATCCGTCGCTCACGGTCGTCAACGGTTTGGGGCTGCCCGTCGAGGTCGAAGTGCAAGGTCATCGCTTGGCGCTCGAACCGAACGGGCACCGCACGCTCGCGCTCGAGCGGTCGAAGCGCGAGCACATCAGCACGCGCTCGGCGGCGGGCGAAGACATCGAGGCGTTCGACGAGCAGTTGGAAGGCTCGCTGCACTACGTGTACAACGTGGCCGGCGCGACAGCGCTGGTCGAGTGGACGGCGGTTTACGGCAACACCCCGGAGGTGCCACCGCGTGAGCTCGGCGCACAGCGCTGGTTCCCCAGCGCGGCCGACGTGTTCTTCGAACAGCCGCCCAAGTCGCTGAGCAGCAAATCGAAGGGCGGCAAAAAGAAGGTGCTCAGCGCCTTTCCCGATGATGCGCCGCCCCCGCGCCTGACGGCGCACGCGGGCGAGAGTGAGCGCGCGAACCTGATCGAGATGCACACGCTGTGGGACCTGCCAAGCTCTCGCTTCTTGATCGATTGGTTGGTGGAGGCGCACGAGCAGCCGAACGCCGCGGACCTGATTCGCAGGCGGCTCCAGCGTTACCCTGACGATATGTCCGCGCGGCGGCTGGAGCAGGACGTGGCGAGCCCCGCAGAAAAGCGCGAGATTTGTGCGCGCGCCCAGCAAAAGGCCGAAGCAGAACCAAAGAACTTGGATGCCTTGTACCTGTCGCTGCGCTGCGGCCGCGACGACGACGCCAACGTGAACGAGAAGGTGCTGGAGGCGCATCGGCTGCATCCCAAGCACGCTTACCTCGCCAACGCTGCGGGCAAAGAGCTGCGGCGTCGCCGCGGTTACGCGGGAGCCGTCATGGCGTTTGGAACGGCTTCGACCGCCGTTCCGCTCATCAACTCGGCGAACGTGGAGCTGGCGCGGTTGGCCCGCATCACGGGCGTCGCGACGCCCGAGCGCCTGGACGCGCTGGCCGCCAACTCGACGTCGTTGGCGATGATCTTGGCGTTGGACAAGGGCGACGTCGATGACGGCCCCGAGAAGGCCGTCTCGCAGCTGGCGCGTGGGGAGCTAAACGAGGCCGTGGCGTCAGCGCGCTCGCATCCGATCCACAAGTGGGTGCTGCCGCTGGCCGCGGCCTCCGACGGCGCTAGCCAAGCTTTGGTGGACGAAGCGCTCGGCGTGCTGGACGACGCCAAGGACGGCCCGGCGCTCTGGGCCAGCATCGCGCTGGCCGAGCGCGAGCTGCGTCCGCACCCGGCGCTCGACGCGGCCGCCCAGAAGCGCAGCGACGTCGCGCCGCAGCTGCTCAAGTTCGCCGATTCGAAGTTCCTCGAAGCGGACCCGACCGCGGCCGAAGCCGAGCTGTGGAAGCTGCCCGCCGACGATCAGCCGCAAGCTTGCGTGATGGCGCTCGTTCGCGTCAGCGTCTCCGCGCCGGCACCTTGCCGAGAGCTAGCCAAGGCCGCGCTGTTTGCGTCGGAACGGCCGTACTTCCAGTGAAACAGGCTCCACCCCGGGCCACGCTCAACGCCGCGCAACGTGGGGACGAAGTGCGCTTCACCAGAGACGGGAGTATCGTGGTGCTTGCGGAGTCCGCGCTGATTCGTGGCGTCGCGGCCGCAGTCGGTTTGCTCGGCGTGCAAGTGCTGGCCTTTGCGCCTTCCGAACGAGGAGCGCGCGCTGAACTACCTGGGGTTGCGCCAGGGGCGGCACCCTGACGCCATTCGATGCCTCGCCTTGCTGAATTCGCGGCTGGCCCCGTCTGCGCAAACCGCCACACCGGCCTAGCGTCGGGGGCGCCAGCCGCGCCTAGCGGGGCGGTACCGAGTCGCCCCAACGCAGGTCGAACGCGGCGTTGCCGGTGGCGGCAAACTCTTCGGAATGCAAAGTCACGGTGCCGGCAGTGTCGACCGCGTCGAGCTGCGCCATCAGGCCGCCCTCCCACATCAAGAGCAGGCCCTGCTTTCGGCAAGACGCCGGCAGTTGCTCGACGCGCAACGTGATGCGACCGGGCCCGCTCGCCTCGACCGCTTTGAGCTCACCGCAGTTCTTCGAAACCAGTTGCCAAGCCTGGGGGGTACGGCGCACTAGCGCCGCGGGAGTCTTTCCCCACAGAAAGAGCGCGCCGCGAGCCAACGGTGCCATGAACGGCTGGCGAATCGCGTCGCGTAGCGACTGGCGCCAAAAGCCGCGCGCGCCCATTGCACCACCGCCCACGCGAATTGCCTCGCAAAGCTCGACCCAAACTCGCGCCGGCACCCAATCCAGCGAGCTTGCCTCGCGGATTTCGTCGCGCAGCGCGCTCGGAATCGCCGCCAAGATTGCGGCCCTCAGCGGCTCCGGCGCGCGCTTCGCGGAGCGCACCGTGAACTTGCACCAATTGGCGCGCATTTGTGGAACCACGTGTCGAAAGTCTAGCACCAGACTTTGGGATGTCTCTGCTCCTAGTCAGCACCGTCAGGTGCTTCCGCTTTCCTTGGTCGTGGCGCTTGCCGCCAAGCGATTGACGAGGTCTTTTAGGTCGATCTGTGGCTTTTCTACCTCGATCTCGTTCATCGACGGAAGCTTGAGGCCGTTGATGGTGTCGTAGCTGATTGGCGCCAGCAGCTTGAAGCGTAAGCCGGTGTCGATCGTCTTGTCGTAGAGGACCCACTCCTTGCTCCAGCGCTTGGTAAACTTCCAGGCGCCCGCCTCGCCGTAAACGCTGGCTTTGATACCTAGGTTAAGGGCCAAGCCACCGTGGATCCCCGCGTTGGCTTTGAGGTGAATGCGTTGTTGGTGGTAGCGCAGGTCCACATCACCGGACGCCCGCCCCGACAACCTAGCGCCACCGGTGACGTCCACCTGGCCGCCAGCCCGCGCCAGTCCAGCTTCGAGCTCGATACCGCCACCAATCGTCGCGGTTATCGCGGCGAAGGCGGGCATCTGCAAGCTGGATTTGACGCCAATGTCCACGTCCGGCTTGTCGGCAAAGGGATCCAACTGAAGCGCTAGAGTCGTGTCTTCCAGGGTAGCAGGGCCGACCGAATACGCGACGTCGAGGCTCCCGGCCAGTACTGCCTGCACGCCCAAGGGGCCGATCGAAAGCGCAGGTATGGGGAAGGTCTTGCGCAGCGCGAACACGTTCGCGCTGTTGCCAAAGCCTTTGAAGAGCACGATCGGCTTCGGGACGGTGAGCGCGCCGAGCAGGCGAGTCTTCCCGTTCTTGTCGAGCTCGATACCAGCGGTTGCGATCAACTGCTCGCCGACTCTTATGGTCACGAGTCCCGTACCGCTGAGCCTCAAAGCGTCATCTACCTCGACGTCGGCGTGACCCTTGGCTCGGCCCTTCTCGAAGTCGAGCCGCCCCTTGCCGCTTACCTTGCCGTTGCGGTAGTGCACCGAGACATTCGCGACAAATCCGCGATACTCCAAGCTGCTCGTGCCTTTGGCGTCGAGGTTCTCGCCATCGTAGCTCACGTTGGCGATGAAATCCTTGAGCGGTGCGACGCGGAAGGTGCCGGAGCCTTCGAACAGCCAACGCCCGCCCTTGTACTTCAAGCCTAGTTCGGCCTCTTGATCACGCGGTAGGCCAACGACGAGCCTGCCATCGGCTTCGATGCCGCGCTCGATCAAGCGCAAGTCGAGCGAACCGCTCTTTACGTTCATGCCTGGTACGGGCAGCCGAAATTTGCTGGCGTCCACGTGCAGACTGCCGCTCCAGCCCGACTTGCGGTACGTGAGCTCACCCCGCGCGTCATCGACGCCAGGCAGAAATGCTTGCAGCTCACCGCGCGCGAAGAAGCCCAGGCCGTCACTGCCGAGCAGCAACTTGCCTTGCAGCACCTTGCGCTTGCCGCTTGGAGTAACCTCGAACTCGACCGTTCCGGACGGCGTGAAGGTCGGGTGCAGTAGCAGTGCCGCCTCTGCCCTGGTGATCTTGAATCCCGGGATCGGCAGGTGCATCTTGCTCGGGTCGAAGCCACCAATCAGCTCCAGGCGATCGGGACCAAACCGCAACTGCAGCCGCATCTTGCTCAGCAGCGGGATGCTCGGCACGAGCACGGCTTCGCCTGAAATGCCCGCCGACGTCTGCTCGAGCTTGGTGATGGTTCCTTCGCTCAGGTACGGGTAGTGGACGCCGAGGGCGTCCTTGGCCGTCGTATCCTTGATTTTCAGCTCGCCGTCAGCGTTCGAGACCGTGAGCAGGATGGCCCCCACTTTCTTGAGATGAAGCGGGACGCGCGTACTGGAACGCTCGTCAAAGTCGGCGGCCACTTGGTGTGGCTTGGTGGTGCGGGAGAGCGTGAGCAGAGACAATCCCGGCACCAGCTGCTTGGCATGGGTGTCTTCAATCGAAAGGGGGGCCTCGTTGGCGGGCTGTGTCTTGGGCACGTCGGCCCAGGCCGTAGCGCCTCCAGCGCGCAGCCAATAGCGCGACTCTTTGCTGTCGGGGGTGCCGCCTAGCCCGCCCTTTAGGCCCGCGATGGCTGCGGACTCGAGCTCCGCACAGGGCGTCTTGTCGGTCACTTGGGTTGGGCCTTGTTTGACCGTCGACCAATGGAGCACCAAGTATCGGCTCTTGGTGGGATCGAGCTTTTCTAGCTGCGTGCCAAGAGACTCGATGTAACCGCGAATCTGGCCGCCGCTGGAGCGGTTCGCGCCCGGATCCAGCACCGCAATGTTGCTGGCTACGTTGGTGCCTTGCACCTGCAATTCGACCACGTGGTCCATGTCGCAGGTTTCTCCCGCCGCGCTGGGTACGAACCCGGAGCTTGCCGCAGGAGCTGGAGTGGCGGGCCACTTGTTGCTGCTGTTGGCAGGGCGGAGTGCATGCCACTGCTGCGCCGCGTTCGCCTGGGTCCAGCCCACCTTCTCCAGCCAGAAGTTGCGCAACTGACTCGCGTCACGCTTCTGGTAGATGGCGACCTGCTTGTTCGTGCTGTCCCAAACCGTCTCGAGGCCGCCCGCCGCGGCCTTTTCATCCCACAGCTTCTTGGCGGCACTGCCCTTCTCGCCGGGCAGCTCGAACGGGCCGATCATCTTGAAGACACGCGTCGCCTTGGACGGCGTCGCGTTGTCGGGATCGGTCGCGTGGCTAGCGATGGCGTTGGTAGGGAGTTGCTGCCACTTGCCCTTCCGGAAGTCCGGGTCCTTGCCCTTGGCGGCGCGTAGGATGCCGCTTGCTCCGACTGGCGTGATGGCTGGTGTGCTGTGCCCACTCATCACGGCGTCGGCAGCGCGATCCGCTTCGACCTCGAGCTGGCTTTCGCTCGCGCTCGAGACAGCGTCGCTCTTGCGCTGCACCCCTGCTTGCTGAACGGTGTGGGCTAGCTCGTGAGCTAGCAGGTGGCGCCCCGCTTCAGCGCGAGGCTGGTACTCTCCGCGGTTGAACACGATGTCGCGCCCCACCGTGTAGGCGCGCGCGCCCAAGCGCTCCGCGCTTTGTTCCGCCGCCGGCCCAGTGTGTACCCGAACATCGGCAAAATTGCGCCCAAAACGCTGCTCCATGAAGCCGCGCACCTCGGCTCCGAGTGGGCGCCCGCCGCCGCTCGGGACGGGGCTCGAGGTCAACGTTGCTGGCATAGCCGGGGCGCTTGGCTGTGCGCTGCGTTGTACTAGCGCTGCGGAGCTCTGACAGGTCGAGCACGGTTTGGCGCGCGAACCACCGCACTTGCAGGCGCGCTGGACGAACGCGGTCTCGACCAGGCGCTTGGGGGTGCTCCTGCTCGCCCGCGCGCGAGGCGCGGCTGCGGCCACCTTCGTGGGAGGCGCCTTGGTGCTCACGTTCGGCCCTCCTTGCCGAGCTCGCGACGAATCCCGTGGAGCAGCTCATCGCGGCCTATCTCACGCCGACTGTCGGCGATCGCCGCCAACGACACCTGCCGAATCACGTTCATGATTCCGGCTCCTGACAGCTCGTAGCCCTCCGCCAGTTCGTTGAGGTCTACGTCGGGCAGCAAACGGGCCTTGTGCGAGAAGCCTCGCTGCCAAAGCTTGAGCCGGTCCTCGCCGCGCGGAAGCGGGAAGTACACCACGGCCTCGAAGCGCCGCGTGAAGGCGGCGTCCAGATTTTCGCGCAGATTGGAGGCCAAGATCACGATGCCTTCGAACGTCTCGATGCGTTGGAGCAGGTAGGCGACCTCTTGATTTGCGTATCTATCGTGAGCGTCACGCGTCTCCGTCCGCCGTCCGAACAGCGCGTCCGCCTCGTCGAAGAACAAGATCCAGTCCTTGCCTTTGTCCATGATGCTGGACAAATTCTTTTGCGTCTCACCAATGTACTTGGAGACGACGAGCGACAAGTCGACGCGGTACACCTCGCGCCCGGTGAGCTGTCCCAGCAGCGCTGCGCTCAGGCTCTTGCCCGTCCCGGGGGGGCCATGAAACAGAGCTCGAAACCCTGGGCGCAGGCGAGACGCCATTTCCCACTCGTCCAGCAGCGTGTTGCCATGCTCGACGAAGGTGCGAATCTCTTGAAGCTGCCGGAGGGTGCCGGGGTGCAGCACCAAATCCTCCCACCCGA
Organism: Polyangiaceae bacterium; assembly: GCA_036261775.1. Lineage (GTDB taxonomy): Bacteria > Myxococcota_A > Polyangia > Polyangiales > Polyangiaceae > PMG-095. The sequence continues at coordinate 6,076 of DATAKF010000275.1, read as the reverse complement.
GCCGTGTGGTCAAGCGCTCCGCTGGGAACTCCGCGCTGAGCGCGGGCGCGGGTAAGCGGCCGGTGAGCAGCGAGGTCAGGCATTCTGGAGTGACGCGCAGCGGCGCCTTCAGGGGCGTCGCGAAGCGCTGCGCCGACATGCTGGCCAAAAGCCCGGCGCGCTGCAGCACGTGCGCGGTGTCCAGCAGGCGATAGGCCAGGCTCCGTCCGGCAAGCGTGCCTCCGTCCAAAACGAAGGCCAAGGTCTCCAGCGTTGGCTCGAACGCGTCGTCCAGCTCGCGCCCTCCAAACTCGGTAAAACGTCGCTCGAAGGTGGCATTCTTCGCGAAGAACACGTCCAGGAGCTCAGGCCTTAGTTGCGTGGCCAGCGCCAGCGCAAAGGCCAAGCGCTCCACGAACCCCAGCCGGTGCGTGCGCACGAGCTCCGCCCACAAGGACTCGGCCTCGAGTCGAGGCGGCGGAAGATCCGTGATTGTCTCCGGGGGGGGGCTCGAGGGCTCGGCTGGAAAGTGAAGGCGCAAGCGCAGCTCCAGCACGCGCGCAAACCACGCCAGCTCTTGCTCCAGGTCTCGGAGGTTGGCGGCAACGAGTTGCTCGCTAGTCATCGCCAGTCCACCCGGATGGGATCAGGCATCCATGGCAAGCGCACCCATTCCCACGACCAAGGCGCACGGCTGAGCGCGACGTCTTGAGCTTCGGACTCGACCCGGAGTGACCAGGCGCCGGCAGACGCTTCTAGCACCCCCGCGCGTTGGAGAAACAGCTGACGAAACACTGCGATCGAGAGATCTTGCAAGCCAGGGATGCGGTCGATCGCGGCGGCCAGCAAACGCTCCGCTTCCACGAAGTGCGAGTCTTCGGTGGGCTGGGTCTCGCACAGCTCCGCATCTGGAGTCATGCCGCACAAGAGCTTGGCCAGCGGTAACCGGAACTCCGGCGGCTCGGGATCCCCCGAGGCAAGCAGCTCCAGCAGACGAACCGCGCGTGATTGGGCTGCCCAGTCGAGGAACTTGCGCGTGGGCGTACACAAACCTTGGCGTTCGAAATAGCGCTCTAGGAACGGCCACAGCAAGATCAATCCACAATTGGTGACAACGACTTCCTCCAGCGACTCGAGCGCCGCCCGCCGCGCTCGAGCCGCGCTTCGCTCGAGCGGGGTAGGCGTCATTGGCTGCACGGGCTGATGCCTGAGCGGCGTCGACGAGCGCATTGGCCGCCGCGCTGCGGTCGCGGTCGCCGCATGTTGCTCTGGGGCGCCAAGGCGCGCGCCTTGGGGGGCTCGATCCGAGGCTGCATCCACTTCGGGTTGCACGGGGCGGAGAGGCACGACAGCCGACTCGTGAGCATTCAGAGCACCAAGCAACGCCGGCAGCGCGCCCCGGTCGCTGGTCTCCTCGAACGACAGCCCTGGCTGGCGCTCACGCAGCACCGCGACGATGGTCGCCAGCACTTCGAGCGAGGTCAGCGACGGCTGGGCGTGCTTGCTCGCCAGGGCTCGAAACACTGCCCGGCGCAGGCCGGGGCGCCACTCAGAGGCTGGTTCAACGGCTGGGGTTGCCGACCTCGCGGGCAGCCCTTCCTGGTGGCTGTCGAGCCAGTCCAACGCCGCCACAAGCTCCTGAGTAGCGTGCGGTAGTAACTCACCGAGCAACGCCACCAACACCGAGCGATCCGCCGCGCTAGACAAGCGCCCCAGCGCGGGCAAGTCGGAAAGCAGGGTGCGCAGCAAGGTCAAGAGAGCGCCGGGGGCCTGTCGCGCCAACTCCCGTAAATGAGAGAGAACGACCTCACGCTCGGCCGGGCGTGCCCACCAAAGCAGGTTCCCGGTGCGCGCGAAGACAGCGAGCAATTCCAACGAGTCGTGGTGCTTGCTCGCCGCCACGGCGCTCCCGCCCGCCAACGAAGCCAGTGCCAGCCGTAGCTTTTGCTCCAAACGCGCTGGAAACTGGGCCTCGAATTCGATTTCTGGGAACGAGCCCAGGTCGAGCTCCAGGAGGTCGATGCGTTGGATCGCAGCGCCCGGACTCGCCTCGCGAAAGACCCGCTCCAACACAGCTTTCAACTGACTATGCCCCAGGCGGCTGACGCTTTCGGTCAACGACACGGCGCTGACGCGCGACGGCGCCACGACTTCGACTTCGACGCTGCGGACCTGGTGCACGCTCATGCATCACCCGCAGCTACTTGGGCCACGATGGTCACCCACAACCCGGTCATGGCCTTGCTGGCCGTCACGGTCACGCTGCTGCCCTCCTCGAGTGGAGCAGCCTCGACCCAAGGATCCAGAGGAAGGTCAAGCGTGGGACCTTGGACTTGGCCTGAGCGTGCCACGGCCAGATCCACCTCGACCCGCAACTGACCGATGCCCTTGTTCAGAGTCGGGTCTTCGTCCCAACGCTGATGGAAGTAGCCTGGTCGGCCGAGCGGCACCGCTTGCCCCGCCTTCGCGAGTGAGTAGTAGACGCCTGCTTGACCGCCGCTCAGCGCCAGCGGTCCAGCGCTTTGGCCAGCCACGAATTGCGCCGTAATTGTGAGCGCTTGCGCGGCGTTGGGGCGCACCAAGCAGACTGCCGCCGCGCTGAGCTGCACGGACGAGGCGATGTGCTCCTGGACGACCGGGTCTTCGTTGTCGCGACCGCCCAGGAGGTGCCGCTTGTCCCCGCGAACCAGGAACATTGAGTCAAACTGGTAGGATCCCAAATCGAAGGTGAGCGCTGCGCCACCAGGTTGAAGCGAACCGACGCGCGAGAACCCGGGCAAGTCGCGCCACGGATGTGCTCGCTCGGGCCGCGCGATGCGCACCAAGCGCCCGTCAGCGTCTACATCGACCGTACCAGCGGCGGGCACCTCTAGATCTCGGAAAACGAACTCCGCATCGTGAATGGTTCGAGCGAAGACCGAGTAGTCCACGCTAGCTTGCGTTTTTGCAACCGTGAGCTGCGCCCGGCTGCCGAAATCGATCACTTCTGCGGCGCACGCTACCGAAAGCGCGCGGTTGGCACGCACGCGCAAGCGGAGGCGTTGATGCAAGAGGGACATGACCACGCGCGCAGGATTGCCCACGGTCTTTTTGCCCCAAACCTGCAGGTCGATGTCTTCCGACAGCGGCATGCAACGCAGGACGATGGTGCCGTTGTCCCCCTTGACCATCGCGGTCGAAATTACCTGATACTCCGCAGGATCCACGGGAACCGGCTGATCACCAACGTACGCGATTAGCTGATATTCGACCCCCTCTTGGCTCTCCAGCACTTCCACCTCGGGCTGCGTGCCAAAGTCGGTGAGCCTCGCGTCGCCGGGTCGTGCCTCGTCGATGCGCGGGTCGAGCAAGGGGACATCGCGTAACTGAACCACCAGGCTCGGGTCGACGACCTCTTGCACTTCGACCGTCGTCTTCAACCAAACGGCGCGTTCGCTCGGAGCGCCCGCACCGACGCGCTTGACGGCTTGTACGCGGTAGTGCCCGTCGACTTGAATCGGTGCCGTGGGCAGCTCGATTGCACCGCCCGTTCCTGGAACTTCTACTGGCACGCCCGCCACCACGACGGCCACGGGCTTGCCGTCTTCCAAACGAAACAGCCGATAGACAGCGCTCGCCTGGCTAAACTCCAGAGGGATCTTCGCTTGCCCACCCGGCGTGACCGAGATCACCGGAGCCAGCGGCAAATCGCGCAGCGGCATGGGTTGCCCGACCTCCAATAGCTCGAGCAAATCGTCACGCGCGTCGCGCGCCTCCAGCTGTCGGTGTACGTCGTCCACGTTGCCGGTGTCGAATCGATACCGCTCGTAGCAAGTCTTGAAGCGCCGCCAAGACTTCTGGAACTCGCTCCAATCCTGCGCGCCCTCGACCTCGTCCGTCAGCCAAACCAGCCGCCCTTTCAGGTGAGCGGGCAGCTCCGCCAACGCTAGTTGCCGCAATACATCGGAGGCTGTGCCGTGAACGACGATCGAAACCTGCAACGACCAAGGATCGGCTGATGCTACGCCTCGAAGGAGCGGCACTTCTTCTTCACCGGGCGCCTCACGCTGCGCGTCGTCTTCCTGAACGGGACGCAGCAAGACGTGCTCCACTACTTCGATCTCAGGGCTGACAGTGAGCCCGAGCTTGCAGCGCAAGCGCTCCACGAAGGTCGCCTGCTCGGCCTGAGACTGGCGGTCAGCCCAAAGATTCAGCCCGGTTCCGCGCCCGCCGCTCAGGCGAGGGTAGTCACTCAGCAACGCCTCGCTATCGGGAACCCCGCTCTGGCCCTCGCTGCGCAGCTCTTCGCCAAAGCGCGCCAAGAGGTGGGTGAGGATCTTGCGCCGCTGCCCATTGACGCCTGCAGTGTTCGACGACGGAGTCGGCCGCGCCGACATGAGGCTGCCTGCGTTCGCTAGCAGGGAGAACGACGAGGCGAGTACCTTGTCGAACAGCGATAGGTACGCTTGGAGCTGCAGAGCCTGGGCCTTTCGCCGGGCGGGCGCTGTCTCGGGCAAGCCAAAAGTGCCCACACCGTACAACTCGGGCAACTGCTCCGGCAGCGTACGATACGAGCCCAGCGCGCGGTCCCGTCTGGCCGCTGGCCTTACTTCGGGCGCTGTGTCGGCGCCTGCTGCCGGTCTCATTCGCTCGCCGGCGGCGCGCTGCCAGGCTGCGCTCAAGTCGAACGGCACTTCGACGCCGTCGCGCCAGAGCGTCAACTCCGAGTTGCTCGCCAGCTCCGGCACGTGGCCCGCCGGCACCTCTAGCGCCCAACGCTGCTCGGTCGTCTGTGAAGATCCGAGAAGCAGCAGCCGCACCGCCCGGACCGAGGGCACGTCACGGATCAAATGAATCAGGTCCGAGGTCGTGATCTGGCGGGGGGGATCGAGCAGCTCTTCGAGCACGCCGTGGTCGAGCCGGGGCCCGTCGAAGACTCGATCGGGCTGGTTCTCGGCGAGCAAGTTCGCAGCGGGAACGAAGCGAGGCGTGGGCGTCAAGTACTCGTGAATCGCACCCAGTACTTGTGCGGCAACGCCCACCGGGTCATCTGTCTGACCAATCTCGAGCCCAATCTTCAGCCATACCCCAAAAGACTTGAGGGTCGCGACCTCGAAGTCCTGCCCTAACGCTCGTGCGGCGTGCAGTCGTTGCGCGACTTGCTGAGTGAGAGCGTCGTTGGCGAGCAGCACCTGCTGTAAGCCAACGAGCGCCACAGGATCAGCGGCCACAGCCCCCGGATCGGGGCGAAACCTCAGTTCGCCTCGGGCCGCGTGGTAATAAAACGTCACCTCCGGCGCCGTCTGGTGCTGCAGCCACACGCTGGCGCCACCCGCGGCATCCAGCGCAAGCTTGCGCAAGTCCGCGTCCGTCACTGGGTTGCCGCTCAAGATCGTCGCGGCATCGGGCAAGGCCGGGTCTTGCACCCCTGCCAACAGATCGGCAATCGGATACGCCGTGCGATAACCGAGATCGGTAATCGCGTAACACAGCTGCTCCAAGATCGTGATGCCGGGGTCGTGCGCGTTGTAGTCAGTCCATTGCGTGCCCGAGAGGCGCCCAAGCCAAGTCAGGCCCTCCGCGCGCAGGCGCGCGTAGTCCATCGCGATGTGGGGCAGGGGCGTCGTGGGGAGCATTTGCGGAGCGGCCATGAATCCGATCCTATTGGTGCTTGACGGAGACCTTCATCGGCTTTGCGGGCTGCGGCGCAGGACCGACGGGTTTGTGCCGCTTCGATGGCTCGACCACCAAGCGCTCGACGTCGCTCCTAACGCCCTTGGCCTCCCAATAGAAGGCCTGGCTCGGGTTGCGATCGTCGAGAGCGTAGACGGTGAACTTGCCGCCAACGATGGCGCTCGTCGCCAGTGCCGAAGTGCCCTTTGCGGCACCGGTCGCGTTGTTCACGAGCGGTGTCAGCAAGACGGAGCGGTCTTCCGGACGCACGAGCGCCTCGAAGTACTTCGGTAGGACGACCTCGCATTGCCCCCCGGACAACTGCGCCTCGCCGCGGTACATCACGGCCGCTTCGGGACCCTCCATCGCGGCGTGAACCAGATCTTTCCCCTTCTCGAGCGGGTGGTCGATCTGAAAGTTCTTGGTCCCTTGAACAGAGAGATTC
>DATAKF010000268.1:0-16510 GCA_036261775.1 Polyangiaceae bacterium | reverse complement strand
CCAATCAGGTGTTCGTCGATTACACGTACAGCGCCAGCTACAAGGTGCCCGGTCCGGTCGACAGTGGGAACCCTGCCAACGACAGCGTGTGGCGCCGCCGCGTGGCGGACAATCGGCTCGAGCTCGTGCGCAACGGCGAGTCGTTCCGCATTCTGTCGGGTATGTAGGAGCACCAGCTCGGGGCAGCGCGCGCGACGTCGGCGCTAGCGCGTCAAGATGCTGCAGCTGACGCCGTCCAAGCGCCGTAGCACTTGCCCGTCGCTGCCGACCACTTCCCAGATCGGGCGCGCCTGCTTGTCGCTCCAGGCGTAGCGCAGCCCCAGGCCGGCGTTCACGTCGGCGCCGCCTTGCTTCGCGGAGGTCCAAGCGTTTTCGAAGGGGCAATTCGGCTCGGGCGTGATGCGCGCTTTGGCGGCGCGCTCTTCGCTTTTTGCCAACGTGCCGTCGCTCGAGCTGAGCACCAGGCGTTCGCCGCTGGTCTCGGCGCCGCCGCTGATGCGTTGTCCGGCGGGCTTGGCGAAGGTGATCTCGACCTTGCCGCCCGGCGCCACGCCGCGCGCGTCGAGCGGCTTGGCCGTCACGCTGATCAGCGCCGCATCGCGATGCCAGGCGTTGGCCTCGCGATGTGCGATAGCGAGAAGGCTCGTGGGCTCGAGGCGCAGGGGCCCAGCGCTGGCGGCCGGCGCGAGCAGCGCTGCGGCCGCCGGCGGCGGAGCCGCGCCAGCGTCGGGTTGGCGTAGCAGAATGAACACGCCGGCTCCAACCAAGGCGGCGACGACGAACCCACCGATCGCCAGGACCGCGACGGTGGTGCGCCGTGAATCGTCCTTGAACGGCAGCGGTCGGGCCATAGGCGGGCCAGTGCGGCGCGCGGGCGCAGCTGGTAGCCAGAAGCCGCAGCTCTTGCAACGCGCTCCAGACGTCCGAACGTCAGCGCCACACTGCGGGCACGAAGCAGCCATCGCTTCCGGCATGACCATCAGGCTTTTCCCTCGCGGGCCCAAGCGGGCCCAAGCTTCATGGTAGCCGAAAGTCTTCCACGATTTCAGCGATCTCGTAGCCCGGAGCGTCCGGCTTGGGCCGCAGCCTGAAGGCCAGCTCTTCCCCGAAAAGCCGGGTCTTTCCGGCCCACGACAGGCCCGGGCGCGCCACGACCACCACTTCGGCCGGCCCCGCGGGGGCCGGCACGCCGTCGCGCTTGGCGCGGCTGGCTGCGCCGAACGTGTAGGTGCGAAGCGTTTGCGGAGCCGCCACGATGCGGCCCGACAAGCTGGTGTAATCGAGCTGCGCAAAGCGCGCGCGCCAGGCAGCGGCGGCCGGTTGGCGATTGCCTTCGGTCGTCACCCAGGCCTGAGCGGCAAACAGCGGCGAGAGATCTCGACTCGACTCGAGCAGCACCGCAACGAAGAAGCGACTGACCGTCTCGCGCGCGGCTTCTGGATCGAGCGGCACGATCACGCGCGTCGCGCTCGCAGTGCCCTCGCCGGTGCTGCCGAGCGCGCTTGGCAGCGCTGCCACGCTGGGAGCCGGCTCCGGCGCGAAGCTGGGCGGCTGTCGCGGCAAGTCAGGGAAGCTGTCGGAGGTCGCAAAGCGAGGCCCCTGCTCGGAGGCTGCGCATGCCAGCGCGCTTGCGGCGGCGAGCAGCGCCCCCCAGCGCTTCACAGCGGCTCGACACGCGGTTCGTCGCTACGGCTCAAATGCACGATGGAGCGCGGTGGCGGCGACTGAAATCCAGGCGGCACGGCCTCGACGTCGCACGCGACCAGCGAGAAGCACGAGCTCTCGATGCTGGGAATGCGCGCTTTGCGCAGGCCGTCTTCGCCCAGCAGCTCTTCCATCTCGAAGCGCCCCTTCCAGCGGCGGAAAGCGGTCGAGCTGGTGCGATTGACGGCGATCAGCTGCTCGCCGTTGGTGACCAAAATATCGCCGGTGTTTTCGGCGTGGCCTTCTTCCGCCGACAAGCGATCGACCAGCGCGATCGACGCACGCAGCGCCGCGGCCACGTGGTCACCCTGCACGTGCGCGTCGTCCAGATGGCCCGCGTCGTGCAAGAACGACAGGAACAGGTAGAAGAAGCACTCGCTGTCGGTCTCACCGCGCACGTTGCGGCGCAAAAACTCGGGCTGCGATTCGAGCAGGCGAGAGCGCAGCCGCTCGAAGCCGACGATGGTACCGGTCTGCGCGAACAGCCACGCGCGGTAGCGGAACGGATGCGTATTCTCGGTGCGCAGCGCGCCGACGCTGGCGCGGCGCACGTGGCCGAGCATGACGTCCGTTCGGACATCCTCGGCGGCTTCGACCAGATCGATCTCGGCGCGGTCGTCGATGGGGCGCCGGCGCAGCAGCACCTCGCCCGATTGGTAGAAGCCGAGGCCCCAGCCGAGCGGCTCGCCATCGGGACGGCGCGCCTTGAGCAAGGTCCGATTCGCTTCCAGCACCCGCGCTCCCAGATCGGCGCGGTTTCCGATAAAGCCGAACATGCGTGCCATGGTGTTGGGGTGAGGGCCGGTGGGTGAAAGCCGGACGCCTATCTGAAGCATACCGCTCGCGGGTCCCCTCCGCACGTAGCTTTCTCGTCAGGGGCGGCGTCGGGCCGCTTCTCGAGATTTGGCCGAGTAGCCAACGAGCACTTACCATTACCGCGGCTCGAGGAGCACGAGATGGAGCGCGAAGCATTCACCGAAGCACTGCTAGGAGTGATGGAAGCCAAAGAGCATTGGGCCTGGCCACACTTTACGGAGGGCAGGGTGTCGCGCGATCTGCTGCACATCCACCTCGAGCAGGAGTACGCCACCTACGTTCGCGACTTTCCGGTACTGGTGGCGCGAGCCTATGTGACGTGTCCCATCGCCGAAGTTCGTCGCGACCTTATCGAAAACGTCTACGAAGAGGAGACGGGCCGCCTGGGGGCCGGTCGGCCGCACCCGGAGCTGTTTCTCGAGTACCCACGCGGCCTGGGCATGGACTTGGGGCGCTTTGCCCACGTCGACTTGCTGCCCGCTGCCCAGGCCTACCGCGCTTATCTGGATCGCTGCACGCTGGGCGAAAGCTGGGACGTCGCGGCCGCGGTCACGACGCTTTTCCTGGAGGGGACCAAATTCGAGCGTGGCGAGCTTTCAGGCTCAGCGCCCCGGCGGCCGGCTCCGGCCCTGGCCGACCATCCTTTGGTCCGTCACTACGGCCTGCCCCTCGAGGCGCTGGCGCTCACGCGGGCCCACCGCAGCGTCGAGGGCGGTCACCGTGCCGCTGCCTGGCGGAGCATTTTGGACCACGTCGTAGCTCCAGAGCGCCAGGAGGCGGTCGTCGGCGCAATGCGAGGCGTGCTGGAGCACTGGCTGCGTTACCGTGACGATGTAGCGGCCGCGTGTGGAATTGTACGAGGCGACGAGCGCGGCTAAAGTCCGCGGCTTCATGACGAAGTCTCTGTCTGCGGTCGCGGCCCTGGCGCTCAGCCTGTCCGGGCTTGGATGTGGCGCCGTGTATCCGCAGCTCGAAACGCCGGTGCGAACGCCGCCCGCTCACGCCACGCTCACGCCGCCGCCGCCGGACGACCTGCTATTTCTCAAGTTCGCGGGCGCAGTGATTCCGACTCGTACCCGCGACGGGCGCAACTGGGACTCCGTGGGCGGCTCGCTGCCCGATGCGTTTGCCAAGCTGCTGGTGGATGGCAAGGTCATCTTGGAGACGCCAGTGCAAAGCAACTCGCTCACTCCGACCTGGCCGAACCAGCCACGGGCCAACTACCACGTGCGGCCGGGGGCGTCGGTGCGGGTCGAGCTGTGGGACAGCAACCCCATCAACAACCACCCCATCTGCGTGGCTGACCTATCCGACCTGCACGCCGAAGTGTCCGCGGAGGAGCCCGTGCAGATCAAATGCAACAGCGGCGCCGAGCTCAAGCTCCTTGCCGAACCGGCGCATGGTCGCTTGGGCGTGGGCTTGTTCTACGAGCTGCGCCGTGAAGAGGTCGTGGTGACGCGCGTGCTGCGCGAGTCCCCCGCGGCGCGCGCGGGTCTCGTGCGCGGTGACCAACTGCTGAAGATCCAGGGCAAGGCTGTCAAGTCGATGGCCGAGGGCGAGGCCCAGAGCCAAATCAACGCCAACGCTGCGACCGGCATCACCATTTTGGTGCGCAAGCTGGACAAGAGCGAGCAAGAGCTACAGCTCAAAGAAGGCGCCATCTATCCGATGGTCGACGAAGGCGTGCCGGTCGATGGCTGAAGCTCCGCCTCTCTATGCATTGCAGCGCGACACGCTGTGCGTGCGCGGTGCAGATCGCAAGACCTGGCTCGACGGGCTCTTGACCTGCGCCGTCACGGGCGTCGGGGTTGGCGTCGGCGCTTACGGCCTGCTCCTGACCAAGCAGGGCAAGATCGTCACGGACGCGTTCTTGCTCGACAGCGGTACGGAGCTTTGGGTGGGCGTAGCGCCCGGCCATGGCTCGGCGGTGCGCGAGCTACTCGATCGTTACCTGGTGATGGAAGACGCCGAGCTCGAGCTGGCGAGCGAGTCGCTCCGTTGGCTCGTCGCGACGCAGGGCTCGGGCGCCGACCTCGCAGGTGTTCGGGCGCGTGGCGCGCTCGCGCTGTCGACGCTGCAAGTCGAGCTGGTGCTCAGCTCGCAAGCACCGCCCGGCGAGCTGCTCGACTCGGGCGAGCTCTTGGCCCAGCACGGCCTCGGCGTGTTTGGCGTCGACTTCAACGAGCGCGACAACCCTCACGAGGCCTCGCTCGATCGCATCGCCGTCTCGTGGACCAAGGGCTGCTACCTGGGGCAAGAGGTGGTGTGCATGCAGGACATGCGCGGCAAGGTGAAGCGCCGCCTGGTGGCGCTCGACGGCAGCTCCGCGCTCGGTTCGGCGGCCGCAGCCAAAGAGGTACTGGCCGCTGACGGCAGCGTGGCGGGCCAGGTGTCCAGCGTGCACCCGGCGCCGGGCGGAACCAGGCTCCTGGCCAGCATTTCCACGTCGGCTCTCGAGTCGCCTGCCGAGCTGAACATTCTTGGTGAGCGCGTGCGCGTTGCCTTCGGCGCCGCGTCCAACTTGAGCTAGTCTCGAAGTGCCCCATGGACAAGCAGGCTTCGAGTCGGATCACCGAGAGTGGACTGCGCGTTGCTGACGACGCGCTGAGTTTGATCGCCAAGACGCCGCTGGTGCGGCTCGGTCGCATCAGCCCGCAAGGCGGCGCCACCATCTGGGCCAAGGTCGAGTACATGAACCCGGCCGGCAGCGTGAAGGATCGCCCTGCGCTGTCGATGATCATGGCCGCCGAAAAGAGCGGCGCCCTCAAGCCCGGCTCCGTCATCGTCGAGGCGACCAGCGGCAACACTGGCATCAGCCTGGCCATGATCGCGGCAGTGCGCGGTTACCGATGCGTCCTGGTGATGCCCGAGGACATGAGCCTCGAGCGCCGCTACATCTTGCGCGCGTACGGCGCCGAAATCGTGCTCACCCCCGCCACCGAAGGCATGGCGGGCGCGGTCAGCCGCGCGCGGCGCGTGCTCGAAGACACGCCGTCTTCGTTCATGCCCAGCCAATTCACCAACCCGGCCAACCCCGAGAGCCATGAGCACGGCACCGCGCTCGAAATCCTCGAGCAGGTGGGTGGCAGCTTGGCGGCGTTCGTGGCCGGAGTGGGCACCGGCGGCACCATCACCGGTGTTTCGCGCACGTTGCGCAAGAAGCTGGGCAAGCAGGTCAAGGTGTTCGGCGTCGAGCCGTCGGGCAGCGCGGTGCTGTCCGGCAAGCCGCCGGGTATGCACGGCATCCAAGGCTTGGGCGCCGGTTTCGTGCCCGAAATCCTCGACCGCTCACTGATCGACAAGGTCGTCGAGGTGAGCGACGTCGCGGCCGAGCGCATGGCACGCCGCCTCGCGCGCGAGGAAGGCCTGCTGGTCGGGCCGTCATCGGGTGCCAACGTTCACGCGGCGCTCGAAGCCGCCAACGAGCTGCCGGGGGGCAACGTCGTCACCATCTTGTGCGACTCGGGCGAGCGCTACCTGTTCTGAGAGAGCCCCCGGCCTTTGATGGACGCGCCCTGCGGCGCGCCCCGGCTACTGACCGCGAAACACGGGCGTGCGGCGCTCCAGAAAGGCGCGCACGCCCTCTTTCACGTCCGCGCTCTGCAGCAGCTGCAGCTGCCCTTCGCACTCGCGCGCCAAGGCCGCGCGCAGCTCGGTGCCGTCGGCGTGCACGGCCCGTTTGATGCGCGCGAGCGCGAGCGGCGCGTTGCCGGCGAGCGTGGTGGCGAGCGCCAACGCTGCGGCTTCGGTGTCGGCGTCGGCGGTCATGCTGCTGGCCAAGCCCAGCGAAACCGCTTGGGCCGCGTCGATGCGCGAGCCCAGCATCAACATTTCGAGCGCGCGTGCGATGCCGACCAGCCGCGTCAGGAAGTAGCTGCCGCCGCCGTCTGGCATGAGGCCGATGGCCGCGAACTTCTCCTGCAAGTAGGCCGACTCGGCGAAGACTCGAAAGTCGCAGGCCAAGGCCAGGTCCGCGCCGAAGCCAACGGCGGGCCCCGTGACAGCTGCCACGACGGGCTTGCTCAGCTCGACGATACCGATGGTCAAAGCCTGAAAGCGTTCCAAGACGGGACGCACCGCTTCGCCGGTCTCGACCGCTTGGGCCAGCCAGCGCACGTCGGCGCCCGAGCAGAAGGCGCCGGGCACGCCCGAGAGCACCACGGCGCGGACCTCGGGGGAGCGGTTCGCGCTCGACAACGCGGTTTGCAGGCCCGCAATCAGCTCGAGCGTGAGGGCGTTCTTGGCTTGGGGCCGCTGCAGCCGAATCAGGCGCACAGATCCCCGATCTTCGACCAGCAGCTCCGCGGCGGGCGACTCCGTCATACCGGCAGCATGCCCGACCCTTCACGGGCGTGCTAGAGCGCGCGCATGGGCGAAAGCTTCGACCTTCCCGAAAGCCCCCAGCTCCACGAACAGCGGGGCCAGAGCTACCCACAGCTCGTGGCCATCATGCAACGGCTGCTGGCGCCGGACGGCTGCCCTTGGGATCGCGAGCAGAGCTACGACTCCCTGCGCAAATACGTGCTCGAAGAAGCCTGCGAGGTGATCGACGCCATCGACTCGGGGCGGCCCGCAGCCCTCAAGGACGAGCTCGGAGACTTGCTGCTGCAGGTGGTCTTCCTGGGCGAGCTGGCTCGTCGTGACGGCGATTTCGGTCCGGACGACGTCGTGCGGGCCATCGTCGACAAGCTGGTGCGAAGGCATCCCCACATCTTTGGGGACGTGCAGGTCAGCGGCAGCGAAGAGGTCCTCAGCAACTGGGACAAGATCAAGCTGACCGAGTACGGCGACCGCGGCATTTTGGCAGGGTTGCCCCGCGCCTTTCCGGCGTTGGCGCGCGCGCAACGCATGAGCGAAAAGGTGAGCCGGGTCGGCTTCGATTGGCCCGACGCGCGCGGCTCGCGCGACAAAGTCGCCGAAGAGCTGGGCGAGCTGGACGAAGCCGTTGCCGGAGGCTCGCAGGAGCGCATCGAGAGTGAGCTGGGCGACGTGCTGTTCGCGCTGGTCAATTTTGCGCGGCACCAGGGCGTGAACGCCGAGGTGGCGCTGCGCAAGACGGCTGACCGTTTCGCCGGGCGCTTTGCGCACGTCGAAGCGCGCGTCAAAGAGCAACACGGCGGCTTTCCGCTCGACAAGGACGGCAAGCCGACCAGCGGTTTGCCGCTGGAAACGCTCGACGCCTACTGGAACGAAGCCAAGGAGCGTGAAGCGTGAGCCAGGTGGATCCGGTTGGGCGACTGCCCGAAGAGTGGCGTGAAGCCATGCTGAGCTTGGGCGAAAAGCCGTTTCGAGCCGAGCAGGTGTTTCGCTGGATTCACGAGCGGGGCGTGCTCGATCCCGAGCAGATGACCGACCTGTCCAAGTCGCTGCGCGAGCGGCTGAAGGCCGACGGCTTTGCGCCGCCCGCCAAGGTCGTCGATGTGCATGCGGCAGCCGACGGCACGCGCAAGCTGGTGCTCGAGCTGGCGCAGGGCGCGCGCGTGGAGTGCGTCATCATCCCGATGACCGATCTGGCCGCCGACGCGGACGCTTCGGCGGCACCGGAAGACGACGAAGACGACACTGACGGCAGCGCGCCCGAAAAATCGCGCGTTACGCTGTGCGTCTCGACCCAGTACGGCTGCGCGATGGGCTGCGTGTTCTGCGCTAGCGGCCAAGCTGGGCTGCAGCGGGGGCTCACGGCTTCCGAGGTCGTGGCTCAAGTCTTGATTTCCAAGACGTACTTGAAGCCCAACGAAGAGCTCAAGAACCTGGTTTTCATGGGCATGGGCGAGCCGCTCCATCACTACGAAGAGACCGCGCGCGCCATCCGGCTGCTCACGCACCCGGCAGCCCGCGGCATGAGCCCGCGTCGCATCACGGTCAGCACCGTGGGGCTGGTGCCTGGCATTGCGCGGCTCGGCGCGGATTTTGGCGGAAAGGTCGGCTTGGCGGTGTCTCTTCACGCGCCCAACGACGTGATCCGTGATCGCATCATGCCCATGAACCGCAAGTTCCCAATCGTTGAGCTGATGCGGGCCTTGCGCGAGTACCCGCTGCCGATGCGGCGCCGCATTACCATCGAATACACGCTGATGAACGGCGTGAACGACGGCGAAGCCGAAGCGCGCGAGCTGGTGCAGCTGCTGCGCGGCCTGCGCGTGAAGGTGAACCTGATCCCGATGAACCCGATCAGCGCCTCCGAGCTCAAGGCTCCGAGCGGCGCGCGCGTCGCGGCCTTTCAGCGCGTGTTGTCCGAGTCCGGCGTGAGCTGCTTCGTGCGCACGCGCCGCGGCGACGAGGTCTCCGCCGCCTGCGGCCAACTCGCCATCGCCGACGACCTCGTGCGCAAAAAGCGCGAACGCGACGCGCTCCGGGAAAAATCCTAAGAACGAGATCGAGAAAACAGGGAGGCGGGGAGGCGGGGAGGTCCGCGAGCCGAGAATTGGGGGTTTCGAGTCGTGAGGCGCCGCAGTGAGTCTGCATTGGTTCCGTGGGGCGCATCGCGTCTCGAACCATAAAAATTCCCCGCCTCCCCGCCTCCCTGTTGATTCGCTGATTCGGCCAGCGGCTATACTCGAGACAATGTTCAAACGCGTGCTGGTTGCCAACCGCGGTGAGATTGCTTGTCGTATCTTCCGTACCCTGGAGCGCCTCGGGATCGAGAGCGTGGCGGTGTTTTCGGATGCGGACGTAGCAGCACCGCACGTGGCGGCTGCTGACCAGGCGTTTCGGCTCGGAGCGGCGCCGCTCGCGCAGAGCTACTTGAACGCGGACTTGGTGCTGACGGCTGCGCTCGAGAGCGGCGCCGACGCCATCCACCCGGGCTACGGCTTGCTCAGCGAGAATGCCGGCTTCGCCGAGCGCGTGCGCGCGGCTGGCATCACGTTCATCGGGCCGCCTGGCGCTGCGCTCTCCGCGCTGGGCGACAAGTTGCGGGCACGCGCCGTGGCGCGTTCGGTCGGTTGCTCGCCCCCTCCGGGCAGCGACGGACCCGTTCTGCCCACCGACCTCGAGCAGCTGACTGTCGAAGCCGAGCGCATCGGCTACCCGATCTTGATCAAGGCAGCCGGTGGCGGCGGCGGCATCGGCATGCAAATCGTGCGTGAGCCGGGCGAGCTGGCCCGCGCCGCCCAAAGCTGCGCCGACCGGGGCAAAGCAGCCTTCGCCGACGAGCGCATTTACCTCGAGCGCTACCTGGAAGGACCGCGCCACATCGAGGTGCAGGTCTTGTGCGACGACTATGGCCAAGCCGTGGCGCTCGGCGAACGCGAATGCAGCGTGCAGCGCCGACACCAGAAAATCATCGAGGAATCGCCGTCGCCCGCCAGCTTCTTCGAGGGTGAAGCCGGCGCGGCGCGGCGCAAAGCGCTGCACGCAGCCGCGCTCGACGTCGTGAAAGCCGTCGGCTACCGCGGCGCGGGCACAGTGGAGTTCGTCTCCAACTCCGCCGGTGATTTGTACTTCTTGGAGGTGAACGCGCGCCTACAGGTCGAACATCCAGTGACCGAAGCCGTCACCGGGCTCGACTTGGTCGAGCAGCAGCTGCTCGTCGCAAGTGGCGCGCGACTGACGCCCGCGGTGTTGGCCGTCGCTTCGTGCGGTCACGCCATCGAGGCACGCGTGTACGCCGAAGATCCGGGGCGCGGCTTCTTGCCGCAGCCCGGCCGGATCGAAAGCTTGAGCTGGCCGAGCGGGGAGGGGATTCGCGTCGACTCCGGCATCGCCCAGGGCCTCGAGGTCACGTCGCACTACGACCCCATGCTGGCGAAGATCATCGCCTACGGACGCGACCGCGCCGAGGCCATCGCACGGCTCGACCGAGCGCTGGAGAGCACGCAGCTGCGCTTGGTCGGCCCCAAAGCGGACCGCGTCACCAACCTGCAGTTCTTGCGCACCGTGCTGGCAGCGCCCGAGTTCGTAGGGGGCAACTACGACACCGGTTTGGCTGAAAAACTGGCCAAGCGTCCATGACGCGCGCCCCCGCCGAGCTATTGGAGCTGGCGCGCGCCTGGATGGACGGCGATCCAGATCCGGCCACGCGAGCCGAGCTTGGCGCGCTCGTCGAAGCCAGCGCCTTCGAAGCGCTCGCAGAGCGACTGCAGCCGCTGAGCTTTGGCACGGCTGGGCTGCGCGGCGCAGTCGGTGCCGGCAGCGGCCGAATGAACTTGGCCGTGGTGATGCGAACCGCTCACGGCATTGCTCGCTACCTCACCGAGCAAGCTGCGGATCCGACGAAGCCTATCGTCATCGGCTTCGACGCGCGGCCAACCAGCCGCGCCTTTGCCGAGGCGTCGGCCGGCGTGCTGCTGGCTGCGGGCCGACGGGTCGTGGCTTTCACGACGCCGACCGCCACGCCGCTGTGCGCATTCTTGGGTCGCGAGCTCGGCGCGCCCATCACCATCGTCGTCACCGCCAGCCACAATCCGCGCCCCGACAACGGCTACAAGGTCTACGGAGCCAACGCGGTGCAAATCGTGGCGCCGGTCGACGTCGACATCGCGCGGCACATCGCCGCAGCCCCCGCCGCTCGCGCCGTGCCGAAGGTGCCTGTCAGCTTTTCCGGCACGGCGCCGACCGGGCTCACGCTGCTCGATTCGCTCGAGCTAGACTCCTATTTCGCGGCGGTTTCTGGCGCCCTCCCCGCTGCCAGCACCGGGCGTGAACTGGCCATCGTGCACAGCGCGCTGCACGGCGTTGGCAGCGCGCCCATGCTCCGAACGCTCGCGGACGCCGGGTTCATGAACGTGCACGTCGTGCCTGCGCAGGCCGAGCCGGACGGCACCTTTCCGACCACGCCGTTCCCGAACCCGGAAGAGCCAGGCACACTCGACCTGGCCTTGGCCGAGGCCGAACGGCGCGACGCCGCGCTCTTGCTCGTCAATGACCCCGACGCCGATCGTCTCGCGGCTGCGGCGCGCTTGAACGGAGCGCTCACGGTGCTCGACGGCAACCAAGTCGGCGCGCTGCTAGCCGATCACCTGCTGTCGCTGTGCCCTGCTTCGCCTCCGCCGCTCGTGCTTACCAGCATCGTCTCGTCGCCGTTCGTGAGCGAGATGGCGAAAGCTCGGGGCGGCCACAGCGAGCGCACGCACACCGGGTTCAAGTGGCTGTGGACGGCAGCGCTCGACTTGCAGCGTGAGGGCGCCGCAAGATTCTGCTTCGCCTACGAAGAAGCCCTGGGTTACTCGGTATTTCCGGCTGTTCGCGACAAAGACGGCATCGCTGCCGGGCGTGCGCTGGCGGAGCTGGCGGCGGCACTGGCAGAGCGTGGCAAGACCTTGTTCGATCGCTTGCACGAGCTCTATGCGCAGTATGGGCTATGGGCGAGCGCAGCGCGCAACCTGGCGTTCAAGGCCGGTACGCCCATCGCGCCACTGCTCGATGCGTTGGTTGCGCAGGGTGAGGTGCGGCTTGGTGCTCGTCGGGTCGTGCGCTGCATCGACTACCGCGCGGGCGACGCCGAGCGCCCGGCGTGGCTGGGCGCCGCGGCGATGCTCGAGCTACGGCTCGACGACGACAGTCGCTTGTTCGTGAGACCGAGCGGCACCGAGCCGAAGCTCAAGCTGTACGGACACGTGAAGCGCAGCATCACCCTCGAGAGTGACTTGGGGAGCAGCTTGGCAGAGGCGCGTCAAAGTGCTGCGGCGCTGTTGCAAGAATTGGCGACGCTGCTCCAGCGCTGAGCCAAAATTCCATCAGCCGGTAACCCTGCCCGGCCGCCCATCGCCGCGTGGCCTGTTTTGCCCCGAAATGCTGGGCCGGGCGCTCGGCCAGGTCGGCTTTGCAGCGGTGTATTCGAGAAAGAAGCGCGGTAGGGTCGCCGTGAAACGAGCCCAGACAGGGAGAAAACATGAAGCAACCGCTATCAGCTCTCGTTCTTTCGTTCGGTCTCTTGGTGCCCGCTCTCGCCTCGGCGCAGGAGCTGGGAACGAAGGGCGATATGGTTTTCTCGGTGGATCGCTTGATGGGCATCACCGGCACACACATCGCGGGTGAGCTTGGACCGGTCGACTACGACGACGACGTCACGTCGATCAGCTTCGGTTGGCGCGCTTCTCCTGATTTGTCGCCGTTCGACGTACCGCGGCTAGCCTTCGACTACCTGGTCATCGACCACCTCAGCATCGGCGGTTCGCTGGGCTACGCGTCTTTCGACTTCGATCAGCAGAACGACGCCTCGATGTTCATCATCGCACCGCGCGTCGGCTACGCCTACGCGTTCGGCAAGGTAGTGGGCATCTGGCCGCGCGGCGGCTTTACGTACCACACGACCAGCGTCGATACGGCGTTCGATGAAAAGGGCTTCGCGCTCTCGCTCGAGTGCCCCTTTACGTTCTCGCCAGCGACCCATTTCGCTTTTCACATCGGGCCCAGCTTCGACGTCGACATGTTCGGCTCGCGCGACCCGTCGCCCATCGACAAGGGTGACCGCACGTACCGCTCGGTCGGCCTCAACGGCGGCATTTTAGGCTGGTTCTAGTGCAGCGCCAGCGCGCTGCACTAGGCGGGCGCGAAGCGGACGCGGGGTCTGGGGCGAAGCCCCAGCGAGAAAGACACTAGGGTGGCGGATGCCGCGCCGCGGACAATCGCGCAGCGATTGTTGACCGGATGGCGCCGGTCGCGGCGCTTGGTCACATACGCCGCCCTAGGCCGAGTAAGCTCCCGCCGGCTTGGGCTTTTCGATCCCCCTGTTTACGCCCTCCGGCGGGCTCCTTTACCACGCGCGCGCGGCTCGCTATCGCGCTCGGCTGTGGGCGCCTTATCGAGCCGCGCTAGCTGAATGGCTCGGGCCGCGTTTACCGCCTAGCGACGAGCTCATTCTGGTCGGGCCAAGCGCGGGACATTGCTTGCCGCTCGAGCAGCTGTCGCGGTTTCGCCGGATCTTCGTGCTCGAACCCGATCCGGTGGCGCGTTGGCTGCTCGCCTCCCGTCTGGGCAAAGCGGTGCTGCACGTCGAGCGTCGAGATCTGCTGCTGCAGCCGCTGCTGACGGGTAGTGCGGGGGTGGACGCATTGCTCGACCGGCATCCCAGAGCGTCGCTTTTGTTCTGCAATCTGCTCGGGCAGCTGCTGTGTGACCTCTCGGACGACGACGAAGCCCGCTTCAAGGCGGCTTTCGAGGCGCGAATACTCCCGCGCCTCAGCGGGCGAGCCTGGGCCAGCATTCACGATCGTTGGTCGCTCGATCGCGACGCCGCCGAGCCGGCGCCGCTCAGCCTCGACTTCCCGAAATCTCCGAGCGACCAAGCGCTGGGCGTCGCCTACTTCGGTCCGTCGGGCGCGCCTGTTACGGCGCTCGATCACGCAGTGAGCGGGCTCTTTCCCGAGGCGTGGCCGCGCAGCTATTTCAGCTGGCAAATCACGCCTCGGGCGCTGCACGTCATCGAAGCCGTGAGCGGGCCCGCGCCGTAAGAGCTGCTACGGGCTCGAGCGCTAGCTCGGCTCGGCGTCGTACGGCACGACTTCGCTCGAAGCGAGCCGCGGAATGGCGGTTTTCACCGCGTCGCCAATCTGCCCGGCCGTGCCCACGACCGTGATCAGCAAGTCCTCTTCGGACAGCCGCTGCACGACCGAAGCGTTGGCGGCTTCGAGCGTGACTGCTTTGATGCGCTCGATGTAGTCCTGGTAGTAGCCAGCCGGCAGGCCGTAAAGCGCGCTGTCCAGCAAGAGACCGACGCGCTTGGAGGCTGTGTCGAGCGCAAAGGCGTGCGAGCGGACCAAGTACTTCTTGGCCCAGCCAAGCTCTTTCTTGGTGATGCCCTTGGTGCGCAGGGCGTGCAACATCTCGAGCTGTAGGCTGATGCACGGCGCTGCGTCTTCCGCCTTGGGGAAGGTCCACATGCTGAAGGCTTGGCGCCTCCGATCGATGGGCAGGCTGGAGTAAGCGCCGTACGACCAACCGCGCTTGGCTCGCACCTCTTGGGTCAGGCGCGCCGTGAAGGTGCCGCCGAACACCGTGTTGGCTACGTGCAACGCCAAATGATCCGGGTCGCTCGGGTGCGTGCCCAAGCCGCCGATCAGGATCTGCGTCTGCGTGCGATCGGGCTTGTCGACCAAGGTCAGGCGGCGGCCAGGAATGACGGCCGGATCGTCGATGCTGTCGTCGGGAGCTGGTCCGGGCGTGAGCTGCGCGAGCAGCGCGGCCGCCAGCGCTTCGGCCCGCGGGCGGTCGATGTCGCCCGAGAAGGCGAAGATGAGGTTTTCGGGCCGAACGACGCGCCGATAGAGGGCCTTCAGGTCCTCGCCCTGAATGCGCGCCACGCTGCTCGCCGTGCCAGTCACCGAGCGCGCGTAGGGGTGCGAGCCGAACACGCGATGGCGGAACCAGCGGCGGCCGAGGCCGCGATCGTCATCGAGCGTTTCCGTGAGCTCGGCCAGCGTTTCGCGGCGCAGGCGCTCGAGCTCGGCGTCGGCAAAGCCAGGACGGGCTAGTACGTCCGCGGTGATGCGCAGCAGGCCGTCGAGCGAGCGCGTGATGACGGTGCCCTGGAATACCAAGGTGCTGGGCGACACGTCGGCCCCGAAGGCTCCGCCGAGCGCGTCGATCTCGGTGTCGATGACCTGAGCCTCACGACCACCCGCGGTGCGCCGCATCCAGCGCGTCAGCATGCGAGTGGCGCCGCTCATGCCCGGCGGATCGAGCAGCGAGCCCGTCTTGAGCGCGATGCTGAACGAAACCAACGGTAGAGCATGGCTGGTCTCGACCAGCACTTCGGCGCCCGCGCGGCCGGTCTGCTGAGCGGCGCTCATTCCGCTGCCTCCGCGCCCGGCTTGGCCAGGTCGGGGCGCACCAAAATCACGCTGCGCTGGTTGGGATCCAGGTAGCGGCGCGCCGCACGAAGTAGATCGCTTTGTGTAAGCCGGCGCGTGGCGTCGAGTCGCTCGAAGGCGGCGGCTGGGCGACCCAGTACCGCTTCGTAGAAGCCGATGGTCGAGGCTTTGCCGTCAGCTGTCTCGAGCCCGCCCAGCAGCCCTAGCTCGAAGCGCGCCGAAGCGCGCGCCATCTCTTCCGCGGTCACGGGCGCTTCAATCACCTTCTTCAGTTCCTCGTCGAGCACCGCCAGCAGCTCTTCGGCGGTGTGACCCTCACGGGCCGCCGCGTACACCTCGAACAAACCTGGATCGTGGAACGGCCCGACGGAGCCGCGCACTTCGCTGGCCAGCTCCAGCTCCCGCACCATGCGCTGATGAAGCCGGCTGGCGCGACCGCCGAACAGCACCTCGGACAAAAGCGAGATGGCCGGGTGATCGAAGTCTCCGAGGGCAGGCGAGTGGTAGCCGACCAGCAGCTTTTCGGTGCTGGTCGCCTTGCGCACTTCTAGGCGGCGCTCGCTGGTCTGAGGTGGCTCGGGCTGCGCGTCTTCGATGGGCAGGGTGGACGCCGGCATCGTGCCGTAGCGCTCGGAGATCAGGCGCAGCACGTCGGCCGTCTTGAAGTCACCGGAGATGACGAGCGCGGCGTTGTTGGGCGCGTAATACGCCCGGTAGAACGCCTCACAGTCTTCCGTCGTGAAACCCTCGATGTCTTTCATCCAGCCGATGGTCGGCCACTTGTAGGCGTGCTTGGTGAAGGCCGTGGCCCAGAGCAGCTCGTTGACCGCGCCCTCGACGTCGTCGTCCACGCGGTAGCGCCGCTCGTTGGCGACGACTTCCTTTTCGCTCGTCACCTGCGGCTCGCGCAGCACCAGCTTGCTCATACGCTCCGACTCGAGTGTCAGCACGAGTCCGAGCTGCTCCTTGGGAATCGCGATGTTGTATTGCGTCCAGTCGAGCCAGGTGGAGGCGTTGCTCTCGGCGCCGGCTTCCTCGAGCGTGCGGTCGAATTCGCCCGGGCCTCGGCCCTCGATCTCGTTGAACATCAAATGCTCGAACAAGTGCGCCAGACCCGTCTTGCCCTCGACCTCGTGGCGCGAGCCGACGCGGAACCAGGTGTGCACGGACACGACCGGCGCGCTCTTGTCTTCGCACAGCAGAATCGAGAGACCGTTCTGCATGCTGTAGCGCTCGAT
>DATAKF010000260.1:0-7719 GCA_036261775.1 Polyangiaceae bacterium | reverse complement strand
CCCGCAGCACCGCCGCTGCCGCTACCGCCGCTCATACCGCCAGCCGACGTGCCGGCCGTTACGCTGCTGGTGCCAGCCGTGGTGGCCGAACCAGCCTGCGCGGGCGCGCCGCCCGAGCCGCTCGACGACGTCCCTGCCGTGCCAACGCCGGTCCCGGCCGTGCCTGCAGGCTCGTCCGAAGCGTCGGTGGTGCAGGCGCCAAAAGCGAGCGCGCCGCCAAGAATGCCGAGAAAACTGCAGAAATAGCTGACGCGAAGGAGCATTTGGCCTCCGCTTTCGTTTCCGGCCGCGGCCAGCTCCGTGAAACAGAGTGCCGTGCTCTTCAGATGCGTTCGACAGCCAGGGTCGGGTCAATCGCCAATAGGTCGCCAGCGTCCGACGTGAGCACCGGCCAGGCTCGCTCACGCGCCAGCAGTACGAGGTGCGCGTCGATCGGATCCGCCGTGTGGCTTTGACCCAAGATTCTGCCCAACGTGCGCGCCACCGCGTTGTCCAGCGCGACCACCAGACAGCGGCGCAGCAAAAACGCGATTGGCACTTGTCGCTGCCCTCCCCCTCGCCAAACTTGCGCAACAACGCCTGCAGAAGTGACCAGCGGCGTCTCCGCGTCGACGAACAGCTGCACGAGCGCCGTCATGGTGCGATTTCTGCGTTCCAAGGCGATGAACGCCCCGGCGTCGAGAACGACGCCCGCGCGTTCCTTCACGCGGCGCCTCGCTTGTCACCCCGCTTCGTCATCCGCCGCAACATGGCCGAGGCGCGACGTACGTCCGTAGCCTTCGGTTTTACGTCAGCGTGAAAGCGCTGCCACTGGCGCTCGAGCTCCGCGTCATCAAGATGCTCTTCGATGACCTCGGTGACCCAAGCGGACACGGGCAGGTGACCCGCCGCTTTCTTGATACGGCTCGCCACCTCGCTCGGGACGCTGATGGTGATCCGTTTGATTGACATAACTTTAGCATAACAGGGCGGGCCAACCGCTTCAAGACGCCTCCGGCCAAGCCCACGACGAAGGTGCGCGTGATATTATCCGCCAAACGCAGGCTGGTGGCACTTACGGCATCCTGCCCTGACACAAGGAGCAAAGGACCAAATGAAAATTCGGCGCCCCGATGCAATGCAGGATCTCCTGGCCTTCATCCACGTCTATGCGCCCGACTACCTGCCTCGACACCAAACGAACAATGCGCAGGTGTTTGCGGACGTGTTCGAGGGCATGGAGTACCTGCAGGAAAAAACTCCCACTGCTGACGGGAAGGAAGCGCTTCAGCAGTGCATCCGCAACTTACGCGTGGCGTACGAGGACTTCGAGCACGGTCACGTCAACAGGGCCAGTCGTACGGTCGAGGACACCGCCGAGATGTTCAGAAAGGCGAGAAAGTACATCGACACCGACGACTGAGGCGTAGCGTGGTCCTACGCAGTGGCG
This sequence comes from Polyangiaceae bacterium, assembly GCA_036261775.1. Lineage (GTDB taxonomy): Bacteria > Myxococcota_A > Polyangia > Polyangiales > Polyangiaceae > PMG-095. The sequence continues at coordinate 6,290 of DATAKF010000260.1, read as the reverse complement.
ACGGCGGCTTTGTGGCCACCGCAATGAGAAGTTTTGGACGTGTGGTGAACACCGGCCTCGATACCATTCCAGTGCATGCAAAGCGTCACCACGTCCGAGGTAGCGGCCGAAGCGCGTGAGTCGACGGCTGCGGCTGGGCCAGGCGCGCAGCGCCCCAGTCTCGAGCGGCGCGCGCACCCGGCGCTGTGGGTGCCGACTTTGTATTTCGCCGAGGGCTTGCCCTACGTGACCGTGAGCGTGGTGGCGGCGCTGATGTACAAGAACCTGGGCGTCTCCAACACCGACATCGCGCTCTACACCGGGTCGTTGTACCTGCCCTGGTCGATCAAGTTCGCTTGGGCGCCCATCACCGAGATGTTCAAGACCAAGCGTCACTGGGTGCTCGGCACCCAGTACGCCATGGCGCTAGCGCTGGCGTGTGTTGCTTTGGCGCTGCCGCTGCCCAATTTCATGGGGCTTACGCTGGCGTTCTTCTGGGTAACCGGCTTTTTGTCGGCCACTCACGACATCTCGGCCGACGGCGCCTACATGGCCGTGACCACCGCCAAAGAGCAGGCGGCGTGGGTCGGCGCGCAAGGCTTGTGCTGGAACGGCGGCAAGGTGGTGGCGTCCGGGCTCCTCGTAACCCTTACGGGTTACTTATTCGAGAAGCGGCTGGCTGGCGCCAGTGGCGCGGCAGCAGAGCTGCACGCCTGGCAGTACAGCTGGATGATCGTGATGGGCGTGCTGGCCGTGTTGATGGCGCTGCTCGGCACCTGGCACTTGAAGATGCTGCCCGCCGACGCGCGCTCCACCTCGACCCCCACTGGCGTGGTCGAGGGCTTGAAAGCCTTCCTGGCCACGCTGACCAGCTTCTTCAAGAAGCCCGGCATTTGGCTGGGATTGGTGTACATCCTGCTCTACCGCAGCGGTGAAGGCTTCATCGAGAAGATTGGCCCACTCTTCATGATCGACACGGTCGAAAAGGGCGGGCTCGGCCTCACCAATCAGGCGCTGGGCACCATTTACGGCTCGTTCGGCACGGTCGGCTTCATGGTCGGCACGCTGCTAGGCGGCATGTTCGCGGCCAAGCTCACGCTGAAGCGCTCCATCGTCATCTTGGCGCTGGCCATGAACGTGCCGCACGTCTGCTACGTGATCTTGGCGTCGGCTCACGCGCCCAGCCACGCCATGGTCTCACTGCTGGTGACCATAGAAAAGTTCGGCTACGGCTTCGGCTGCGTCGCGAGCATTTTGTACATGATGCAGCAGATCGCGCCTGGCCCGTATCGCACGGCGCACTACGCTTTTGCGACCTCGATCATGGGCTGGAGCATGATGATTCCGTCCATGTTGAGCGGCGTCGTGCAAGAGAAGCTCGGCTACCACGACTTCTTCGTCTTCTGCTTGGTGGCGTCGATTCCGTCGGTCGCGGCGGCGTACTTTGCGCCGTTTCACGTCAAGGACGACGCCGAGCCGACGGCTGCGCCCGCCGGACACTGAAGCCCCGAATCCGCGCGGCCGTTTGCCTAGCGCGCGTGCAAGTTCGCCCGCAGAAACGCCCACTGGTCGGCCAATTCGTCGACCTTTTTGTCGATCGGTATGCCGGCGCCGTGGCCCGCGCGCGTCTCGATGCGGATCATCACCGGCGCGTCGCCAGCTTGATCGCGCTGGAGCTCGGCCGCGAACTTGAAGCTGTGCGCGGGCACGACGCGATCGTCGTGGTCGCCGGTGGTGATCAGCGTGGCCGGGTACTTCACGCCCGCCTTCAGGTTGTGCAGCGGTGAGTATGCGTACAGCGCTTTGAAATCGGTCGCGTCATCCGGGGAGCCGTAGTCGTCGACCCAGGTCCAGCCGATGGTGAACTTGTGAAAGCGCAGCATGTCCATGACGCCAACGCCGGCCAGCGCCGCACCGAACAGCTCGGGGCGTTGCGTGAGCATGGCGCCCACCAACAAGCCGCCGTTGGAGCGACCCGAGATGGCCAGCTTGGGCTGCGAGGTCACCCGCTCTTTGATCAGGTACTCCGCGGCGGCGATGAAGTCGTCGAACACGTTCTGCTTGTTCGCCTTCTTGCCCGCTTCGTGCCAGGCCTCGCCATACTCGCCGCCGCCGCGCAGGTTGGGCACCGCGAGCACGCCGCCTAGCTCGAGCCAGGCCAAGTTTCCGACGCTGAAAGTGGGCGTAATGGCGATCGAGAAGCCGCCGTAGCCGTACAGCAAACACGGTGTTTCGGGGCCCAGCGCCAGACCGCGCTTGTGCGTGATGAACATCGAGATGCGGGTGCCGTCTTTGCTCGGGAAAAAGACCTGGCGCGTCTCGTAGGCGTCGGCGTCGAACTTCAGCCGCGGCTTGCGAAAGTCTTCGCTCGCCTTCTTGACTACGTCGTAGCGGAACAGCCGCCGCGGGTCGTGAAAGCTCTCGTAGCTGAAGAACGTCTCGGAGCTCGCGTCGTCACCGTCGGTAACCCAAACCGTGCCGAGACCGGGCAGAGGCACCACTTGCTCGAGCGCGCCAGCGTCGCTGAATACGCGCAGCTCGGCGTGTGCGTCCTTCAAGTAGTTGGCAACGAACTTGCCCCCGACGCGCTCGACCTGCCGGAGCGTGTCGGTTTGCTGCGGTACGACCTCGACGAACGTCGGCTTGGCAGCCGCCACGTCGACCTTCACGATCTTGCCGCGCGGCGCGTCGCGATCGGTCTGAAACCAAAACGTGCTGCCGCGGCTGCCGAGAAAGCTGCACTCCGACTCCATTCGTCCGACCAGCTCGACCGGCTGCGCCTTGGGGCGCTTCAAATCCTGAAACAGGATCACGTTCTTCGGATCCGTGCCCTCGCTGGCGGTGATGACGAGGTAGCGGCCGTCGCGCGTCGTGCTGGGGTGAAAGCTCCATTTTTTCTGATCGTGACGCTGGTAGATCAGCGTGTCTTCGGCTTGTTTTTGGCCCAAGCGATGGAAGTACAGCTTGTTGAAATAGTTGGTTTCGGACAGCGCCGCGCCGGCCTTGGGCTCGTCGAAGCGGCTGTAATAGAAGCCCGAGCCGTCCTTCCGCCAAGCCACCGTGGAGAACTTGGACCAGAGCACGACGTCGGGCAGATCGGCGCCGTCGTCGACGCGCCGTACACGCCATTCGGTCCAGTCCGAGCCAGCGTGGGACAAGCCATAGGCAATGAGACGCCCGTCTTCGCTCGGTACCACGCGCGAGAGCGCGATGGTGCCGTCAGCCGCGCGTAGGTTCGTGTCGAGCAAGAGCTTGGGCGTCGCCTTCAGCGACGTCAGCCAATAGAGCACGGGTTGGTTCTGCAGGCCGGTGTTGTGAAAGTAGAAGTAGCGACCGCCACGCGTGAACGGCAGCTCGAAGCGCTCGAAATCCCACAGCTCGCGCAGCCGCGCGCGAATCGACGCGCGCTCGGGCAAGGCGTCCAGGTAGCCACGAGTCACGCGGTTCTGCGCTTCGACCCAAGCCGCGGTCTCGCCGCTGTTCGCGTCTTCCAGCCAACGGTACGGATCGGCCACCGACACGCCGTGCAGTGTTTCCACGACCGAGCCACGCGCGGTCGCCGGATAGCTGAAGCGACGCGCAGGCGCGGCCGAAGGTTGCGGACGCGGCACTGCGCCAACACTTGCGACCGGCGGAGTGGTGACCGGCGGCGGCGTGGCGGGCCCACACCCCCAAAGACCCAAGAGGACAGCGAGCACGACAGGCCGGGCAAAACCCATGGCTCACTCAGTAGCGCAGTTTCCGCCGTAAAAGCGAGACGAGCACGTCCCGTCAGCCCGCCAGGCGCGTCAATTCGTCGCTCTCGGCGTAGCGGGCCGAGCCCAAGGTCCAGTCGCGCGTGATGCGGATCATGGAGCCTAGCACCTCGAGATAGCGACCAAGCTCTGCGTCTTCCTCATCGCTGAAGCTCGGCAAGGCGGCGGCGCGCGCCAAAAATCCGTCGACCTCGGCGTTGCTGAGCCGCACCGCCTGCTCGAGGGCGGCGCCTGGAGTCAGCTCCCGGTGCATCTCGTACACGATCGCCAAGTTGTGCACGTCGCCCAACTGGCGCTCTTTCTCGTACGAGAGCACGTCGTTGATCCAGCACACGATGCCCCCCGCCAAGCGTTGCAGCTCCAGCACCTGCGGGTGCGCGCGCACCGCGGCCGATAGACTCAGCTGCTCGAGCGGCTCGACCAACGCAAAGAACGGCGGCACCGCGCCTGCAGCGGGGCGCAGCATCAAGAACGAAGACTCGTGCGGCACCCACTTACCAGCGCGGTTGTTGGCTTCCCAGAGCATGCCGCCGAAGTACGCTTGGTTGCCGACCCGAAACGCCTCGACCTGCGCCGGGCTGGCGAGCTGCCGTAGCCGCACCACGATGTCACGCAGGGCGCTCACCGAAGCGGGCTCACTTGCGCGCGGCTCGGCTCCCGTGAAGGTACCGTCGAACGCTTCGAACAAATCGGACAACTGGCTGGGACGCTCGCCAATGGGTGTTTCGTCACCCAGGTCATCGAGCGCGAAGGCCCAGCACAGGTAGTCGGCAGCCAGTGAAAGCTCGACCAAGCCGGCCTGGGGGTAGAAGCCGGCCACCATCCAGGCCATGCGCGCCTTGCCCGCTTTCTGAGCCAGCAGCTCGTCGCCGAACCAGCGCCTCACCCAGCTCAGCGAGTGCTCGTGAGCTGCCTGGACGTGACGGTTGATACGCAGCGGAAACGGACAGCGCAGGGCATTGGCCACGACGCCGCGTGAAGGAATTTCGTCGTGGGACCAGCGCGGAGGTACGTTCGATTTCAGCATCGGCAAAGCTCGAGAACCCCCAATCAGGTGTTCGAGATCACGAGCGACCGTCGCGTGTAGGTCTTAAGCCTGCAGAGTGAAGAAAGTCTCCATGTCCATACCCAACGTCTGGAGTTTCCCCACACGATCGTGTTGTTCCGCGAGCGCGGGGCAGTTTGCCACCGGCGTCTAAACTTGGCTCCACGCCGTCCGATTCTCCTACTGCACCGGTACCTTTGGCGCTTCCTCACAAACCTCAAACCTCTGCTCGATCGTGGGACGCGATCGAAACCGAACGCGTCGGCACGAGCGTCGTGCTCACGCGTATGCGCGGTCACATGACGCGCTTGTTGGCAGAGCAGCAGTTCGAGCAGTTTCGCGGCGCCGTCATCGCAACGCAGCAGCCCGCCTGGATCATCGAGCAGCTGGAGCTGACCGGCTTCGATCCAAGCGCGGTACCAGCTGGCGCGCGCTGGTTCAGCACCTTCAAGGATCGCGGCGGCGAGCAGGTGATCTTCGTCTCGCCCTTGTCGGCGGCGCGCATGGTGGCGGCGTCTTTGGCGTTCGCGGTGCACGCCAAGTTCTCGTCGTGTGAGACCTTGAAAGAAGCCTACGACCGCGCCGGGCTGGCCGCTGTCGAGCCGCGCCCCAGCCTGCTGGCGTTCAAGCCGACCAAGAGCGGCTAAACCGCTACCCGGAGCGGCTAGCGCTCATTTTTCGCCGGGCTCGTAGCCAGGGCGTTTGAAGCGCGACTCGCGAACGAGGTCGCAAACCTGCAGGGAGTACTCGTCGAAATAGCGCTCCCGCCCCTCGCTCTGAGCCGCGCGGTGCTCGGTGTGGGTCCGCCAAGCCTCGAGCTCTTCGGCCGAGCGAAACTCGATGATGGTCAGGCGCTCGCCGTCTTCGGCCAAGAAATCCTTGCTAGAGACGAGACCCGGCATTTGCAGGGCCTGCTCGTAGATTTTTTCGGCGTGCGCGCCGAACTCCTCCATCAATCCTTCACGCACCCGATTGCGAAAGACCACGACCTTCATGGCCGGCACCGTACCACTTGGGCTGCCCAACCGCGGCTCACTCGCAGAAGCTCACGTGGCGGCCCTTGGTCTAGTCGAAAGGCAGGCTGCGGGCTGCCGTCTTGCTGGCGGCTCGTGTCGAGTCCCTTCGAGATTCACAGGGAGGCGGGGAGGCGGCTGACGATTCATCGCATCCTAACGATCGAGCAGGAATCAACAGGAAGGCGGGAAGGCGGAAAGCGAGATTTTTGGGGTTCGCGCGCTTCGCGCCACGGACCCGAGCAACAACGGATTGGTTTGGTTTGCTTGTCCTGCTTGCTTCCAAGGAAACATTTTTCCCATCTCATGAGCCCACCTGCGAGTCGCCTCGGAGCTCGACGGAGCCACTCCGCGCGTGAGCCCTCCTTCGCATGCCAACCCCGATCGTCGCAGAAGCCCTCTTCGCGCCGCGCCTCTTAGTCGCGTTTGCGACTGGAAATTCCGAAGGAATTCGAGGGCTCCAGCCCGTGGCATGACGCTGTCCAAATTGCGACTAAT
>DATAKF010000259.1:0-17238 GCA_036261775.1 Polyangiaceae bacterium | reverse complement strand
GGCTGCACAACGCCCCGAGCAGCGCCACGACCAGCGCCTTGTGATGAACAGCGGCGCGCGTCATTGCAAGGTCCGTTGTGCCGTTTCGCGTACTTTGGCCACCGGATCGTTGTTGGCCACGAGCGCGAGAGTTTCGCGCAGCTGCGGGCGCTCTTGGAGCCAATGAGCCAGGACGCGGACGGCTTCGACGCGACCATGGGGCTCGCTCGATTTCAACGCGAGCTCCTGGACGGCAGCGATCAAGGCTGGCGAGCTCGGACGCTGCCGACAGGCGGTGAGTAGCGCTGTCCGCACGCTCATCTTGGTCTCCGTCGCTAGGCGTTCTGCGAGCGCGGCGTCGGCTTCGGGGCTTTGCATTGCACCCACGGCCAAGCCAGCGGCCTGTCGCAGGGAGCCCGAAGCATCGTTCAGGTAGGGACGCGCCCGCGGCAAGAGCGAAGCGTCAGCCGCGTTGGCGATGCCGTGAAGCGCAGTGATCTTGTCTGGTTCGCTCGTCGCGCTGGCGAGCTGGGCGGCCAAGAGGTCACCTAGCTGACGAGCTGTCTCGGCGTGCCCAGCGGCGCGCGCCTTGCGGGCGATCGCACCCAAGGCGTAGACGATGCGCACGTGGAGCACCGGATCGGCGATCAGCGCCGAAAGCTGAGTCACTACCGCCTTCGATGGCATGGGCGCGCGAGACAAATTGGTGACCGACGCCTTGCGCACCGCCGCGGCCACCTTCGGCTCGGCCGCCAAGCCCAAAAGCGCACGTTCGGCCGCGGGCGCCCCGGAAGACGCCAAGGCATTCTGCAGCCGTGAAGCGGCGACGGAGCCAGCCTTGATCTGCCGCACGGCTTGGTCGACGTTGGCGGGGTCTCGTCGAAAGAGCGCGGTGAGCGCCAAGAAAGCACCGGCTTCACGCTGATCGGCGCTCGGCGCAGGCTCGGCCTCGTCCTCCGCGCCAGAAGCGACGCTCGGCTTGGCTTGGTGTGGGCTCTTGACGGCCTCTTCCAAGACTCGCAGCGCGCTCGCGAAGGTGTACTCGCCGATGCGCGCGCTATCGAGGTTGCTGTTCTCGGTAGCGTTCGCGTAGGCCACGCCCGGCTTCAGGACCAAAGCTTCGGCCGCCAGCGACCCCTCATGGGGCGGGGTAGCGCTCGGCTCGCCGCGCGTGACGAGCGCCAGCTGGGTTCGGGAGCGGAGATCCGAGCCATCGGGCGACTTGGTCGTCAGCAGCTCGTCGTAGCTCACACGATTGAGTCGGCCCGACACGACCTGCAGCTCGCCCTTCGATTGGCTGACCTGCGGCGTGAAGTCGAGAGCCAACTGGTCCAGCCCCGTGGCTCCGCCTCCTTTGGACTGCAAGCTTGGAAGTTGCTGGTAGCGCAGCTTACGCCGCGCGTAGCGACCGCTCGCATCGAGGGGCGTGTACTCGATCTCGTAGCTGCCGGTGCCGTCCGACTCGTGGCCGACGAAGCGCTCGTTTTGCGCCAAGGTCGCCGCGAACTGCAGCCCTGCCGACACTGAGCGCAAGATGCTGACCGCGAACGTGGATGCCCCAGGTCGCACCCGCATTTCGCCGAGCGCGCCGCCGACCAGGCTCACCACGAACGGCGCTTGAATCTCCTGCCCGAGCGCCGTGTCGACCTTCAGCTCCGCGGGCGTTCCGGTCTTGAGTGAGACGTCGCGAAGCTCGGCGAGCAAGGTGCTGGCTCCCGCGCCTCCATCGCGAACCACGTAACGCAAGCGTGCGCGTAGCTCGAGCGCGCTGGTGCCGCGATCCCGCCCAAAGTCGAGTTGGCTATCGAGCGTGACCTCGTACTCTCCCTGACTGCCGGTTGGCCAAGACACGACTGCCGCTGCGGCGGCTGCGCTGGGCGCAGGCTTGGCTTGAGCCGGATTGGCTGGCGCGTGGTTGCACGCGCCGCACAAAGCGACCAGGGCGAACCACGCGGGGATGCGACTCACGGACAAGTTCCGTTGGCGCAGAAGGCGACAAGCAGTGCGCCGCTCGCAGCCATCGATACAGAAGAAAAGACGTGGGTGTGTGCTGCCGTTGGATGCACCTCGACGCAGTAGGTGCCTTGATCGCGCTTCTCCGATGAAAGCAGTTCCACCTTCTCGCCACATTCGCCCGTGGTGCCCCAAATCTCGACAGTCGGCATGGTCGCGCCGTTGACCTTGTAGGAGATCGCGTAGGTCTGCCCAGCCGTCATGGGCGTTTTCAACGTGTAACCGATGGGAATGACATCCATGATGACGTCCGTGCAACCCTTCGAGCTCTGGTACACTTCAGGGTTGGGAGTGCAGCTCCCCGCGGCACCACCGCTGGTGCCGCCAGCTCCGCTACCGGCGGTGGGCTCGCCAGCCTTGCCCGCCGTGCTGTTGCTGCCAGCAGCCGCACCACCAACCGCGGTTCCCCCAACTCCGCTTCCAGCGTCCGCCTTGGACCCTGCTTGCCCCGCGGAGCTATTGCCCGCTGCGCCACCGGAGCCGTTGGGCCCTGGATCCTCGCTGCAACCGACGGCGGACACGATCAGGTTCAGGGCGACTGCGGTGACGAAGAATCGATGGGCCTGCATGACCATCCTCTTAGGTAAAGCTTCACGGGAAGTCACTAGGCGGCGTCGTTCTGCCCCCAACTCCGTTGAAGCCCCAGCAAACGACGGACCGATCTTCCCGCATCGCGCAGCTGTGGACCAGCCCTACCGCGACTGCAGCAAACTGCCCCGTTGGCGGAATCGACTGCCCGCACGCCGCCGCGTTGGCGGGGCAATCCCCCAGCGTGGTACCTGCGCCCCAGCACGCCACCGTTCCGTCACTTCGGATGGCACAACCGTGCTTCTCGCCTACCGCAACAGCTATGAAGGTGCCGCTCGGTGGAAGCGACTGGCCGAAGTGGGTGGCATTGGGGCAGGCCCAGCCGGGCGGATCGGACGCGAGGGTGCCTGCGCCCCAGCACGCCAGGGTGCCGTCAATCCGGATGGCGCAGCTGTGGAGCTCGCTCGATGCAATTTGGCTGAACGCTCCTGTTGGTGCATCCAACAGGCCAACCGCCGCTTGCTCGCAAGACGCGCCGGCTTGCTGCAGGCCGCCCCAGCAGCGAATGGACTTGTCGCTCTTGACGATGCCGCACGAAAAGTGGCGACCCATCGACACTTGGCTGAAGGCCTCGGCGGGGGCAGCCGGCTTGTAAAGACTGTCGCCGCAGCTGCTGACGAGGCCATCCAGGCCAATGCCGCAGAAGCCGTTGCCGACGTCGATGGCAGCGTAGCTGCCTTCAGGGATGTAGCTCAGATCCTGGGTGCCCTCGGGGGTTGGGAAACACGCCACCGTACCGGCCTCGCGCCGCCCGCAAGCAAAGGTCGTATCGGCAGCAAGGCTAGTGAAGACGCCGCTCGGAACCTGGAACGGATTCTCGTGACCCCAGCAGCGAATCTGCGATTTCGAGTCGAGGGCGCAGCTGCCATTGCGCAGCAGCGCGAGCGACCCTTGTAGCGACGCCACGCCACTGCCAGCCGCACCGCCCGCGGTCACTGCACCCGCGGCGCCAGACACGCCACCACTGCTGACACCACCACCGCCAACGGCCGGATTGCCCGCCGTCCCAACGACACCGGAGCCAGCGACTCCCTCTTGGTCGCGCTGCTCGCTTTGCTCCCCGCCGCAGGCGACCGCGAGTGCGCCTGCGACGAAGACCAAGCCATACCGTCGCCGAAACTCGGTCATGCCAGATGACCGCCCCGGCTGTCGGGGGTGCTCAACCAAGCTGGTGCTTCGTGCAAAGCTTGCTCCCATTGGACCGAGTATCGCACGTCGCGAAGGTATCGCCGGCGGGGTCGCAGCAGTCCTCATTGCTCTGGCACGGCTCGTCGAGCCCGCGGCACTCGCGACAAATGGAGACGTTGCCCGGCGTGCTGGGATCGTCCTCGCAGAAACGAACAAAACCCTCGGGGGCGGTGCAGCAATTGGCAATCGTGGTGCATCCACCACCCGCAGGCTCGCAGGTGCAAACCTTGATGCCAAATGGGTAGTTGTCGTTAGCGTCGTCCCGGCAACGCGCGTTCGGATTGCAGCAATCTCCCTGGTCGTTGCAGGTCTGATGACCTTGCCGGCACGTCTCGCAGGTGGGCTTGGACGGCGCCAGCGGGTCGCTGAAGCAAACCGACGTGCCTCGATTGCAGCACGAAGCGTCGCGAGCGCACTCGGCGTGGTCCGCGCTGCACTCGCACTCGCCGTCGAAGAACAACTCGCCTACGCGCGTCATGTCGACGGGCTCTTCAGGCCCAGTCAACACTTGCGTGACGGGTAGAGGAGCGAGCTTGGTGAAGGGCAGGGGCATCTTCACGGTTCCCCAGATCGGCAGGTCGTCTGGGCTGAACGACGCGAGGGTACCGCCGCCCGTCAGCAGCGGAATGGTCTCTGGACCGAAGCCCGGGAAGGTGAGGATCACCTTTCTGAAGGTCTTGCTGAAGAAGGCAATTTTGATGCGAATGCGGCCCGCGATGCTGCCTTTGAGGATGTCCTTCAGCACGATGGTCGAGCCGTAGGAATAGTCGAGGGAGTACCGGTAGCTCTTGGCGCCAGACGTCGGAAACAGGGTCTGCTTGCTCGCCGCTGCGCTGACGTCGGCCGCTGCGGCGACGTCAGCGGGAAACTGGCGATCGTCTGGCAGAGTCTGTACGGAAAGGCCAGCGCCTGCGTGGTTTTCGAGGCTGACTTTTCCGAGCGTGACGGCGCCTTCGACGCCAGCCGAGACATCGAAGCCGTTTACGCCAAAGCCAGCTCCGACGAATAGCGACACGCCAGCCATTGCGAACGGGCGCGCCACGACCTCCGCGAAGGCCAGCCGCTCGGAGCCGCCCGTGTCCTCGCCAATCGTCAGCGGATTCTTGAGGTCGAACCGCACTTCACCATTGAGGCCATAGCCCACGAAGGCCTCGAGCTCGAGCTTCATTGGGATTGGGCCGAGCGGGAACGTGACGTTGAGTAGCTGCTGCGACTCTCGCTCATCTGCGGAGAAGAGGGGGATGGGGTCGGGCTTGGGTACGAGCACCGCGTTCTCGAGCGCGATCTTGGCCGGCTTGAGGGCGTCTTCGATCTGCCGCTCGTAGTAGGTAATGAAGCGGTTGATGGTGGCCGCGGCGGTCTCGGTCCCGCAAGCTTGTGCCGGGAATCCCGGAGGCACGTCCTTCAGGAGCTGCTCGCAAAAATCGGTGGGGAAGGACGTGGGCGTGGGCGACGTGCGCCGCTTTTCGAACTGACTTCGCAGCTCGATGGCGTCGCGGTAGGCCTTCTTGACGCGACCCACTGCGACCTTGAACTTTTCGATCTTTTCTTGGCACGAGAGCGCTCCGCCGGGCGCCTCCAGCGGCTCGGGTAGAATGCCGTCCAGCGGAATGAGCAGGCCGAACAACTTGAGGTGCGAATCGCTCATGTTGGCCGTGCAGATGTCGGCGTGCACGCCGAGCAGCGCGTCCACGATCGAAATATCGACGTGCGGGAAGCTGCCGAGCTTGACGCCGACGCCGGACAAGAACGAAGCCGAAGCATCGAGCTTGAACGACGGGATGCCGAACGGCAGCGGCGTCACGTCGTAATCCATGGAAATGCTCGGATCGAACGTGAAGCTCACGGTGCTGGCGCCAGATTTGCCTTGCTTGTCGTCGGAAGGGACGTTCTGCGGAGGCACGACGCTGCCGTCGACTTCGTAGGAGCACCACTTGTGCTTGGGCTTGTTGGGCGCCGGCGGCCCGGCAACGCAGGGCGGAGAGTCGCACGGCGGATCAGCGGCGTACTCGGTAACGACGTCTTCCGTTCCTTGGAAAACCTCGTCGGGTACGAGCGCCTCGGGAGTTAGGTTGCTCTCGTTGTTCTCGTGAGGATTGGAGATGCCGGGAGCCACCGGATCGGAGCAGATCTCGACTTGCTCGCACAGCTCGGTATCCGGGAAGGCGTCGTTGCTTGCGCAGCTGCGAGCTGGGCTCGAGCCGCTGGCCGCGATGTTCAGCGGTTGGCCGCAGCGCAGCACGCCGAGCTTGGGGCAGTCCGGATCGCAGTAGCCCGGGTCTTCGCCCGGGTCGCACGGTGTGCAATTCGACGAAACGGGGCCGCACAGGTAGCCCGAGGGACAATCGTCCGATTTGGTGTCGACTTGGGCGTTGTCGATGAGCAGCGTCGTGGTCTCGTCTGCAGCCGTCTTCTGGTTATTGAAAACGCCGATGGTGATCGTGTGCGTGCCGGCGCTGAGCATGCCGACGTTTCGCGAGAAAGCCCGCCAGCCTGTGGTGATAGCGGGCCCGCCATTGCCGTCGCCGACCAAGCGCTCGACGTAGTCTTGCGAGCCGAGTGGGGCGCCCTTCAGCACGCCATCGACGCTGAGCAAGACCTCGCTGCGCTCGTCGGCTTCGTAGTTGGGGCTCTGGCTGAGGAGGTAGTCGAAGCTGACGAGCACCCGGGTCGCGGTCGCTAGGGTCACGCTGGCGCGGAACCCACCTGACATGTTGGTCACTGCGGTGTTGTTGATGCCACCCACGCTGACCTGCAGGGCGCCGCTCGGGTGGCCGCCGCTGGTTACGCGTTGGCCGCTGGCGAAGCCCGGCTGCGCGGTGCCCCGGAAAGCGTCATCCACGTAGGTGAATGCACCAAGCCCCGACTCGAAGTCGACGCGAGGCAATGCTTGGCTCGTGGCGATCGTGCAGCAGTCACTGTCCGCCGAGCAGCCCGCGCTGATCACGTTCTGTGGCGCGCAGCCACCTTGCTCTTCCGGCGCGAACGCAGCGCAACGGCTGCCGGGCGGAGGAAGCTTGGCCGCGCCGGCGCAGGCGCTGCACGACGACGGATCGGACTCCTTGCAAGCCCCGGACTCGTAGGCCGCTTGGCAGTCTTCAATCTGCTGGTAGGTCGCGTCACGCGAGTCCGGCAGGGCGACGGACGCGGGCTTGCAATTCGGCGCGTCCCCACCCGAAGGTGTGCAGAATTTTCCGGAGAAGAGGCTGCAATTCACCGGTGGAAACTCATCGATGCGATCGATGGGCCCGCCCACGGTCTGCTCGCAGATGAAGCCTTGCGTGCTGTTGCAATCTTGCGCAACCCAGCCGCTCGAACCTGGCACCAGCGAGGCGCAATCGCCGGCTTCTGCCGGCTGTCCAGCGGCCCAGTCGGTGAAGAAGCTAGGCTTGACGCGCGAGCCACCCGCGCTGCCCTGCCAGAACTTCAGGCCGTCGTTGGTGAGGTCGGTGCTCCAACGCCAAGCGCCTTCAACGCCGCGATCGTTGGCGCCGCTCCAGGCTGGCGCCGTCAACTGCGCAGTCACGAACGCGTCTTCTAGGCGGGTGTTGAGCGCTGCCAGACGACGACCCGGCCGAGCCCGGCACAGCGCCGCGGCGGTTTCCCAGTTCTTGGGACCGGGGCAGAACCAGTAGCCAGTGTGCTCGAGCTGGCGGTAGAAGCAGCCCGTATCTGGCCGGCAGGAGGTGGGGCTGGCGCCACAGTTGCCGGCGCCATCGCAAACCCCGCCCCCGCACGGGCCATCCGAACAGGGCGTTCCGGCGGCCCTTGGTGCGTTGGCGCAGCCGCATTGGCCGGCGGCGGTCTTGGTAGGATCCGTCGGGCACTCGTCGATGCAGTTGGGGGCGCGGTCGAGGTCGCCGTCGACCTCACTCACGCGGCAGCCGCAAATCTGGGGCTCGACCTTGGACGGATCGGTGTCACAGGCGTCGATGCAGTCGTTCGTCTTGTCGCCGTCGGTGTCGCCCGCCGGGCAGAGAAAACCCCAGTCGAACGGCAGATGCAGCACGTTCGAGAACGAAAACACTTCGATTCGCTTGCCGAAGAAGGCGCCCTGGTGCTGTCCCACAATGGGCCTGCGAACGTCGATCTGCGCGTTCGGCGCGATCATGGTGCCGACGAAGCCCGCCTGGAGATCCACGTTTGCGGTGCCCAGCACGCCGACGAGCACGTTGCCCGGCTGGCCACCGCCGTTCACGAACGCGCCGTGATAACGGAAGGTGTTCTTGACGTAGATGAAGATGGGACCCTGCGAGCGATCGAGCAGGATCTCGGCTTGGGGCTCGGAGTTGAAAGAGTCGAAGTAGTACGTGCCGCTCTCGAGCTTGATCCGAGAACGCGACTGGATGTCGACGCTGCTATACGCGCCGGGCTTGACCGGGAAGGGCGTCGTTAGATCCGGACCGCGGTACACCACGCCGGCGTTCGTCGTCGGGAAGCGTACTTCCCAGGAGGTAACGCCAGAGCTCAAGGGCGAATTGGGAAACAGCCCGCCATCGACGAACACGGGGTCTTGCGGGGGCGGCGTGATGGCGCCCGCTGCGCGCACGGCGCCGCGGACATGCGCGCGTGAGCGCAGCGTGGCCGGACCAGCGCCGTTGAGCACGTCGGCGTTGATGTCGGAGATAGAGCCGATCTCCAGACCGCCCGTACCGAAGTTGGCGATGCGCTCCAGCTCGCTCGGCGCTGCAGCTCCAGCGACGACCTGGTCATCGATCTGCAGTCGCTCGGTCGTCGACATGAAGACGTCTCGTGGACCCGAGCCGCTCGGCAGCTGGATCGAGAACGTGCTCGTCGTCGTGCTTCCGGGAGGTAGCGGCGCAGCGAACGCCAGCTGATCCATCAAGTAGCTACCCGTGGGTCCGTTGACGACGACGTGCAGCCTGAGGTCCGAATAGGTGCCGGAGAGTGCGCTGGCGACGCCCGGGGGGATCGCAAACGTCAGCTTGCTGAAGGCGCCGGTTGGGAGTCCCACCAGCGACTTTCCGCCCAGATCCGACCAAGTGAGGCCGCGCGAGGGCGAGACGAGGATCAAGCGCACCTCGCCCCAAGTCGCAGCGCTTGGAGGCCGTAGATCGATGCTCACCTCGGAGCCGATGCTGCCGAGTGAATCGAGCGCGCGGCTCGTTACATCGGTCCAACCGTTGGCCTGAACCGAGAGCGCCCCCGCGCCCTGTGAGCGCGTGCTCGATTGACTGACGGCCGCGCTCGACGACCAGTCCTGGGCGACCGCCTCGAAGCCGAGGACGCGCTGCTGGACCGCCGTAAGCGCTGCTGCGCTTTCACCTAGCGACTCCTCGCCGCCCCGCTCTTGCCCGGCGCAACCAGCGACTGCCAGCGCGCCGAGAAAAATCACGCCACCCGCCAGGGCCCACCCTCTAACCTTCGCCATGTGGCCCTACTACCCGGACGATTTGCGAACGTCAACGGGCCAACGCCGGAGGCGAGCGTCAGCTTGGCAGTAATAGTGGAACTGGTGCCGGATTCTGTGGAACCGATTCCTTTCGGTGATTCTGCCTCGGTCTTGGACGGCTATCGCCCGAAAGTGGCGAGGCGAGCGACATCGACAGTAGCCCCTAGAGGCGTTGCGGAGTCGTTCGGCTCGAAAGACTTGCGGCGCTGGTGGGCGCGCCAGCTGGCGCGCCCGTAACCGGGCCTACATCCAAAGAGCGCTCAGAGACCCTTCGGGACCGTTTCGAGGTTCACGGCGCCGAGCGCGTAGCGGATGAGGGCGCTGCGGTTGGCCTTGGTGAGGCCGCGCGCCTTCAAGGAGTCGACCATGGTGTCGAGGCGCTTCAGGTCCTCGGTGTACATGGAGATGCAGATGACCTTGTAGTGCGTCGGCTTTTCGCCGTTCGCTTCGGTCGTGCGCGAGCCGGCGCCCGCCGCGGTGGAGTAATAAGTCTGGGACAAGACACCGTCGACGTCCGTCGGATCGAGCACCTTGGCCGTAGCCTGTCGCAAGTCGTTACGATCGCTCATTTGACACCTCCAGCCTGCTCGGCAGCCTCGGGCGAAGACGCCGCGGCAGTCGAGGAAAGTAGTTTTTCCACCACGCGCCAGTAGTCTTCCGTCGCGGTCGAGGTTGGCGCGTACTCGAACAGCGTTTTTCCGACAGAAGGCGCTTCTTTCACGCGGCTCACGTAGTGCACCGGCGAGAGGCAGACTTCTCCGAAGTTTTGGCGCAGGGTCTCCAGCGCTTCGCGGCAGATGCGCGCGCGCGTGTCGAACTGCGTAGGCAAGACGCCCCACAGCTGGACGGCGTGGCCCAAGATGCGGTTGACCTGCTTGATGGTGCGCAGCACCTGACGGACGCCGACTAGCGACAAGTAATCGCAAGCCACCGGGCAGAGCACGGCGTCGGCGAACGCGAGCGCGTTCTGATTCATCAGCGACAAGCTCGGCGAGCAGTCGACGATGACGTAGTCGTACAGGTCGCGGGCGCGCTCCAGGCGTTGGGCCAAGATGCGGTCGCGGCGCTTCTGCCCGGCCAGGTACAGCTCGGCGGCTGCCAAGGTCTCGTTGGAGGGCAAGACGTCCAGGTTCGGGCGCGCCTCGATGACGGCTTGCTCGAGCGACAGACCCATCACGATCACGTGGTAGAGCGAGCGCTCGGAGGTGAGGGCGAGGGACGTGGCGACGTTGCCCTGGCCGTCGGTGTCGACGAGCAGGACCTTGGCGCCCTTTTCGGCCAGGCCGGCGGCGACCTGCACCGAGGTGGTGGTCTTGCCGGTGCCGCCCTTGTGGTTGAAAACCGCCAAAACTTGGGGCTTTCCTGGGCGCAAACGCCGCACATTGGTGCGCTGGCCGCTGTGAGGCGGCGGCACGGACTCGAGGCGCGGTTGAGCGCGGATGGCCGGCGGCAGCGACGGGCCTTCGACGTTCAATACGGGCGCGCGCTCAGTGAGGCGCATGCTGTCGGACGGCTCGGGCAGCGGCTCGGCGTCGCCCGGAAGGTCGAACTCACTCTGGCGCAGCTCGCCTAGGCGTACGCTGCGCACGCCTTCGAGGATGCGGGCGCGGCAGTCCGGGCCGCAAGCGTAGTGGCGCTGACCACCCGTGAAGAGCACATGAGCGGCTAACTCCACCGTGAAGCGCGTGGCGCAGGCATCGCACGGCACCTGGCCGTCGGAGCGCTCTTTGTGGCTCGCTTCCAGGCAGCGCTGGGAGCAGTAGAAGGCGTAGCGAGTGACGGAAGCTCCGCCCTCGGTCAGCTCGCTGCGCTCCTCCATCTGGTAACGGAAGTGCAGCTCGAACTCGGTTTTGCAGACGTCGCAGTTTCGCGGGATGACAACCATGAGTAGCCTTCGCTGTTATCGAAGTACTTCTCACGCCGTCTCAGCTCGGGCCAAATTTGTGTTGAGGGTTTGTTTTCGTGGCGCCGGCAGGTGGCGTCCCGCGGCGCACGCGACCAGAAAGGGCAACTGCGTCGGCCCCGCCGGTTCGTCCCAGGGGTCCTCTCGGGCGATCGCGATCTGCTGGTGCCAAAGACCCCCAGGAGCGTTCCATTCGCTGAGGCTGAGCCGCGGCGAACCACCGCCCGATTGTGCCTCGAACTTACAGTAAATGTGAGCTGTAAGTGTTGGAAAAGATTGACTGTAATTCCTGCGTCGCTCAGGGAAGCTCTTTGAGCTCGATGTCCTTGAACTCGACGGGTTGGCTCTCCGACTGAAGCGCGATGTAGCCGCCCGTGACGGGTTGCCCGTTGTAAACGGGTCCACTGAAGGTGAGCACCGGCGTGGTCATGTTCGGGTACTGAAAGACCTTCGTGTCTCCGGACACGTGAACCTCGGCTTCGACCGTCACCCACTGGGCTGCAGGCGGCGCGGTCCCGCTCTGCGAGTCGTGACAGCCGCTGTCCGAGAGCGACTGACCGAAGAGCTTGGACACCCTCATGCCGCCCGGCTGGCAGAGGTTGGCGTTGTTCTTGCCGCCGCCGCTCGGCGTGCCCAGCAGCTGGATCTCGATCAGCGGGGGGAACTCCGGATCGTTCGTCACCGTCTTGGGGTCGGTCGCAAACACCATGAGGCCGGTGTTGTTCTTGCCCCAGCCGACCGGGTTCTTTGCTTGCGGCTCCAGGAACCGGTAGGTGACCCGCACCCGATAGTCCTTGAGCGGCTTGTCGTAATAGAGGAGCCCGCAGTGGTCGTTGAAGTCCTGTCCCGGGTAGTCTTCGTACGTGACGCGAATTACCGGATTGCCGGCGTCGACGCGGAACGTTTGATAGGGGTCTTCGTTGTACTTCCACTTGTGGATGAGCGGCACCCAGCCGGTCAGGTCGGTGCCGTTGAAGATCTTGACCCAGCCGTCGGCCGAGCCGCCGCCGGCGCCGGAGCTGCCGCCGCTTCCGCCGCCAGCACCCGCGTTGCCGCCACTTGCCGGGCTGGTGCCGGCCATGCCGCCGCTGCCTGCCAGCGCGCTACCGCCAACACCGCCGCCGGCGCCGCTGGTGGAGGACGAAGTGCCGGCCGTCGGGGCTGACGTGCCAGCAACGCCCCCGCTCGGTGACGTGCTCGCGCCGGCCTGGCCGCTGCCGGCCGTGCCGCCCGTGCTCGGAGTGCCGCCCGCGTTGGGGGACAGCCCCGATGAGCCGTCGCTGCAACCTTGGAGCGCCGTCACGAGCACGGCGGCGCCGAGCCCGATGCGCTGGAGCGCGCTCACGTGAGCCCCCCGAGCGCGCCGCTGTTGTAGTTGGCGTGGCCGAACGTCGTCTCGGTGGCACCGAACAGCTGGTTCACGGAGACGAGCAGGTTGTTGTGCGGCTGCGCCTTGACCTTCAGCCAGCGCCCGGTGCGGATGCCTGCGTTCTTTCCGCCGGCGAGCATGAAAGGCATGTTCGTTTGTGCGTGGGTGGGCGGCTCCTGAATCTCGCTCACCCAGAGCACCACCGTGTTGTCGAGGAGCGTGCCGTCACCGTCCGGAACGGACTTGAGCTTCTGCAGTAGGTAGGCGAAATTCGAGCCGAACCACTGGTAAATCTTGAACAGCGCGTTCGGGTCGTAAGCGCTGTCGTGCTGGTAGCCGTGGTGGTGATCGGTCAGGCCGAGCGGCGCAAAGTTGAGCGGAAACTTGGACTCGCTGTCGGCCCATTGCATGGTCGCGACCCGCGTCAGATTGCAGGCCAGCGACGAGACCAGCAGATCGGTCATCAACTTGCCTTTGGTCGGCACGTCCATCTCCACGTTGGCCGGCGCCGACGGCACGATGCAGCTTTCGCCGGAGCTGCCGGAGCCGAGGCTCGCTTCCATCTCCCGGATCAGCTGCGCGTGCTGCTCGAGCTTGGCGCGGTCTTCGCTGCCGAGCTGCGACGAAACGCTGCCATATTGCTCGAGCACGGCGTCCAGAATCGACACCTGCTTTTTACGCTCGAGCTCGCGGGTGGCGTCCGGCGCTGCGGGCGCCAGGTCTTTGAAGATGCGATCGAAAGCGACCTGCGCCTTGATCATCGGCGGAATCGGGTCTTTGGCCCCGCCGTAGGTGATCTGATCGGCGGCGTTCGAGGTCTCGGCCACGGCGCCGTCCATCAGCGAGCGCCCGGAAATCGCCCACGCCGTCGAGAACTCGAGCGACGGGAACTTCAGCGGGCTCGCCTGCTGCACGCGGCGCGCGATCACTTGGTCGAGCGACGGACCGTTGGCGAAGCTCGCGTTTCCGCCGCCGGTGACGAAATTGCCGGGCAGCAGCTCGGTGCCGGTGAGGACGCCTGCCATGCCGCGGCTATGCGGGTGCCCGACGCCGATCTCGGTCACCGAAAGGCCGAGCCCGTCGACGAACAGCAGGTCTTGCTGATGCGGGACCAGCGGCGACATCATGTCGCTGAGCGTGAACTGCGTCTCGGACCCGCTCGGCCGCCACTTGTCGAGCAGCGTGCCGCCCGGCGAGTAGAAGACGACGAAGCGCAGCGGCGCTTGCGCGGCTTGCGCGTGCGTTTGGCGCGGCGCCAGCATGGCCTCCAAGAACGGCAGCCCGATCGCTACCTGGCCCGCGCCACGCAGCAGTGTTCGCCTCGTGAGTCGATTCTTCGAAGTGATCATGATCCTCGCTTACGGGGCCCTTGCAGGCATGTAGAGAAAGGCGTCGGTTTGCGTGGCCGCCAAGAGCAGCGCCTTCACGTTGCCGCCGGAGTCGCGGAAGGCGCTCTCGAGCTGCGCGCGGGTGCAGGCGTCACCGTCGCTGAGCACGCGCCCGTAAGCGAAAGCCAGCCAACGGTCGGCGAAGCAATTGCGGGCATCCGCGCTGCCCGCAATCTTTTGCGCCAGCTCTGCCGGGCCGTTGAACGGACCGGCCACATCGACGTCCGGTAGCTCGCCGCTCGCGTCGATGGGCTTGCCGTTCTCGGTCTCGCGCCACAGACCCACGCCATCGAAGTTCTCGAGGCCAAAGCCGATCGGATCGAGCATGGCGTGGCAGGTCTTGCACGGCTCCATTTCGCGGTGCGCGCTGAAGCGCTCGCGCGTGGTTCGTGTAGGGTCGGCGGGAGGCTCCTTGACGTTGAGCCCGACGGGTGGACTTGGCACGTGCTCGCAGAACAGCTCTTCGTAGATGAACTTGCCGCGCACCACCGGGTTGTTGCGGCTGCCGGGCGTGGTGGAAGCGAGCACGCTGGCGTGAGACAAAAGGCCCAAGCGCTTGCTCGGATCGCGCTCCACGCGCTGAAAGGCGTCGCCGCTCACGCCTGGGAGGCCGTAGAACGCCGCCAGCGGACCGTTGACGAACGTGTAAGGCGCGCTGAACAGCGTGCTGAAATCGCCGGCCCCCTCCCAGACGACGTGGTCGATGAAGCGTTCGGTCTCCTGACGAAAGAGCGGGCCAAGACTGCGCGTGTAGGTGGGAAACAGCTCCGTGCTGCGCTCGAGCGCGTCGAGTCCGGCAATGCCGTAGAGCGTGCTGGTGAAGTAGCGCACGACGTCGTGCGCCTTCGGGCTCTCGAGCATCAACTTGGCTTCGCTCAGCACCTGCTCTTTGCTGTCCAGCCCGCCAGCTGCGGCTTTGTCGAGCAAGGCCTCGTCCGGAAGCGAGCCCCAAAGCAGATAAGACAGGCGCGTTGCCATCTCCGCCCCGCTGGGGCGCCACACGGCTTGGCCGGGGAGGGCGGTGCCGTGCTCGATGCGGTACAAAAATTGCGGAGATTGCAGCGCCAGCTCGATGACAGCCTTCACGCCGTCGACGTAGCCGGTGCCTTCTTTTCCGGCCTGGTAGACGCGGTAGAAGGTCGCGCTCTCGGCGTCGGTCAGGCTGCGTCGGAAGGCTTTGCGCCCGAAGTTGGCGATGAAGGTCTTGGCGCAAGCGTCCTGGTCTTGCGCTGCCAGATCGCAGGTAGCGAGCGCCGCCAAGCGCGCCGGCGTAGAGGCGACCTGGGTGGCGAGGGCTTGGGCCACGGTGTGGTAGCCGTCGACCAACACGCGACTGGTCGTCAGTGAGGCCGCGTCGTTGTTGAAGCCATTGCCTTTCAGCTCGGGCGGTAAAGCGTCAGCGGCACGCGACGTGTCGCCGAGCAGGTCCCGAACGGTGTTGTTCAACTCGAAGCGCGTGAGCCTGCGCAGGGGCGCGGCGCCGGGCGCCGGTGCCGTGCAGGTCGTGATAGGCGTCCCGCCTCCGCTGCCAGGCGCGCTTCCTCCAGCGCCCGAGCCATTGCCTGCGCTCGATGCGCTCGCGCCAGCGGTCGAAGCAGCGGGTCCGGTCGGGGCCGAGCCATCGCAACCGGTCAGGTGCGGCGCGAAAGCCGTGACGAACGCCAAGCTCCACAGCGCGGCTTGGGGAGCCCGGAGACCCTCTGGCCGTTTTTGTCGCGAATTTTGGCGATTGTGTAGGGGGGCCACGCCGACTTGTAAAAAGCGCGCGTCTTGTTTCGTCACCGACTGACCTCGCGCAACTCATGCCGCGAGCCTTCGAACCGGCTCACGAATTTTTCGGAGGCGGGCTGGCGTGCGGCTACGCTGACCGGCGTGCCTCGTCATGCCTGGCTCGCCTGGTCGTGGGCGCTCATCGTCTGGGCGCACGACGCCGCCGCGCAATCAAGAGCGTGCCCGGCGCCTGACCAGGCTTGGATCAAGGTCGTCTTCGGCGGCTCGGCCTGGGCTCCAGAGCTGCGAGAAGCCGTCGTGCGCGAGCTGGGCGTCGAGCTCGCGCGGCGCTCGCTTCAGGTCTGCGCCGAGTCGGAGCAGGTGACGGTGAAGGCTCCCGAGAAGGTCGTTACGCTGCTGGCCAGCGAGCAGGGGCTCGTGTCCATTCTGCCGGCGGACCTCGAGAGTGAAGGCGGGTTCGTCGGCCGAACGGTTCAGGTGGGAGCCATTCCGGAAGACGCGCGCGCGCTCGCGATCGCCCAAGCCATCGACGAGGCCTTGCGGAGTGATCCGAGCCGACCAAGCGAGCCCGTCGCGACTCCGACCAAGCAGGTCGCCGAGTCGCCGCCGCCCCAGGCATCTCCGCTGGTTTTGGGCGTAGCGCTGGCTCCTACGCTGCAGTTTGCGCCCGCGGTGTTCGACGGCGCGAACGGAGCCGTCGTGGCTCCGGGGGCGCTACTGCGCTTGTCGCTGCGCTCCTCGAGCTTCGGCGGTTCTTTGGGCGTTGCGATCACGCGCACGAGCCAGCTCGACTTCGGCCGCGTGACGCTTCGCCAGTTTCGTCTGCCCCTCGACTGCTCACTCCGATGGCGCCTGCAAATGGGAGAGGTCGAAGCCCTGATGGATCTCGGCGTCTTGGTTGCGCTGGTCGACTACCAGCGCGGCTCGGGTGAGCGCGGCTATCGACGCGGTGAAATCGGTGGTCGAGCCGGGTTTAGCGTTGGCTGGGGGCGGCGCGTGGTGCCGTGGCTCGGCGCGTCGGTCGAGGTGCTACCGAGCGCGGCCGCGCTGAAGCTCGCTCCGACGGGCACTTTCGGACACACTCCGCAGCTGTGGCTCGGCGTCGCGCTCGGCACGGAGGTGAGATGGCCATGACGAAGCCTTGGGCGTTGTTCCTGTGCTTCGCGCTCGGGTGCAGTGAGCCGGAGCTGGCCTTCGGCGAGGATCCGCGCGTTCTATGGTGGAGCGACCACGAGAGCGGCGACGTTTCCGACTGGCTCGGCAAAGGTGGCCAAGGTGGCTTCATCCTGCGTGGGAACTCGCGGGTGGACGTCGTCGAGGGCGTGGCGCGAAGTGGGACTCACGCGCTGCTGATCGAGGACCAGAGCCCGGCGCAGCGGGACTTTCCCCTGGCCGCCCGCAACGGCCCGCTCCCCGCAGGTGTGTACGCTAGCGCGTGGTACTACCTGCCCGTGCAGCTCCGCCCAACCAGCTACTGGTGGTTCGTGCTGTACCGCAGTCGGCACCCGCCCTACGAGTTCGACGCCTTCCGCGACGAGATTCGGCTCTCTTTCACGACGCGCCCGGACGGCAGCATGGGCAGCGAGCTGCTCACCGAAGAGCTAGGCACGATCCCGCCGCTGGTCGAGCGTGAGATACCGGTCGGAAAGTGGTTCCACATCGAGAC
>DATAKF010000251.1:0-2968 GCA_036261775.1 Polyangiaceae bacterium | reverse complement strand
GCCGGCAGACAGCCGTGCTCGCGGCGTGATTGCGATCGGGCGTCGGGCATGCGACGCCAGCGCGCGTGTCGCGCAACCACGGACCGCCGCCCCGTCTTTCGGAAGCCGAGCTGCCAGCCATCACGCCGCCGGAGATCATCGGCGTGCGCGGTGCGGACGGTCAGCGCGGGCTCGACCTGCGCGACGGGGAATACGAGCGAGTGTACAGCCTGCCGGACCAGTACACGCGCCTGATGTTCATTGCGCTCTGCCGGCAAGAAGGCGTGCTGGTGTACAGACGCCCGCGGCAGCGCAACGAGACGCTGTGCGTGAAGACCACGGCTTGGAAGCACCGTGGAGTCGAGCAGCGGTTCGAGGAGTTGAGCGCACTACTCGACGGCGAGATCGTTGCGGTGGTTCAGCGATTTCTGGCGGAGCACTTCGAAGTGAGCGGACGCTAGGTGCTCGGCGTCTACGCCGCGATCGTGCTCGCGCTCGCAACGGGCGCGGGGCCGCGCTCGACGACGGACTTGTAGTTCTCGGGAAGCAGGGCGTTCAGGTCCTTCTCCCCGGCCAAGATGCGCTTCAGCGTATCTCGAATGTAGCGCCGCGGGTCGTGTCCGAGCTTCTTGCATGTCGTGATGATGGTGAGCGCGTCGGCGGCACGCCTCGCGCTCTCGTCGTGCCCGCAGAAAAGCCACGTCTTGCGATCGAGCACCCACGTTCTCAGGTCGCGCTCGACCTCATTGTTGGTCAGCTCCATTAGCGGATCGTCGAGGAAGCGTGTCAGTCGCGGCCACTGGCGCTGGATGTAGCGCACGGCCTTGCCCAAGTCCGACTTCGGCTCGCTATCGCCCAGGCGTTCATCCAACCAGGCCTTGAGCTCGGCCACCAGCGGCGCGCTGTCGCACTGTCGCCGCGCGAAGCGCTGCTCGATGCTCTCACCGGCACGCTTGGACTCTGCGTCGATGTGAAAAATCTGCTTGTAAAGGAGCAGCGCCTCCATCGCACGATGGTCACCGCCGCGTAGCGCTTCAACAAGCCCACGGCGCCCATGCGCGTTGCAGCCGCCGCGCTTGGCGCCAGCTCGCTCGACGCAGTTGTTCGTGGGCGAGCCGTCGCACATGGCGCTCACGAGCTTGTAGCCTTCGAGCTTCGCTTCGAGGTGCTTGGCGTGCCCACTCTCGGCGTACATGAAGTACGAGTAGCAGTGTGCGCCCTGGATCAACCAGAGCGCGCCGTTTCGAATCCCGAGCGGGTGTTCATTGTCGAGCACCCGGATGCTCGTGGCATCAAGCGCCACGTACTCCGAAGTTAGACATTTGTTGAAAATGTGGCGCGCGATCGGGTCGAAGAGGTCGATCGCGCGGCCGCAACTTGCCGCCAGCGTGTTCGCGGACAGCGGCACGTCCTCCTGTCGCGCCTTGCGCTCCATACGCTCCCAAGGGACCGCGTCTTGGTAGTGATCGACGAGCGACTGGACGAGCAGCTCTTCGCCCAGCACGCCGCGATCGAGCACCTCGTCCGGCTTGGGCGCCGTCACCATATGCCCGTGGCAGTTCTGGCAGGCCACGACCTCGCGCTTGTCCTCGCGCACCACGTAGCGCGCCGGTTCGATGTCCAGCTTCTGGCAGACCTTGAAGGTGACGTGCGCGCACTCCGTCGCGCAATGCGGGCAGATGCGGCTCTCGCCCGTCACCAGCTCCACGTCACCCTCGACGCGCGGCAGGTGCTCGGGAAATTTCGGCCGCCCGTGCGCGTCGCGGTTCGTCTGATCCGGCTTCTTTCGCTTTCGCCGGTTGGGCTCCTCTTTCTCCGTATCTTCTTGGTCAGACTGCTCAGAGTCAGAAGCGTCGTTCGCTGTCGCCTCCACCTCGGCTTGCACCACAAACGGCAGCTCGAGCTGCAAGCGGTGCAGCCGCTCGCTCGCCGGGCGCTTGCGGTTCTTCCAAGCCAGCTGCTGCACCAGCTCCTGGTTCAGGTCCCGCATCCGCGTGAGCAGCGCGATGATGGTCGAGACCAACACCGCCAGCGCGCCCTCCATCACCGCATCCTTGATGAATTGGCGAATCCGCTTCAAGTCGAGCGTCGCGAAGTCGCTGGCGATCAGCTTCGCCGCTGTGCTCGACTTCATCGCCATTGCGAGGTTCAACCCCGCTGCGCGAAGTTAAATTCCCAGCTCGTGATCTTTTTTCTCTGCGGTCGGGGCCTGCGGCGTCGGTCGCCAGCGCGCGCGCCGCGTCGCTCCCCGCAGATCGAGCCCCTCGAGCACGAGCAGTAACTCCGCGGCTTCGAGCGCCACGTGGCCCGTCTCACTCTGCCAAGGTACGCGAAAATGGCCTTGCTCTAAGCGTTTTGTCGTGAGCACGTACCCGTCGCGATCCCAATAGAGGACGCGCACGATGTCCGCGCGTTTCGTGAAAAACACAAACAACATCCCCGACAGCGGGTCCATCGAAAATTGGGAACGCACCAAGGTGCTCAGCCCGTTGATCCCCTTGCGCCCGTCCACACGGCTCGTCGCAAGCAGCAGCCTTGCGCCCGGCGGCAACGTCAGCATCCGCGCGCTCGGCGCGCGATCGCTACCACCAGCTGCGCCAGCTCCTCCACGCCGAGCACGCCCACGCGGACCGTCACGCCCTGGTGCTCGACCTCCACGCCGTGCTGGCTCGGCAGCGGCACCGCGACGAAGTCGGCGGACTCAGTCGGCCGCGTGCCAAGCCGCTCCGCCCAGTACGGCAACCGCGTCGGCGAAATGCCATTCTTTGCCGCAAAAGCCACCGCGCTCAGCCCCGACTCCCGAAACTCCCGCAGCGCCTCACGCGCTTCCGCCTCCGTCCAACGCTTCGCTCGCCCACTGCTCGGTTTGTCGCTTTGCTCTGACATCGCTCTTCGCCGCCACTCTACGGGGCCGGGCAGGCATCAGGCGCACGCCGTTGGCGGATGGGTTACGTTGCTCCAACACCTCCAGTTCTATGGAACCGGGTTT
>DATAKF010000246.1:0-30917 GCA_036261775.1 Polyangiaceae bacterium | reverse complement strand
TGATGGCCGAACCCCGAAATCACAAGGCCGAAGCCGGCCCGGGAGAAGTTCTCGCAGACGTCGTAGACTGGCGCACCCCATAGGATTCGAACCTATGACCTACGGCTCCGGAGGCCGTCGCTCTATCCAGCTGAGCTAGGGGTGCGGGTGGGCTGGTCTATGCCGTGGGGAGGGTGGGGGCGTCAAGGCTTTCGGCCATTTACGTCGGTTTTGCGTGCCGGCGCGGGCTGCGCGAAGGTGACGCGCGCGGCGCCGGGGTGCGGGGTAAGGTTGCGGCGTGGAAGTTCATCTCGTTCCGTGTTTGAGCGACAACTACTGCTACTTGCTGCACCAGCCGGGCAGTCGCGACGCCGTGGTGGTGGACGCGAGCGAAGAGGCGCCGGTGCTGCAGGCGCTGGAGAAGCTGGGGCTGAACGCCGTCGCGATTTTGGCGACGCACCATCACGCCGATCACGTGGGCGGTAACGAAGGCGTGCTGAAGCGCTTTCCGAACGCGCGCGTGTTCGGGTACCGCACCGACAAGGGGCGCATCCCGGGGCAGACTGATTTGCTCGACGACAAACAAGAGTTCGATGTTGGCGGCATCGGCGTGCAGGCGCTGCACATTCCGGGGCACACGCTGGGCGCGGTGGCGTACGTGGCCGAGGGCGCGGCGTTCACGGGCGACACCTTGTTCGCTGCCGGCTGCGGTCGCTTGTTCGAAGGCACCGCGGCGCAAATGTACGAATCGCTGAATTTGAAGCTGGGCGCGCTGCCGGACGACACACGCATTTACTGCGGGCACGAGTACACGGTGAGCAACCTGCGCTTTGCCGAGTCGCTGGAGCCGAGCAACCCGGACATTGCCAAGAAGCTCGCATGGGCGAAGGCGCTGCGCGAACAGGGCCAGCCGACGTTGCCGAGCACGCTGCGCGAAGAGCGACTGACCAATCCGTTCTTGCGCGTCGCTGAGAAAGACGTCGTGGCGAAGGTGAACGAGCGTCTGTCGCAAGATCATTCGCCGCAAGCCGTGCTGGCGGCCGTGCGGGCGATGAAAGATGCTTTCTGAGGGTCTTCGGTCGCGCGTTCATGACTTCGCATGCGAAGTCATTTCCGGACTGAGTGAGGGGGCTGCAGTTGCGGTTACGTGTGCCGCCCTCGTTGCCTGCTCGAAGCATGCTCCGCCGGGTGAGGGAGTAGCGGTGGCGGCGAGCCGTAGCGTCGTCGCCGCGTCGGCAGCGCCGTCCGTTGCTCCTGCGCCGAGCAAATTGCCGCAAACCGAGGTCACCTGGACCTACGCCGACACGCCGATCGGCCGCATGAACGCCGTCGTGGTCGTGCCGGCGCGCGCCGCCGAAGAGCGCTTTCCGGTGCTGCTCACGTTTCACGGTATGGGGGAGGCGCGCAAAGGTCCCGAAAAGGGCGCGCGCGGCTGGCTCGACGATTACGGCATGTACCAGGCCATCGAGCGGCTGCAGCACCCGCCGCTCACCGCGGCCGACCTCGAAGGCTTCGTCGACGAAGCGCGCCTGGCAAAGCTGAACGCCGCGCTCGCCGCCAATCCGTACCGCGGTCTCATCATCGTCAACTCGTACACGCCCGACATGCTGCGCGGTGACGAGCCGTTCTCGAAGATCCCGCCGCTCGCCAAGTTTGCCATCGAAGAGCTGCTCACGCGCGCGCGCCGTGAAACGCCGGCTATCGGCACGTCGCAAACCACCGGCGTCGACGGCATCAGCCTGGGTGGGCGCGCCGCGCTCGCGATTGGCCTGCGCAACCCCGAAGCTTTCGCGGCCGTGGGTGGGCTGCAGCCAGCGTTCGATATGGAGAATGCCGGACCGGTGGCGGTGCGCGCCGTTCAGGCCCACCAAAAAAATCCCACGTTGAGCTTTCGCCTGCTGACCAGCGACGGCGACTACTTCCTGGCTTCTACCAAGGCGATCAGCGCCGCCATGAAGCAAGCGGGCGTGCCGCACACGCTCGTCGTCCTGCCGGGGCCGCACGACTACCCGTTCAACCGCGGACCAGCTGTCTACGAGATGCTGCTACATCACGACCGCGTGCTGCGCGGCCTGCCGCCGATCTAAGCCGGGAGTTAGTGATAGGCTTCGGCTTCGAGCAGCTCCGTCAGCGTGCGTAGCGTGCGCCCGGAGCGGTGGTAGAAGCGGACGCCGACGCGCGCAGCGCCTTCGAGGGAGTGGAGCCAGACGACTTCACCTTCGAGGAACAGCGGGTCCCACAGATGCGGCGCTTCGACCGAGAGCGAGACGGCGGTGCCGTTCGGGACGGCCTCCAGCATCTCCATGCAGGCGCCGCCGAGCCCCAGATCGATGAGGCGGGCGGGCCGTTTCCAGGTCCCGTCGCCCCGACTGACGATCGCCGACAGGCCAACGGGGCGCCGCGCGAAGGCGCGAAAGTGATCGAGCGGGCGCGGGGGACTCATGGCAGCGGTTGCATCCTAGCCCGTCCTCCCCGGCCATTTACTACGGCGCAATAGGCCAAAACCACGAGCGGGGTCGGGGCCCCGCGACCCACGAGATGACTGGCCCAAGGGCCGGCATCGGGCTAGGACCGCGAAGAAGTTTGGGTTTCGGGGGGTGGGTCCGCTACGATTACTAGCCCCGATTTGGGTCGCCTCGCTGCGACCGGCTGGCGCCGAGCGCCGCCTTTCGGGAACCCCGGAGAAGCTGATGGGCCAGGAAACGCGAAAAGACCCCCGCGCGAAGGTGCTGACCATGACGGTCCGCTACAAAAGCGCCACCCTCGACGAGTTCATCGAGCACCACTCGCATGACGTCAGCCGCGGCGGCATGTTCATCAAGACGCCGTCGCCGTTTCCGCCCGGCACGCTCCTCAAGTTCGAGGTGAAGATCGCCGAAGACCAAAAGGTGATCCAAGGCGTGGGTCGCGTGGTCTGGAAGCGCGAGTCGGAGACCGGCGACAAAGAGCGCCCCAACGGCATGGGCGTGAAGTTCATCAAGATCGACGACGTGTCGCGCAAGACCATCGACACGCTGGTCGACTCGCGCGGCGACGCCGGCGCAGCCTACGAGGCTGGCGGTGGTGACGGCGGGGGCGCAAGCTCCAAGACCGCGCCCGCTGCGACGCCGGCTGCGGCCATGACGCCCGCCATGCCCGAGGCGAGCGGCAAGCCGCCGCAGGTCCGCAAGGCCACGATGATTGGCCTGGGCGCGATGGGCTCGCACGCCGCCGCAGCAGCTGCCAAGGCTGCCGAATCGGCTCCGCCACCGCCTGCCGCAACCGGTGGCGGCATGTTTCCGTCGTCGGATTCGGAAGCGGACATGCCCGCGCCCGAAGACCGCACCGTGATGAAGCAGGCGGCCGAGCTGCTGCAAGACGCGCTGCGCGAAGCGGGCGGCTCGATGGACGACGTCGGCACCAAGCCCGACTCGAAGAAGCCGGCGTCCGTCAAGCCCGAGCCCGAGCGCAAGACTCAAGAAACCGAGCCAGAATTGGCTCCGGAACCCAAGGCAGAAGCCGCGTCGAGCGGCGACAAGGGGCCGCACACGCTGCGCTCGGAGCCGCCCAAGAGCGAGAAGAAGCCCGAAGCGAAGGCGGCCAGCAGCCGTCCGGCTGCTGCGAGCCAACGTGCGGCGTCGGAGCGCCCCGCCGCAAGCGCTCGCCCGTCGACGCGCCCTCAGCCCATCTTGTCGGAAGCGCCGCCCGCTCCCGATGGCGGTGGCGGTCGCATCATGATCATCTTGGCCGGTATTGCGGTCGCGGCCGGTGCGGTGTTCTTCCTGACCAAGAAGGAGCCGACTCCGCCAGCGCCTGCTCCGGAGCCGCCAGCGGCCGTCACGCCCGCGCCCGTGGCGACGCCGACGCCTCCGGTGGAAGAGCCGAAGCCTCTCGAAGTGCCCAGCGCGGCACCCGCTGACGCGAGCGCGGCTCCCAGCGCCGCTGCAGCGCCGAGCGCGGCGCCCGCGCCGAGCGCCGCGCCCGCGCCTGTGACGCCGCCGCCTGCGGCCGTCGCGCCCGCTCCCAAGCCGGTCGCGCCGACACCCGCTCCCAAGCCCGTCGTCGCGCCGAAGCCCAAGCCCAAGCCAGTGGCGGCGCCCAGTGATGGCGACGCACCCGCTGCACCTGCTGAGCCCACGCCGGCTGAACCCGCACCCGCGCCGAAACCCAAGCCCGCCGACACGTCGGGCGACAATCCGTACTGAGCGAGTTGAGCGGTCCGACGTCTCCCGGGTCCAGCGGCGCCGATGCTCGCGTGGGCACGACTCTCGGCGATCGCTATCGCATCGATGCGCTGATCGGCGAAGGCGGCATGGGCCGCGTCTATTCGGCCGAGCACGTTTTGATGCGCAAGCGCCTTGCCATCAAGGTGCTCCACCGCGAGCTGACGACCATGGCCGAGGTGGTGGCGCGCTTCGAGCGCGAGGCCATGGCAGCGGCCAACATCGACCACCCGAACGTGGCGGCCGCGACCGATTTCGGCAAGCTGCCGGACGGCGCCGTCTTTTTGGTGCTCGAGTACGTGCAGGGCAAGAGCTTGCGCGACGAAATCGCGGGCGGGCCTATCGCGGCCGAGCGCGCGTTGCACATCACTCGGCAGATCGCCTCGGGTCTGAGCAGCGCGCACGCGCTGGACATCGTGCACCGCGACCTCAAGCCCGAGAACGTGATGCTCGTCGAAAAGGGCGGAGATCCGGATTTCGTGAAGGTGCTCGACTTTGGCATCGCCAAAGTGCCCATCGGCGAGGTGCCGCACCCGACCGAAACGCCCGCGCACACGCCCATCACCAAGGCCGGCATGGTCTTCGGTACACCCGAGTACATGGCGCCCGAGCAAGCGCTGGGCCAAACCGTCGACGGCCGCGCCGATCTCTACGCCCTCGGGGTGATTCTTTACGAGATGCTGTCTGGCTCGCGACCGTTCTCGAGCCAAAGCCAGGTCGGTATCTTGGGCCAGCAGCTCTCGAAATCGCCGCCCAAAATCAGCGAGCGCGCGCCCGGCATCGCAGTGCCGCCCGCCGTGGAAGCGGTGGCCATGAAGCTCTTGCAGCGCGAAGCCAACGAGCGCTACGGCACAGCGTCCGAAGTGGTGGACGTGATCAACCGCTTGCTCGCGCCGATCCCGGGGCACGGCATTTACCGCTTCACCTTGCCCGAAGGCTCGCCGTCCAGCTTTCCTCCGCCCGAGAAGCAGGCGCTGCGCGACGCCATCACGGTTTCGTCCAAGCCCAAGCAACCGGCGCCGCCGACCCCGCTGCCGCTCACGCCCGGCTCCTTGCACGACATCGAAGCGCCGCTCGGTGGAGACGCCACGGCGTTCCCTGGCAGCCTGGACCAAAAGCTCAGCGCCTGGCGCGCCAAGCTGCCGGCGAGCGTGCAGGGCAAACTCGAAAGGGTGCCGACGCGCGTGCTGTTCGGCGCCGGCGGTGCGCTCGCGCTCCTGCTCGTGATTGGCTTGCTCAGCGCCATCATTTCGGCGTTCTCGGGCTCCGATACTGACAGCGCGACGGCCGGCCCCAGCGCGACCACGTCGGGTCAAGCGGTGGGCTCTTCGCCCCAACCCGCCAAAGAAGGCCCATTCGCGCGACCCGACGAGCTGAGCGACGCCAAGAACGGCGGCGCCAAAGCCTTCGAAGCGCTCGCCGAAAAATACCCCCGGGATCCGAACATTCCCGTCGAAATCGCGCGCGACCTGGCCGCCAAGAAGAACTGGCCCGGCGCCGTCGGTGCCGTCGGACGCGCGCTCTCCATCGACGCCAGCTTCCAAAACAACGCGCAGGTCGCGTCGCTCATCTTTCAAACCGCGCAGGTCAAAGTCAGCAGCGACGCCGCCTTCGCGCTCCTCGAAGGCGCCATGGGCTCCCGCGGCGCCGACATCGCCTACGACCTCGTCACGACCTCCAACGTCCGTCCATGGGTCCAAACCCGCGCCGAGACGTTCCTGCAATCGCCCGCGTTCGACAAAGTCGCGACCCCCAACCTGCGCGCTATCGTCAAGCTCCGCTACTCCGCCGGCTGCGACGAAAAGCGCGCGCTCCTGCCCGACCTCAAGACTCACTCCGACGAGCGTGCGCTCTTCGAGCTCGTGCCTTTGCAGGACAAGACCGGCTGCGGCGCCCGCAAAAAAGACGACTGCTATCCCTGCCTGCGCACCAGCAACGACCTCGACGACACCATCGCCGCCGTCCGCACACGCAAGCGCTGACGCATCTGGTCGCTGTAGATCGGCGGTGAGCTGGCTGAATGGGGGAGGCCGTATTCCTGTTGGGGCTGCCCAGCTGGGCAGCCTCCAAACTGGGCCTCACTGGAAATAGTGGCGACGTGGCTGGGAGCTTCACAGGTTGTGGCGACGGCGCGTGGCGGAGGGGTACTCCACTCTCGAAAATCACTTCGCATGCGAAGTGATGCGGGCTCAGGCGATTTGTCTCGCTCTAACTGCAGGTATTCATTGTTGTTTCTGCCGGTGCGTTTCTGTGACGCGGCATGACTTCGCATGCGAAGTGATTTTCGAGTTGGTGAAGGGGTTTCAGCGCGTCGAACGACGCATCCCCGGGCTCGGGCCTGGGTTCGGGCTCGCTTCCGCCGCTGAGGTGGCGCTGCCCCGCGCCGACATCGAATCAGTGCTGGTTTCGCAAGCCGTCGCAGCTGTCAGCTTACTGCGGCGCGGCGCGGACTACTTGGGCGCTTCACGCAGCGCGCGTTCGACGACGAGCGCGTAGGCTGATTCCGGAAACGCACCCATCAGGTAATAGTCGTTGATGAAGACAGCAGGCGTGCCTTCGATGCCGGCTGCGTTGCCCGCTGCCATGTCGGCGTCGATCAGCGCGTCGTAGTGAGCGTCGCCGTCGGCGGCTCGCTCGACGCGCGCGGGCGCTAGCCCGAACCGTACGGCGGCTTTGCCGAGGGCCGCGGTGCTCAGATCAGCTTGAGGCGAGTACAAGTAGTCGTGCATGCGCCAAAACTGCGGCGCGCCGCCTGTCGCGAAGGCTTCGAGCGCGGCACGCGCTGCGGGGCGCGCACGCTGGTGCGAGGGCAGGGGATAGTTGCGCCAAACCACGCGGAGTCGTCCGCGAAAATGCTCTTCGACGGCGGCCAAAGTTGGCGCCACCCGAACGCAAAACGGACACTCGAAATCACTGAAGACCTGCAAGGTCACCTTCGCGTTTGCGGGACCTTTGCTCGGATTTTGGGGCGAAACGGCAGGTACGCGTTCGCGCGGCACTTTCACTGCAAGCTTCTCGACGTCGGCGTCCGTGAGCGCCGGACCTTCGGCCTCGGGCTCTATGGTCGGCCAACGCGGGCCGCCAGGTGACGTGACGTCTATCTCTCCCGAATGAGCAGCTTGGCCCGGCCGCTCGCAAGCGACCGAGCCAAGTGCGCAACCGAGCGCGAGCACGGCCCGGGCGCTCGCTAGCAGCGCCCGGGATCCTCGCGCTCCACTCATCAGCCGCCCGCGTCCTTGAGCGCGCGATTGATGAGCTTCTTGAACGCCGCCGCCGGTTGGGCGCCGCTCAAGTAGTAGCCGTTGATCACGAACGCAGGCGTTCCGTTGATCCCGGCGTCGTTGCCGATCTTGGTGTCGGCATCCAGCTTGGCCTTGTGCTTGCTGCTGTCGAGCGCCGCCTTGAACTTGGTCATGTCCAAGCCGAGCTCTTCGGCAATCTTCTCGAGCGCGGGACGCTTGATGGCGTCTTCGCCCGAGCCCTGGGCCTCGAACAGCTTGTCGTGGAACTTCCAGAAAGCCGTGTTGCCCTTCTGCGCGAACGCTTCTTGGGCAGCTTGGCTGGCCAGCGGAGCGTCGGCGTGGAACGGCAGCGGCATGTGGCGCCAAGCGAACTTGATCTTGCCGCCGAACTCTTTCTCCAGCTCGGCGAGCGTGGGCTCGACGCGCTTGCAGAACGGGCACTGGAAGTCCGAGAAGATCTGGATCGTGACCTTGGCGCTGGCCGGACCCTTGATCGGGGTCTGCG
Organism: Polyangiaceae bacterium; assembly: GCA_036261775.1. Classification (GTDB taxonomy): domain Bacteria; phylum Myxococcota_A; class Polyangia; order Polyangiales; family Polyangiaceae; genus PMG-095. The sequence goes on along the minus strand of DATAKF010000246.1, from coordinate 22,989 downwards.
CGTCAGGGGCAGCAACTTCCTTCTTCTCCGGCGGGGGCGGACCCTTCGCGTCCTTCATGATCTCGTCGTAGACCTTGGCCTTGGGCGTACCCTTGGCGACCAGGGCCTTGGCCTTGGCGAGCTGCTCGTCGATCGACTTCTTGAAGGCTTCGAGCGGTTGAGCGCCGCTGAGGCGCACGCCGTTGATGAAGAAGTGCGGGGTACCGCGGGCCTGCACGTCGTTGGCGAGCTCGACGGTGCCGTCGATCTTCTCACCGAACTTGTTGCTGTCGATGGCAGCCTTGACGTCGTCCCACTTCAGGCCGTTCTTCTCGGCGATGCCCTTGAGGTCGTCGTCTTCGAGCTTGGGTTGCGACTCGAACAGCTGGTCGTGCACGTCCCAGAAGGTCTTTTCGCTCTTCTTGAACGCCATGCGACCGAGCGTGGCGGCCGGCTTGGCGCGCGGGTGGAAGGGCAGCGGGTTGTCCTTCCAGACCAAGCGCAGGTCGTTCGGGTAGGCGGCCATCACCTGCTTGAGCGTGTCTTCGACGCGCTTGCAGAACGGGCACTGGAACTCCGAGAACACGATCATGGTCACGAGCGCGTCCTTGGGGCCGCGGACCGGATCGTCGTCCTGAACGAGCACCTTCCAGACGCTCTTGTCTTCTTCTTCGGCGTCCGGCGCGGGCTTGTTCGGCTTGTCCGGGGTCGCCGTCTGGTTCTTGTTGGTCAGGGTGACGTACACGTCGGCCGGCTTGGTGCCGCTGGCGACGAGCTTCTTGGCTTCCGCCAGCTGCGCGTCGATGACCTCGGCGAACTTCTCGACGGGCTGCGCGCCACTGAGCGTGACGCCGTTGATGCGGAACGCGGGCGTGCCCGTCGCGCCGACCTTCTTCGACATTGCCAGGTCTTCGTCGACCTTGGCGGCGTACTTCTTGGCGCCGTAAGCGGCCTTGAACTTCGCGGAGTCGACGCCGGCTTCCTTGGCCCACTTCTCGTAGTTCTCGTCGTTCAGAGCCCGCTGGTTGGCGAAGGCGCTGTCGTGGAACTTCCAGAACGCATCACTGCCGCCGAGCGCCATGACGGTGGCCGCGGCTTCGTGTGCGCCGCGCGCGCTCTTGTGGAACGGCAGCGGGTTGTGCTTCCAGACGATGCGGATCTTGTCCGGACCGTACTTTTCCTTGAGCGACTTGAGGGTCGGACCGACCCGGCTGCAGAAGGGGCACTCGAAGTCGCTGATCTCGACGATGGTGACCGGGGCGGTGGGCTTGCCCCACTGCGGGTCCTTCGACGAGACCGGGACGCTAGCTGCACTTTGGTCCGGCACCGGGCCGCCAGCAGCGGCGACCGTCTCCGCACCGATATCCGTACCGCCTGCTCGCTTGTCCATGCTCCACATCAGGAACATGCCGGCGAGGAAGCTGATAAAGAACCCGACAATCGCGGTTCCTTTGTTCATGACTCTCTCCGTTGATTTGGTTTTATGTAACTACACGAATGAAACGTGACGACAGCGCGCCCCGAAAAAATCGAGGCGACCGCTGCATAGGCGATGATGGTGACGAACGCGTGAGGCGCGGGTGCCGCGCGTCAGGGCGTCACGGGCAGGGCGGACGGAACGGGGTTCCGACGAAGCCGGGGCGCTTGGGCTCACGGCTCGCACCGGCGATCGAAACTCGAGATGATTCGCTCTGCGCCACGCCGAGCGCTCCGAAAGCGAGCACGCGCTCGGGGCGCTGCTGCACGATCACCCGCTCGGGCGCGAGGGGAGCGCCGCGCGTGGTGCCCAGCTCGTCTGGCGCCTGACACGGACCGGCGCGCAGCGCGGTGTCGTGGCTGCCACGGAAGATGGGAGGTGCCGCGATGCTCTCGTTGCGGTCGCCGCACATGGGCACCGGCTTGTCGGTGCCAGGCCGGCTCGCGGCGGACGCTCGGCTGCTCACGCTCAGCACGAGCAGCGCCGCCAGCACCGACATGAGTCGGAGCAGCAAGCGCAGCCCGGAGCTGCTGACGGAACGCGGAGAGTCACCCATGGTTCGCGGCAAAGCGAGGCGCGGAGCCTACCAGGCCCCGCAAGCAACCGGCAGTCCCCGTCCCCCATTCCCTTGTCCGATTCGGCCAATCCGCTGAACTATCGCGGAAGTCGTTACGTCGTTTTCTTTGCCTACATCAAACTACATAGGCACCATCCGGACATGCAGCCCATGGAGTCGACCGATAACCCGACGAAATTGCTGGAAAATACCTCGGACCGCGAGGCCGAGACGGCTCCCGTGTCGAACGCCGAGCCGCCGCTGCCGCGTCGCTTCGAGCGCTACACGCTGCTGAAGCGCCTCGCGCGGGGCGGCATGGGCGAGGTCCTGCTGGCCGCGTCGGGCGGCATCGAAGGCGCCGAGCGCCCGGTGGTCGTGAAGATCATCCGCCGGGAGCACGAGACCGACCGCTCCTTCCTGGCGCGCTTCTTGGACGAGGCCCGCATCCAGGCTCAGCTGCAGCACCCTGGGGTGGCTCAAATCCTGGAGGCGACCAGCGACCAAGAGGGCAAGCCTTACGTGGTCGTCGAGCACATCGAGGGCCGCAACTTGAGCGACGTGCGCAGCCGCGCGGCTCAGCTCGGGGTTCGCATCAGCTGGCCCGAAGCGGTCGCGCTGGGTGTGATGCTCGGTGACGCGCTGGCTCACGTGCACGAGCGCACCGACGCCGATGGCCGCCCGCTCGAAATCGTTCACCGCGACCTCAGCCCCCAAAACGTCATGGTCAGCTACGGCGGCGAGCTCAAGCTGATCGACTTTGGCACCGCGCGCGCCGAGAACCGCCGCTGCCACACCGTCGCCGGCATCGTGTTCGCCAAGCCGGGCTACGTCGCGCCCGAGGTCGCCAACAATACGCCGGGCGCCGCTCCCTCCGACCTCTACGCCTTCGGCATCATGCTCTGGGAGCTGGTCGCAGGTCGCCGCTTCTTGATCGGCGACTCGTCGCAGCACATGGCGCTCGTCGGCGCGGGCAAGCGCAACCCGGCTCCGCTCGCGCAGCTGATCGGCGCGCCCCCGGAGCTCGACCAAATCATCCAAAAGCTCACGGCAACTCGCATCGAGGACCGCTACGAGACCGCCGCCAAGGCTGCCAGCGAGCTTGGTCGCCTGCTGCAGCGCGCTCCGAGCCAAGCCGACGGTGACCGCAGCGTGCGCGGCCGCGTCTCGAACCTGATGCGTCGTCTGTACCCCGCCGAGCCAGCGCGATCGCGCTCCGAGTTCGCTCGCTTGGTGGCCGAGCACAAGGCTGCTGCGGCTCGTCCGCTGCCGATCCCGGCGTCGCCCGAGCCGCCCGCTGCCGAAGCCGTCGATCCTTCGCTGCTCGCGGGCACCCCGTACAAGCTCGTCAGCGAGCTGGGTCGCGGTTCGATGGGCGTCGTCTACCAGGCGCTACACCTCGACCTGTCGCGCACCGTGGCGCTCAAGCTGATGGATCCGGACAAGCTCGGCGGCGCGGCCGTCGATCGCTTCCGCGCTGAAGCGCGCAGCATTGCGCAGCTGTCGCACGACAACCTGATCAAGGTGTTCGACTTCGGCGTCGCCCAAGATGGGCGGCCGTACTACGCGATGGAGTACCTGATCGGCGAGTCGCTCGAGCACAAGCTGGCCAAGGAAGGCGAGCTGCCGTACCGCGAGGCCGTGCACGTTGCCTTGCAAGCGGCGCGCGCGCTGGAAGCCGCGCACGGCGCAGGCGTGCTGCACCGCGACGTGAAGCCGGGCAACCTGCTCGTGACCTCCACGGGCGTGGTCAAGCTGTTCGACTTCGGTCTGTCGGGTGAGCCCGCTGCGGCTTCGGGCGACTCCGAAGCGCTGCACGTGGTCGGAACGCCCGAATACATGGCGCCCGAGCAAGCCAAGGGTGGCGGCGCCGACGCGCGCAGCGACATCTACGCGCTCGGCGCGGTGCTTTACGAGCTCGTCACCGGCTACCAACCGTACGTCGGCAAGAACTTGGTCGAGCTGATCGACTTGAAGCACCGCATCAGCGCGGTTCCGCCCAGCGAACGCCGCCCCGAAGCCGGGATTCCCAGGGCGCTCGACGTCCTGGTCGGCAAGATGCTCAGCGCCGATCCGAGCAAGCGGCCCCAAACTGCCAGCGAGCTGTGCGCGGCGCTCGAGGCCATCATCGTCGAAAAGCCGCGCGCCGTCAGCGCGGAGCCGGCGCGTCGTCGCGGGCTCGCTCGCAGCTTGGTGGCTGGCATGTCGGTGCTGGTGCTCGGCATCGGTGGCGCAGCCGTCGCCAAGACTCCCGTCGGCGAGAAGGCTTCGGCGTCGGTCAAGGCTGCCTACGCTCACGTAGTAAAGCTACGCGCCGACGCGCTGCAACACCGCGCGCCGCCCGCGCCGGCTGCGCGCCAAGTCGTGGCGGTGGGCACTGAGCCCTCCGAGCCCGTCGCGGCTCCCGCGGCGCCGCCCGTGCCGGCCGAGCCCGCGGTCGTCGCGAACCTGGCGGTCAACGACGCCAGCGACGAGGGTGAAGTCGATGCCAAAGACGCGCCCGCCAGCGAAGACGCGACCGACACAGCCGTCGCGACGGCCGAGGTCGATCTCAGCGAAGAGCAAGAGGTCGAAGTGAAGGGCGCGCCTGCGGAGGCTGCGCCGGCGAACGAAAACGCCGTCCTCGCCAAGATCGACGCGCTTTGGGAAAAGGGTGCCAAGATCAAAGCCTTGGCCCTCCTGAAGCGCGCCGCCAAGAAGACGCCGAACGACGCCGCCGTCTACAAAGCGCTGGCCGGCCGCGCCGAGCAAATGGCGTCTTGGGGCGATGCGGTGAAAGCCGCCCGACGCTGGGCGCTCCTGGACCCCAGCTCGGAAGCTCGCCTGTCGCTGGCCCGCCTCGAGCGCGCCACCGGCCACAAGGAGCGCGCCGTCGCGCTGATTGAGGGCGTGCTGAAAGACGACCCGGCTTCGCCTGACGCCAAGACCCTGCTGGGCGAAATGCGTGGTCAAAAGCTGGCGCTCTCCCAGTAATCCTGGCTGAAGCCCGGACTATTCCGAAGAAGTTACTTGCGGGAGGGGCCCGGGAGTCCTTACAACCCCCGGGCCCGTGGCTCTACCTCCTAGCTCGTCTGCCGCCCCGCTGGACCTAACGGGCTCCAAGCCGCGCATCGTGCTGAAGCTGGCCTTGCCGACCGTGTTGGCAATGCTGGCCCAAAGCGCCGTCAACGAAGTCGACATCATCTTCTTCGCTTGGCTGGGCTGCCCCGGGTCGTCTTACGCCCAGGCGGCGCTCTTGCCCTGCTTGCTGCTGCTTTGGATGTTCGGCGGCTCGCTCAGCGCCATCTCGGTCGGCACCCAGGCTTTGGCCGCCCGCCGCTACGCCGAGGGGCGCTCGGTGGACGCCGGCGGCGTGCTGGCCAACTCGTGGATGTTCTCGCTGGTGGCCGGCGTCGTGTTCACGCTGCTCGGGTACTTGGTGATTCCTCACGTGCTCGGCGTGCTGGTGCAGTCGCCCGAGGTGCGGGAGGTCGCTACTGGATACCTGAACTACCGGCTGCTCGGCATCACGTCGATGGCCGTGACGTTCTCGTTCAAAGCGTTCTTCGACGGTATCGGCAAGACGCACGTGCACATGGTCGCCAGCGTGGTCATGAACGTGATCAACGTCGTCCTGTGCATCATCTTCATTTTCGGCAAGCTCGGCGCGCCGGCCATGGGCATGGCGGGCGCCGGTTTGGCGGGCGCGGTGTCGTCGTGGGTTGGCCTTTTGGTGATGGTCGTGTGGGCCGGCCTCCACCACTACCGCTCGACCTTCAAGCCGTTCGACGTGCGCGGCTACTCGCGCGAGCTGCTACGGCGCATCTTGCGGCTGTCGGTCCCCAGCGCCGTCGCCACTATCGCGGTCATGAGCGGCTTCATGCTTTTCGCGATGATCGTGAGCCGCCTCGATAGCATGATGCACACCAGCCTGGTCGCGCCGGACTGCCCGGGCGGTAAGCCAGAAGCCGTCAACGGCGCCGCCACTACCGTCATCGTGGGCGTGCTCAAGCTCACGTTCACGGCCTGCCTGGCCTTCGGCACCTCCACGGCGACGCTGGTCAGCCAGTGCCTGGGTAGCGGCAAGAAGGACGAGGCCGAACAGTTCGGCTGGACCTCGGTCAAGCTGGGCCTGGTGATTTTCGGCGTGGTCGGGCTGCTCGAGGGCGTGATTCTGACCAATCCGATTTTGCATTTGGTGACCAAAAGCAGCGCGGTGTTTGCCGCCGCTCAAATGCCCATGCGCATGATGGGGCTGGCCACGCCGCTCATCGCCGTCGGCATGATCCTGACCCAGGCCTTGTTTGGCGCTGGCAACACCCGCTTCGTCATGTTCGTGGAGCTCATTCTCCACTTCTGCTGCCTGGTGCCGCTGGCGTGGCTACTCGGCATCACCTTCGGCTTCGGCTTAGTCGGCATCTGGAGCGCCGCGCTCGTTTACGTCGTGCTGCTCACCGCCGTCATGGTCTGGAAATTCAAGACCGGCGACTGGAAGACCATCAAGCTTTAGCTTCGCGCATTTGGCGGCGCCCCAAAGGCGCTTGGTCTGGTTTCCGGGGGTTCGGCGACTTCTAGGGCGGGAACCCGGATGGCTTTGGGCTGTTCGTGGCATCCAAACCGAAGGAGCTCTGGTGGCAAGCCTGCTTGGTTGGTCGAAGGTCGTGGTCGGTGTGGTCGTGATGGCCGGCGTCGCGCTGGCTTGCTCTGAAGACGTGACGGGGCCGACGACGGGTGGCGCGGGAACCAGCGCCGGCACCGCTGCTTCGGGCTCCGCCGGCATGCCCGGCAGCGCTGGCTCGAGCGCGGGTTCAACCAGCGCTGGAACTAGCGCGGGCTTGGCAGGTGTCGCCGGCACGGCTTCGGGCGGCGCGGCGGGTGCGGCCACCGCAGGTGCGGCGGGGAGCGGCGGTGGTGGCGCGGGGACCGCTGGTGCTGCGGGCAACGGTGGCAGCGGCGGATCGGGCGGCGCTCCTGTGCAATTGTCGGATTGGCACTACTACGGCCGTTGGGACCTCTCGAAGGCCGGCAAAGCCGTCACGGTCAACTCCGGCAGCCACGTCACTGCCAGCTTCATGGGCTCTGGCATCAGCGCCAAGTTCGACACCAGCGGCAACACCGGAGACATCCCCACCGTCTCGATCAAGATCGACGACGGTGACTTGGTCGAAAAGGAGATCGCCAGCACGCTCGAGCTGGCGACGGGTTTGCCGATCGCGCCGCACACGGTGACCTTGTTCGTGCGCGGTATGAGCGAAAGCCAGCAGCGTTGGACGCCGCCGCTCGTCTCCAGCACGGTGTTCACCGGCTTCACGGTAGCGGGCGGCAACATCGTCCCCACGCAGCGCCCCACGCGCCTCAAGATCGAGTTCCTGGGCGACAGCATTACCGAAGGCGTGGCGCTGCAGGCAACGGGCCCCCAAGGCCAAACGAGCCAAAACTGGCGCACCAACGGCCCGCGCGGCTACGCAGCCGTCACCGCCATGAAAATGCAGGCGGAGTGGCGACAAGTCGGCTTCGGTCGCCAAGGCCTCACCATCGTCGGCAACGGCGGCGTGCCCAAAGCCCAAGACGCCTTCAATTGGTTTTACTCTGGCGTCCCACGCGACACGTGGCAGCCCGACATCGTCGTCATCAATCAAGGCACCAACGATCGCGGCACCAACGGCGCCACCTTCGCGCCCCTCTACGACTCGTTCCTCGGCCTGATCCGCACCGCCTATCCCAGCGCGAAAATCGTCGCCCTCCGCCCGCTCGTCGGCGACTTCGGCACCGAAATCTCCGCGCAAGTCGGCGCCCGCAAGACCGCCGGCGACTCCAAGATCTTCTACGTCGACACCGCGGGCTGGACCACCAACGGCGACTTCACCGACGGCGTTCACCCGAATCAATCAGGCAGCGTCAAGATCGCCGACAAGCTCGTGGCGGCGTTGCAAGCTTTGCCGGACTGACGAGGGCTAGAACTTGCAGCGCGCTGCGACGCTCGGCAAGAGCCACGCGGCCGCAATGCGCCGGACCAGCGCGCGCTCCAGGCGCGCTTCAGGCTTCTGTTCCGGCCCTGCCAGCAGCGCGGTGAGGCGCTGCTCGTAGTCGTTCCTGTCGTGGCGGGCGCAAGCGGCTTCGGTCTCCGTGAACGCGCTTTCGACGGCGAGCGGCGCGAGCTTGGGGGCTCCGGAGCCGAGCCGTTCTCGGTAGTAGCGGGCGCGAGCTTCGGCGTCGGTGCGAAGCCTGGCTTCTTGCTCGGCGCGCGCGGAGTCTGCAGCAGCGAGGGCTTCGAGGTGACGCAGCTCGATGAAGCCGTGGGCCAGCAGTCGGTAGCCGCGGTCGAGTAGGCCGAGGACGCGCGCGTCACTGGGGTCACGCTGGTGGAGCGCTTCGAGCTCGACGAGTTGAGCCGAGAGCGCGGCGAAAGCGAGGTGGATGTTGGCGGCCGTGGACAGCGTGCGCGCCTTCCACTGCGCGGAACGCACGTCGTTTTCCAAGACCGCTTGCTGCACGCAGCCACTCAGCGCGACCGCAAAAATGGCTGCAAAGTAGCGGCTGGCGCGCAAGGTGCTCAGCGCGCCTCCGAGAGTTGGCAGGCCACGGTGGCTCGAATCAGCGGATCTTGGTCAGCCAAGCGGGGCGCCAAGTGCTGCTCCTTGCCGAGCCCGGCGAGCGTGACGGCAGCGCGCAGACGCCGTGACGCCCGCTCGTTCGATAGCTCTTTCTGGAGGCGAGCGATTGCGCCCTTCGAACCCAGTCGCGCCAAGGTGTAGCTGGCTTCGAGCCCACCTTCACCTTTGTCTTCGGCCAGCTTCTCGAGGCTGGCTCGCGCCTTCGGGGCACGGCCCGGTAGCTGGGTCAGCCGCTCGAGCACGATGGGCGTGAGCTCGGGCGATGGGCTCTTGGCGGCCTTGTCGAGCGCGTCCTTGATCGACGGCTCGCTGAGCGGGGCTGCCATCAAGGCGCTGCGCCGCTCGTCGTCCGTACCTTCGGCGATGGCGCGCGCCAGCACCGCCAGCGCGGCCGTGCGCGACTCCTTGGAGCGCAGCAGCAGCGCCGCCGCCGACACTCCGACCAAACCCGGACGGCTCAAGGCTCGCCCGATCTCACGCTCGCCGCCACGCTCGAAGCTGGGCGCCTCCGACCAAGCATCGAGCACGGACAGCTGCTCTTGCTCGTCGCCGGCCGCGAACAAATCGAGCAATCCGAGCACCGCCGGCTCGCTGCCGATGCGCCCCGCCGCCTGTGCTGCTCGCGAACGATTACTCGGGCTGGGATCCAAGCGCGCCGCTTCCACCAAGTCCGCCAGTTGCCCTGGCAGAGGCGCCTTTACGGCGGCTTCGAACGCTGCCCAACGCACGCGCTCGTCCGGATCCGTAAAGTAACGTCGGCGCAGCTCCGCGTGGTTGGGTGACAGCGTGGCGCGCGCGGCGAGGGCGCGAAACGCGGCGCTGTCCGCTTCCTTGTAGCGCGTCACCAAATCGTTGGCTTGGCGCTTACCTGCTTCGAACAACAAGAGCGTCGCGACGGCCGCGGCTTCGTCGCCGCGCGCTGCGCGCTCGTTCAACGCCGTCTCCAGCGCTGGCAAGCACGGCCGAAACACCGCAATCTCGTCGGCGCCTTTGGCGCCCGCGATCTCGCGCTCGGCCACGGCTCGCGCCAAGTCTCGAAGACGAGCGCCAGAGATCCCTCCGTCGCGCTCCGCCCGCGCGATCTCTCGTTCGAGCTCCGGCAGAGTCCCGGTCAAAGCCGCGCGCACCTCAGGCCTGGGCCCAGCACATCCGAAGGAGATTCCAGCGACCAAGGCCGCGACCATGAGCCGTCCCAAACGCATGGCGGGTACGTTACACTGCCCGCCGGTAGGTGTTAAAGGGAGGGGTTATGGGACTGTCTACGCGCGTCGTGGCGGCGCTGCTGTTCGGCTCGGGCTTTTCGGCGCTCGTGTACCAAACCGCGTGGCAGCGCATGTTTCGGCTCACCTTCGGAGCCTCCACGGTCGCCTCGGCTGCCGTCTTGGCGGTGTTCTTGGGCGGCCTGGGTCTGGGCGGTCTCTTGCTGGGCAAGCGGGTCGAGCGGTCGCGCCAGCCACTCGTGTACTACGGCAACCTAGAGCTTGGGATCAGCGCCTTGGCGGCGGCTAGCCCGCTCTTGGCAGCGCTGGTGCATCGCTTGTACTTGGGGCTCGGTGGGTCGCAGGCGCTGGGCACGGGCGGGGCAACGGCCTTGCGTCTGCTGCTCACGCTGGTCGTGATTGGCCCGGCGGCAGTCTTGATGGGCGGCACCTTGCCGGCGGCGGCGCGCGCGGTCGTCGACGAGGCCGACAAGGCGCGTCGCAACCTGGCGCTGCTGTATTCGCTCAATACGGTCGGAGCGGTGTTCGGTGCTCTCGTCGGTCCCCTGCTGCTGTTCGGACTGCTCGGAAATCACCTGACCATCTGGGGCACCGTGTGCATCAACGTGCTCGTGGGCGTCGCGGCCCGCGCGATTGGACGTCGGAGCACCGTCGAGGTGAGCCAGTCAACCGTGTCCGTCGAGGCAGCCGCAGCGTCTGAGGCGGCGGTCGCAGCGCCTGTCGTGCCCACTGACGTGAGCGCTGGTAGCAATCTCGAGGCGCGCTTCGCCTACCTGGCAGCCGGCTTGGTCGGCTTCGTGTTCCTGGGCCTCGAGCTGGTTTGGTACCGCATCCTCACTCCGCTACTCGGCGGCTCGAGTCTCACGTTTGGGCTGATCTTGGCCTGCGCGCTCGCAGGTATCGGTATCGGCGGCTACCTGTTCTCGATTCGAGAGCCGAACAAGCCGGTCAGCTTGCAACTGCTAGGGGTGACACTTTCGCTCGAGGCGGTTGGCGCGCTCCTGGCGTTTGCCTGGGGAGATCAGCTGGCGTTCGTGGCCGCGCACCTGCGCCCGATGCTCAACTTGGGCTTCGGCTACCTGGTCGCAGGGTGGCTATTCGTCGCGGCCGTCGTGGTGCTGCCGGCGGCCATCGTGAGCGGCTATCAGTTTCCGGCGCTGTTCGCGCTGCTGGGGCGTGGGCGTGAGCAGGTGGGCGTGCAAGTGGGGCGCGCCTACGCCTTCAACACGGTCGGCACCTTGACGGGGTCGCTGCTGGTCGGCTTGGTGCTGTTACCGAGCGTGGGCGCAGTTCCGCTGTGGCGGGGCTTGTCGATCGCGCTGGCGCTGCTCGGCGCGGCCTGTGCGGGCTACACGCTGCTGCGCGGCGCGGCCTTCAGGACCACGCGCGGCGCGTTCGCGCTCTCGGCGCTTGCGCTCTTGCTGAGCTCCGCACGGGGGCCTGGCAACCTGTTTCGACACTCGCCGATCGGCGCCGGACGCGTTCCCATTGCCAACGAATCGCCGAACGGCATTCGCTCGATCGCACGCCGCGCCGCGACCACCACGATCTGGAGCGAAGACGGGGTCGACTCCTCCGTCGCTATCGGGGTGGACGTCGGTTTGGACTTCATGGTGAACGGCAAATCGGATGGTAACGTGGTGCTCGACCGCGGTACGCAAGCCTTTTTGGCGCTGCTGCCGGCTGCCCTGCACGGCAAAGTGAAAACTGGCTTCGTCGTCGGTCTGGGCACCGGCATGACGTGCGGGCTCTTGGCCAAGGTGCCGGGCGTCGAAAGCGTCGAAGTGGCGGAGCTCGAGCCCTCCGTCATCGAGGTCGCCCGGCGCGCCAAGCTGGCCAACGAGGGCGCTCGACAATCCCAAGGTCAAAATCTCGATCGGTGACGGGCGCGAGCTCTTGCTCACCAGCTCGCGTCGGTACGACGTCGTGCTCAGCGAGCCCAGTAACCCGTATCGCGCTGGCGTAGCCTCGCTCTTCACGCACGAGTTCTACGCAGCCGCAGCGTCCAAGCTCTCACGCGGCGGCTTGTTCGCGCAGTGGCTGCAAGGCTACGAGGTCGATGCCGCCACCGTATCGATCGCCGTCCACACCATGCGCAGCGTATTCCCCCACGTCACGCTGTGGGGACCGCAGTTTCAGGACCTGATCCTGATGGGCTCGTTCGAGCCGCAAAGCGTGGACGTGGAGCGCCTGCGCGGCATCTTGCAAGATCCGTTGTTTCTCAAATGGCAGCGTCGCGCCTGGAGCATGGAGGGGGTCGAGGCCGTGATCGCGCACTCGCTGGCGCCCCAAGACGTGCTCGAAAAGCTCTTTGCGCGCTTGCCCGTGGACGTGAACACCGACGACGTGAACACGCTCGAGTTCGCGTTCGGCCGCAGCGCCGGCCGCCACGACTACGGGTTCATGAGCGACCTGCAGCGCACGCTCGGACCGACCGACTACCGCCCGCGCTTGGTCGGGAACGTCGATTGGGGCCGCGTGGAAGAGCTGCGCGAGCGCGGCCGCTTCAAGCAGCCCTCCGAAGCGCCTGCCGATGGCTCGAAGGTGCTCGCGGTGACCGAAGCTTGTGGCGGTCGCGTCTCGCGGGCCAAGGCACTTTGGCCCGCGTCCGCCGAGCCGCAAGACGAGATCGAGCTCTGGACCAAGGGCTACATCGCCGCGACCTCGGGCTCCGAGGAGGCGCCGCGTATTGCCGAACGTCTGGCCCGGGACGGCTTCGTCGCCGAAGCGCTGCTGATCAACGAGCGCTACTCCGATGCGCGCGGCGACATTCCCCAAGCAGTGGAGCAGCTGATCCGCGCTTTCGACGCGCTGCGTGCAGTCGCCCTACCGCTGTGCGACGCCAACGGGCGCGCGCTGCGTCAGGCTCGCAACTTGGCGCGCAGGCACCCTGAGCACACCGCGGCTCTGCTGCACGCCGTGGCCCGCGCGCCCCTGGCGGTTTACGCCGACGAATCCGAGCGCCGCACCACCATGATGCAGCTTGGCATGCAGGAGCCAAGACTGTGCGTCGAAGCCCTGGGCGACTTTCGCGCTCAGCCGCGCTGGTTGCGGCAAGAACTGCGGTTTCGCGCGTTCTGCCTCAAAGGCATCAACGCCCCCGACGCGGCGGCGGCGGAGGCGGACTACCTGGAGTTCTTGGAGCGAGAGCCGGTGGCTCTGGTGACCGCCGGGGTTCCGGCGTCTGCTGACGCCGTGATCAGCGAGTGAAGAAACGCCACCGCGACGCGCCGGCGGCGGTGTCAGTTGACGCTGCTGCTCGTCGCTTCGGCTTGCGCGCCTTCGCGCTGCGCCGATTTGGCGACGGAGTCGCGACGTTGGCAGGAGGCCGCCACGAAGCTGGAGAACAGCGGGTGAGCGGCCATGGGCCGGCTCTTGAACTCGGGGTGGAACTGACAGCCCAAGAAATGCGGGTGGTTGGGCAGCTCCACGATTTCCACCAACCGGTTGTCGGGGCTGGTGCCGCTGAGCACGAGTCCCTTTTCGGTCAGCGTGTCGCGAAAATCGTTGTTCACCTCGAAGCGGTGACGATGCCGCTCGGAGATCTCTTCCTTCTTGTAGATCTCGAGCGCGCGGCTACCAGGCTTCAGCACGCAGGGGTAGGCGCCCAGGCGCATGGTGCCGCCCTTGTCCTTCACGCCGCGCTGATCCGGCATCAGGTCGATCAGCGGCTCGGGGCAGTCCTTCTGGAACTCCGTCGAGCTGGCTTGCTTGAGGCCGCACACGTTGCGCGCGAACTCGATCACCGCCAGCTGCATGCCGAGACAGATGCCGAAGAACGGCACGTCGTTCTCGCGCGCGTAGCGGATCGCAGCGATTTTGCCCTCGACGCCGCGGTCACCGAAGCCGCCGGGCACCAAGATGCCGTCCATGCCGGCGAGCACCGCCGCGCCGCCGCGCTCGATCTGCTCCGAGTCGATGTACTCGAGCTGAACCGCCAGGTCGTTGGCCAAGCCGCCGTGAACGAGCGACTCGTGCAGCGACTTGTAGCTGTCCTTGAGGTGGACGTACTTGCCGACGACGCCGATGCGGACACTGCCGTTGGCGGGCTTCTTGAATGTCTCGACCGTGCGCTTCCAGGGTGAAAGATCCGGCTGGCGCGACCAAATATTCAGCCGCTCGGCGATCTGACCATCGAGCCCCTCGGCATGCAGCACGAGCGGTAGCTCGTAAATGCAGCCGACGTCGATGGCCGAAATCACGCTGTCGACCGCCACGTTCGAGAACAGGGCGATCTTTTCCTTCAAGCCGCGGGGGATGGGCCGGTCACAGCGACAGATCAAGATGTCGGGCTGAATGCCGATCTCGCGCATCTCGCGCACCGAGTGTTGCGTCGGCTTGGTCTTCAGCTCGCCGGCGGTGGGAATGTGCGGCACCAGCGTGACGTGCACGCTGAGGGCGTTCTCGGCGCCGGCCTCCAGCTTGAGCTGGCGGATGGCCTCCAAGAACGGCAGCGACTCGATGTCGCCCACGGTGCCGCCAATCTCGATGATCGCCATGTCGGCGCCGTCGGTGGCCTCGCGGACGCGCGCTTTGATCTCGTCGGTGATGTGCGGAATCACCTGCACGGTGGCGCCCAGGTACTCGCCCCGGCGCTCTTTCGTGATGACGGCCTCGTAGATGCGGCCCGTCGTGACGTTGGCTTGCCGAGTAAGACGACACGCGGTGAAGCGCTCATAGTGACCGAGGTCGAGGTCCGTTTCGGCCCCGTCATCAGTGACGAACACTTCACCGTGCTGATACGGCGACATCGTTCCCGGATCCACGTTGATGTACGGGTCGAGCTTCATGTGCGTGACACGCAGCCCGCGCGCTTCCATCAATGCGCCGATCGACGCGGACGTGAGTCCCTTGCCGATCGAGGAGACGACACCGCCGGTCACCAACACGAACTTGGTACGCCGACTCAAAGGAGGATCTCCATGTCGGACCTCGCCGTATCACGCCCTGCTGGCAACTGCACCCCTTCCGCACATCTTCGCGAGCTAGCTCGCAAATCTGGCGTAGAAATCGTGTGCGTTGCAGCGTGGCGGCTCAGAACGTTCCGACGACGCCGAGGCCCACGCCTTCTTTTCCGAAGTTCAACGGCACTGCGCGGACAACCGGCCTGGTTGCGCTCTGCTGGGTCGCTGGCCCCAGCTCGGCTTTTCGCGTCGTGGGCTTGCTTGACGTATTCAGAAACAAACCCTCACCCACGATGCCAAGCCCACCGGCCTGAGCAACACCGTCGACGATCGTGAGGATGGCGCCGATCACCAGCGTGACCGTGCTGCAGTCGGGGCTGCTCGTGGGGCAGCCGGTTTTGCCGAGCGCCATCCACGGTCCTACCACCGGAATGCGCAGGTTCTTCGAGCCCCTGAAATCCTCCTCCGCGTACAGGTACGAAGCGCCCAGGGCGAGGCCGTACGAGACGGCGGTCGTGGCAAGTCCAGCCACGATGTGCGTGGTCTTGGCGCTGGGTGGCGGCAGGTCGGCCGCCGGGGTCGCCTCGGCTGCCGCGGGCTCAGGCGTGGCGGGGGCCGGGCTTGGCGGCGCCTCCTGGGCGAAGGCGCTGCTGGCGGCCAAGGTCGAACACAGCGTCAGCCCGAAATTGAACAAAACCCGGAATCGCACGAGCCGGCTCTACCTTTCTACCCTTCGGGATGCCAGCTTTTTGCCCCAGGTCGCCAGACAGGAATAACTGAAGCGGAGGCCACCCGTGGAACCTTCCAGCTTCGAGCGCCTATTGGCGCGCATGCCCTACCGGCGATCACCCCGGTGGGCCGCGCTTTTCGTGCTCACGGCCATCGCTTGCTGGGGTGAGCCTGGGGCCCGTGGCGCGGCTAGTCCCGACCAGCCTCTGGCGTCGGGACCCGACGCGGCAGGCCAGCTCGAGCCTGATCCGGTACTGGTCCCGTCGCCGCCACCGATTCCAGCTCCGCCCGAATCCGTTGTGGAGGTCGCCCCCGCTCCGAGCAGCGTGGCGCGTCCCAACTCGGCGCCCGGCCACCTCGTGGGCCGCATGGCGCCCAAGCTCGAAGCGCTTTCCAGCTGGGTCAAGACTCACAAGGCTGAGCTGGGCTTCGCGCTGCGCGACTTGGGCAGCGGGCGCGAGTTGGCAGGTGAGGGGGCAGGTCGCGCCATCAACCCGGCGTCGAATCAAAAGCTCATCACCGCGGCTGTCGCGCTGTCCGAGCTCGGGCCCGAATACAAGTTTCACGTCGGCGTGCTGGGCAAGCTCCAGGGCGGCGTCGCCCCACGCCTGGTGATCCGCGGCAACGGCGATCCAACCTTCAGCTACGAAGACCTGCGCGGCTTCGGCGAGCGCCTCGTCGCGCTCGGGCTCAGCAAGGTGTCGGGCGACATCCTGGTCGACCAGAGCGCGTTCGACGACAAGTACACGCCGCCCGCGTTCGAGCAGCAGCCGGGGGAGTGGGCAGCCTTCCGTGCGCCGGTCAGCGCGGTCTCGCTGGATCGCAACTCGACCACGCTGCACGTCTTTCCGACCGAGCCCGGGCAGCTGGCGCGCGTCGAGTTCGAGCCGCCCGGCTACGTGTCGGTGCAAGGCGACGTGCGCACCGAAAAGGGCAAGAAGCGCGATCACGTAGGGCTCACGCTCAAGCCGAACGGCCTCTTGCTCGGCGCTCAGGTCAGCGGCGGCATTCCGGAGGGCAAGACCGTCGTTCACATCACGCGTCGCATCGAAAATCCCGAGATTTACGCCGGTGTCGTGCTCAGGCGCGTGCTGACCACGCTGGGCGTCGTGGTGCAGGGCGACGTGAAGCGCGGCGGCGAAGACGAAGCCGTCGAGCTGGTCGGGCGCGACTCCGCCAAGCTGAGCGAGCTCGTGCAGCAGCTGGGCAAGGCCAGCGACAACTTCTACGCCGAGACGCTGTTCAAGGCCGTGGCGGCCGTGAAGCGCGGCAAGCCGGGCAGCGCCGACAACGCCGCGCTCGTCGCTGCCGATTGGCTCAAGCGCCGCAACCTAGCCGACGACAGCATGAAGATCGGCAACGGCTCCGGCTTGTACGACGCCAACCGGGTCAGCGCGCGCACGCTGACGCGGCTCTTGGAGACGGCCTACCTCGATCCGACCATTTCGCAGGCTTTCCAGGAGCAGCTCGCGGTAGGCGGCCTGGACGGCACGCTGCGCTCGCGCTTCTACGCCCTGCGAAACCGGCGCTCGGTGCACGCCAAGACCGGCACCTTGAACAAGGTCACGGCGCTCAGCGGCTACGTCTTCGGTCCCGAGCAAGAGACCGGCGTCGCCTTCTCGATCTTGGTGTCGGGCACCTCGGCTCACGCCGAAGTACGCCAGCGCATGGACGCTCTAGTGCTCGAAATCTCCGACGCACTGTGGGCACCGCGCTTGACCGCGGGCGCGCTGGCGCGGCGCTGAGATAACTCCCGAAACGTCGCGCCTTCGCTCGGTCGTGGGGTGTTGAGAGCCGCCCTTCAGTCGTAGCGATGGCGGATTCTGATCCGAATTGACGTCGCGGCTCGGCACGAGGCGAGCAGCGACAATTCGGTGCTCGTTTTCAGAGAGCTTTGACGGGGGCAGACGGCGCCGATAGGGCGGCCGGCCCTTGGCAGCTCCGCTCGGTCCGCCCCGCTTCGTGAGAGACGAGCCGGCGCTCGCCGATGTGCTGCTCGGTCTCAAGCTCGCGCCGTGCCCCCACTGTCGGCGGAGCGGTGCCCTGATCGGGCACGGCCTTCTGCGTGGATACGCCGAGCAGACGAGCGGAGTGGTGGTGCGCGGGCGGCGAGTCTTCTGCTCGAACCGAGGGCTACGCCCCGGCTGTGGCCGTACCTTCTCGGTGCTCCTGTCGACGGTACTGGCTGGTTTCGTGGTCCGCACGCTCACGCTGTTTCGCTTCACAAGCGCAGTCCTTTCGGGACTGACACGTCGGTGCGCTTGGCTCGGCACGGCTACCGGTGCGCTCTCGCTCTCGAGCGGCTACCGGCTGTGGAGGCGTTTGGCGGCCGCCCAGAGCTTCTTGCGGGCCCGGCTGTGTCGTGAGGCACCTGCGCCAGCGTGCGCCGCTCGCGCACCTCTCGCTCAGCTTTTCGCCCACTTGGTAGCCATCGTGGGCGACGGCGCGCCCTGCCTGTTTGAAAGCTTTCAGCGCCGTCTTCAGCGAGGCCTCTTCGAGCAGTAGCCCGCGCGTCGCCATCCGCGCTCGTCGTGACCGAGCTGGGCTCGCAGCTCACCGGCGCCACGATCGCGCGATCGGACCGCCCACGGCAAACGGCAATCTGGGTCCGTACGGCAGCCGTCCTACTGCTCGGGCCGGGCGCAACACGCGCCCAGAAAGGCCCTCCATGAAACGAGTCAGCAGTTACTTGAAGATGCGCGTGCTCGGTGCGATCGAAGGCGCGCCAGGCGAGACCATCATTGCTCGCATCCACCACGTCAGCGAGCAGGTGTTCCTCGACGAGGACGGACAGCGCTTCCGCTTCACGTGGCGCACCATCCAAACCTGGTACAGCCGCTACAAGAAGGACGGCATCACGACGATGCTGCCGAAGCCACGCACGGACAAGGGCAAGACGCGCAAAGTGGCACCGGAAGAGGTGCTGGAAGCCATCGAGCAGGTGCGCGGCCGCTTCCATGGTCCGTACAACATCACGGCCTTTTACCGCGCGTGCATCGAGCGCGGGCTCTTGCAGCGCGAGCGTATCGCCCCGAATACCTTCCGCCGCGTCGTGAAGGCGCACGAGCTGCTCAAGCCCGACGCCGAGGTGCAGAGCAAGCGGCGTTTGGCTTTCGCCAAGGCGCACGTCAACGAGCTCTGGCAGGCCGATACCATGGTCGGTCCCTACGTGCAGCAGGGCGCCGGTAAGGTGCAGGCGAAGCTCATCGCGTTTCTGGACGACGCCAGCCGCGTCGTGTGCCATGGCGAATTCTTCGCCAACGACACCACCGAAGCCCTGCTCGCGTGCTTCAAGGCAGCGCTGTACAAGCGCGGCTTGTGCGAGGTGCTGTACGTGGACAATGGCAGCAACTACTCGTCGCTCGAAATCTCGCAGGTGTGCGAGCGCCTCGGCACCATTCTGTGCCACACGCCCGTGCGCGACGGCGCCGCCAAAGGCAAAATCGAGCGCTTCTTCCGCACGGTCCGCGAAGTTTTCCTCACGCGCAAGCTAGACCTGTCGAGCATCGAAGCGCTCAACAAGCAGTTTTGGAGCTGGGTCGAGGACGAGTACCACCAGAGGGAGCACGGCTCGCTCGGCATGAAGCCGCTCGACCGGCTGGCGCTCGACATGCGCCGCATCCGTTTCCTGTCGCCGGGTGCCGTCAGCGACGAGCTCTTCTTCGTCGAGCAGGAGCGAAGTGTGCTCGCCGACAACACCTTCTCGCTCAAGAACACCCGCTTCGAAGCGCCGCGTGACCTGCGCGGTCGTAAAGTGCAAATCCGCTTCGATCGCTTGAAATTCGATCGCGCGATCGTGTATTTCAAAGGCGAGCGCATGGGCGAGGCTCGCCCCGTGGACTTCGTCGCCAATGACCGAAAGCCTGTCCGCAAGACCAAGACGGCGCCTCGCGAGTCGTACGACGTCAGCGAGGTGGAGCGATGAGCACCAGCGACTGCGCCAGGCAGTGCGCGGGAGGCCAGCCATGATCCGCGCCCACTTCGGCCTGGCGAGCGACCCGTTTTCTGCGGAAAACATCACGCTGTTGCCCCACCAGCAGCAGGTGCTCGACATCGTGCGCGTGCACTGCCAGCAGGGCGGATTTTGCCTGATCATGGGCGAACCCGGCACCGGCAAGAGCGTGCTCAAGCGTGCCCTCTGCGAGCACGACCCGAAGCGCATGATGACGCCCGTCGTCAACCGCACGCTGCACACCTACCACTCGACGCTCCGCATCCTGTGCGAAGCGTTTCAGATCGAAGCGGAGGGGCACGACGTGCGCTGCGAGCGCCGGCTCATCGCCGAGGCACGTCGCCTAAACGCGGCCAACAAGACGCTCGCGCCCATCATCGACGACGCGCACTTGATGGACGTCACGGCGCTGCGAAAAATCCGCCTGCTCTTCGAGGACTTCCCCAGAAACCACTGCCTCATCCTGATCGCACAGCCCGAGCTACTGCAAACCCTCACCCTCACCGTCAACGAAGACCTCAAGAATCGCGTCACTTACTCGGTTTTGCTCAAGAAATTGGCTCCAGACAGCATTGCCGACTTTATCCGTGCCGAGCTCGACAAGGCCGCGCTCGCGCACAGCACTTTCTCCGACGACGCGCTCAGCCTCATCGTGCGCTCCTCCGAAGGAGGCCTGCGCAAGGCGCGAAATCTTTGCCTGAGCGCCCTGCTCGAGGCCGTGCGCGATCGCACCAAAACCGTCGAGCTCAAGCAGGTCAACCGCGTCTTGCTCCAGCCCCACTGGCGCAAGGAGGCCGACCTCCCGCACTGAACCGCTTCACCCACCACGACTCGAACGGCCAACGTCGTCGTAGCGCTTCCACGCGCCACGGCGGCGTTGCTCATTTTGCCGCTGTCGTCACGTCCGACGCTTACGACTCCGTTGGTCGCAGATTGCGATGTCAGCCTGGAAATCTCGCAAAATTCGTACGACGTCAGTTTTGCAAAGCTCTACGATGTCAATTCGGCCCCTAACAGCTCGGGTCGTCGTGGAAGTGGACGGGGCGCACCACGCGCGGCAGCGCGGCGGTGACCGCCGCAGGGACCAACGCTTGGCGGCGCTCGGGGTGCGCGTGTTGCGGCTTGAGGCGCGGGTGGTGCTCAGCAATTTGGGTCAAGCGGTCGCGTGCATCCGCGCCACGCTCGGGCGCTGAGCGCGCCGTGCAAGGCCCGGAAACGGTCGCAAAAAACGCCGCGCGCTACGACCGTTTTCGCCGAGCGCGGGGGTGCACGCACGCATCGCAGCGCTCGGCGTGAGAACGCGCGGCATCGACAAAACGCCCACGACCGTCGTAAGCCATCCCGGCTACGACGGTCGTGGCGCTTTGTGCGGCGACTGTCACCCCCAAGGATTACGATAGTTTTGGTCTCAGATTACGATGGCAGCTCGGGAATTTCCCCAAATCCGTACGATGTCAATTGTGGGGCGGCTTGTGATGTCAAAACGGCCCCCAACACCTCACAGATCCTGCGCTCGGGATCACGGCGCTGGGTCGCACCTCCAATCCCAATCTTGGTGCTCGCGAAGCAACTGAACGAACTCCGAGCCCGGCAAGATCAGCCCGTGGTCATTGTAGACGACGACGTCGCTACGGTCAGCGAGCGCGAGCAGCAGTTCCCTGCACATGCTGATGTCGTTGAAGTCCAACGAATGAAATGCCGGATCGGGAATCATGCCTTCGATGCAGGCGGCCTCCTCCGGGTCCATTTCACCGGCGACTCGGGGATCAGTCCCGAGATACACCCGTCGCCCGCCCAGTTCGATCACGATGCGTTGATTCGCCGTGTCCTCAACTGAATACTGAGCCGGGAGCATTCGCCGGAGGTGGTCAAGCCCGAGCGCCTGACTGGTCACGATGATCACGGAGTCCATCGCCTGCCTACGGCGCCACCAATTGGATCAGCAGGTCCTGATCCCGTGTGACGAGACCGCCGTTCGCTTGAATTCCCTTCACGACACTGCCCCCAAGGTCAGGACCGTAGCCTATGACTGGCAAGTTCGTTGCTCCCTGCGTGTTCAAGAGTTGGGTCGTTAGACCCTTTCCAGAGCCTGACTTGACCTGAATCACCGCGTTTTGCAGTAGTATGTCGGCGTCAGTGACGAGCTGACCAGCAGCATTGCGCATAGGCACGTTTACACCCACGACGTGCCCGGGATAGGCTTTTTCAATCGCGTTCGCAAGAGCCCCGACAAGCGGGTCCGACGACGAGAAAGCTCGCCCCGCTCCTTTCGCGGCCGTCGACTCAGCCGAGGATACGGGCGAGCTCCCATTGTCGCTGCAGGCGCGCGCGCCTCCGATGGCCGCGCTCAATGCCGCCGCTGCTGCGCGAGCTGCTGCTGCGCGCATGAGGCTCAGTCGCAACCGGATTGCGGCGACTGCAAACTCCACCGGGCCTGCCAAGAGGACGCCGCCGAGCGCAGCACCCGCGACCCCACCACCCATCATGCCGCTTCTGAAGCCTGGATCTCCCCAATCCTGATCAGCTCCGATCGCTCGGTCCGTAGACTCGCCGTCGAATCCGATCCGCCCACTCGGATCCCTCCACCTGAACGGATTCTGCCCCGGCCAAGACCAAAGTGTCCCGCCGCTCGCCAGGAACTGATACCTGTCCAGCTGCAGAAACGCCCCCAGCTGCGGTGACCAAAACCGCGCGCGGAAGTCGTACAAGCCGCCGGAGCGGTTGTAGAGCCAGCGGCCTTGCCACTGCAGGCGCTGCACGTAGTCGACGGCGTCGATCTTCGGCGTCGCTTCGCCGCCCGGCTCTGCCGCAGGGATGTTGCGACCGAAGGCCGTGTAGCTGTAGCCGCCCAGGTCGCCTGTGAACGAGCCGTTGCCGGTGATGCGCTCACCCGCATGCAACCGACGGACGTTACCGGTCGTATCCAGCTCGAAGTAGACGGTGACGCCCCTGTCCGCATCAAACATCCAGAGCGGATGATCGACGCCGTCCCAGATGATGCGGCGGCGCATGCCGGCGAGGCCCGGCGTGCCGTTGCTGACGGCGGCGATGTTGTCGCTCAAGTCGTCGCGGAGGTAGAGCTCGACGGTCGCGCCGTTGCGACGAAGCTCGGTGGTGCGGAGCAGGGCGTCGTACGCGAAGCCCTCGGTGGTGGCGCCGGTGACGAAGTTTTGGAGGCGATTGTCGTAGCGGTAATAGGTGAAGTTGGTGCCTGAGAGGCTGGTGACGCGGCCGCCGTTGTCGAGGCCGACGGGGGAGCCGGCCAAAGAGGCGGGAATGCCGGCACTGGCGGTGCCGGTGCCGTCGAGGCGCGGGCGTTGGTCGGCTAGCGCGACGCCGTCGTGGATGGCGAGGCCGCCGAGCGCGTTGTAACTATAAGTTTCGACGTGGCTGGGGGTAGTGGCGGTGTTGGGGACGAAGCGTTTGACTTCGGTGATGCGGTCGAGCGAGTCGTAGCTGAGCTCGCGGCGCATCTCGGGGTCGGTGAGCGTCGTGGGGTTGTTGGCTGCGTCGTAGGTCGCGGTGTAGCAACGCTCGGGGCCGTCCATGTAGCGGTAGCAGCGCGACGTCAGGCGGCCGAGG
>DATAKF010000222.1:0-3671 GCA_036261775.1 Polyangiaceae bacterium | reverse complement strand
ACCACTACGCTGCATTTTCCCCAGCCTCGATCATCTCGTAATGAAGGTCCGTCACACCCAGGGGTGACGAAACGAAGAACTCACGCGCGTTCGGGTGCGTGACCGTCATCGCGCGCAACGAAGCAATCACTTCCGGCGCTGGATTGGCGCTGTGATCAGCGTTCGTCCATTTGGCCAATTCGTCGGCGCAGAACCCGAAGCACCGAAAGCCAGAGACCGCACCAACCTGACACGCGAACACGCGGAACCCGCGCGGCATGTCACGCAAGACAATCTCATCGCCGGCTTGGTCGAACGGAACCTTTAGGGCTCGGAGACGGGCGGCAATCTGTCGGAGCCGTTGGCCAGCTTCGGACTTGTTCTGGCTGACAAAAGCAAAGAAATGAATCTCACCGATCGGAATGTTCCAATTACCAAACAGGGTCTCGTTCAGACCGAAGTCAACAGCGCTCGTGCTCTTGGCCCCCCCACGACCAACACGACACACGAGCCGCTTAGCGTTGCTCGTCAGGAAGCGTTGGCCAGTTGCATCCCACCATTCCAGCGGGGGTGGGAACCCGGCGTCTGCAAGGCTCTGGCGCAGCCCTTGGAAGGTTTCGAAGGTGGCGCTCACGGTTTGGCCTTCTTCGTGATGTTCTCCAGCACGCGGTCTGTCTGGCTCTGCCCGCCACGTTGGCGCATGGCCTCGGCCTCACGAACCGCGAACTCCCAAGCGTCTCGTTCGGACTGCCGGGCGCTGGTGCTGATGGTGGCGGCGATCTTGAGTAGCTCTGGATTGCCGTCGGCTGCGGCGCGTGCCCGCAGGTAAGCAGCATCGGCGCGCATCTCGGCGGCCTCGTAGATGAGCCCGCACACCCCGCTGCTCAGGTCAGCCCCATGGCTGAGCGCGAACTCGCCAATCCGGTGCCGAGCTGCACGGCGACCAGCTCGGCGTACCGCCTGCCATTCGGGGTCGGCCTTGGCCTCCAGAGCATGCAGCGCGCCTGTAATTCCGACCCTGGATTTGCGCCTCCGAGCGATGCTGTTACCCGGTGAAAACCGGCCGCTTGTGTCCCGGTCCGATCGGTCCGTATCCGTGGGCGAAGCGGGCGGTAGGTCGCGGTCCCGCGGGCTCTCCAGCACCACTAGGGCACCACCTGCGGCGGCGCTCCCGTGCGCCGCGCGCCAGTCTGAGCGTGTCTTAGTCATGAGTCGTGTCCGAGCCCGCAGGCGCGCTGTAAAGCGCGTGGCTGGGCCGTAATGGACGGAGTCGACTCACGGGGTCATCCCGCGGCGAACGTCGTCCTAGAGTCGTTTAGAGGCGCCTGGTGGGCGCTGGGCGGTTAGCCGTGCAGCAGCCGAGCAACGATGCTCAGGTGCCATCGCGAGCCGCGGGCGGGGACGCCGTCAGCGTTCAAGCGCTCGACGATGCCGCGCAAGGCGAGCCCCTGATCGCGTAGGCCCCGCATAGCAGCCAGCGTGCTCTGCTCGGCCTGATTTGGCTCCAGCGTGCGCCCATCGCCACCGACCTGGAAACCGTACGGAATGCCGCCAGTACGCTCGCCACGTGCCTTTTTGACCGCCAGGGCGGCCACGGTCCGCTCGCGAATGACCTCGCGCTCCCAGGCGCCTAGGAGGTCGTGCAAGCCACGCATCAGCATGCCGGACGAGCCCCCGGCGTCCGAGGTGCCATCGGCCGTACGCACCACGGCGCCAGCCTTGTGGGCCTCGGACTCGATACCGCCGGCCACCGTTACGTCACGCGCTAGGCGGTCGCGCTTGCTCGCTAGCAGTACGCCAGCACCCAGCTCAGGGAGCGCCGCCAAGGCTTCTAGGAGCGCGGGGCGCTCTGACAGGGGCCGCGCACCGCTGACGCCGTGGTCAACGAACACGGCCAGCAGGGTGACGCCTTCGCGCTTCGCCCAGCGCTCAAGTTCCTTCGCTTGCCCCTTGGGGCCGAGCTTCTGTTCTTTGGTCGAAACCCGGACGTAGCCGATCGCCAGTGACGGGTTTCCAGCCTTGGCAACGCGCTTTCGTCGGACCATTTGAGCCCGCACACTGTACCTGAGATCACCGGCTCAGGTACAGTGCCAAAATGGAGGGCGAAATGGATAAGCCGGGCTGGAATTTGGCGCGGGAGCCGCCGGGACCCGCCCCCGCCGCCCCGATCTCGATCACTCTTTCCGGGTGAGCTGCGGCGTCGAAACAAAGCCGGCCTCGCGCGGGCAGAGTTCGAACCATGGCGCAGTCGACGATTGTGGGTCAGGAGCGATCGGATCGACTTCCGCCGATTTGCGACCATGCACCGCGACTAGGTACAAACCAGAAAGCAGGCGCAGCGCGCGGCACGACGTCTCGATCTGAAAACGCGGTGAGAAAACGCCACCTATGCCGAACCACTGGCGCTTCAGCAGCAACCCGGTTACACGTTGGCGAACTAGCGCAAAAACACCGCGGTTTTTAACGTTTCCTAGCTTCCTAGCTTTCTAGTTTTCTAGACCATGCCGCGCCTCGCCCTGAGCGCTGGCCCAGTAGACGTATGCCACGACCCCGCTAGGCCGTGCCTGGCGCAGCTCCATCCGCAGCAGAAAGCCGTTTGAATGTCTGACCAATCTTACGTTTTTGCCCTCGCCGTCGCGGGGCTGTGCTTCCTCGGAGTGCTCGTTATCGCAATGGTTGCCCTGTTTCTCGGGCGCGATCTGCGCGTCGATGGGCGAGCCAAGCTCGGCGACCAGCCGGACATGGCCAGCAGCGTGACTGTGACCGGTGCGCGGAAAGCGC
The DNA here is from genome assembly GCA_036261775.1 of Polyangiaceae bacterium. Lineage (GTDB taxonomy): Bacteria > Myxococcota_A > Polyangia > Polyangiales > Polyangiaceae > PMG-095. The sequence continues at coordinate 911 of DATAKF010000222.1, read as the reverse complement.
CTCAGTCGGAGCAGTGAGCCACCTCAGGCAGGCCGCTTAACCGTTGCCTTGTCGAACGCTGCACGAGCTTCGCGCAACGCCGCGATCACTTCGTCTAGCTGGCCCGGGCCGATGGCGCTACGGCTTCGCCTTTGCGCGCTTCAGCTCTAGCTCAGCAAGGTCTGCCTTGGCCTTTTGCTCTCGCAGGCCATGCACGACGGAGGCATCCAGATGCTGTTGCAGCTTTTCATACCAGGTGATGAAGGCGCCCAATGAAACCAGCAGGGAAACGAAGGCGCCCAGAACCAGCGCCTTTCCCAAACCTTCCACTTTCGGCACGTTCCCCGTGAGGCGGGTTTTGTCGGCCTTGAGTTCTGCAATATCGATCTGAAGTTCATCACGACGCGCTAGCGCGTTGTCATCTTGACCAGCAGCCCCGGGAGGCAGGCTCAGGCGCTTTCGCATCTGCCTTTGCTGCCGAATTAGGCGCGAGCCTCGCCTCACATATTCGTCAGCCTCGCGGTTGTGCTCGTGGACTTTCGCCCACCAGAACCAGACGCAGAACCCTGCAACCCCCAGCCCAGCCAGCGCGATGAACTTGTACAAGTTGTCGGTCGGCAGCGAGGTCGGATCCACGTCGCCAAGCTAGACCGCCGCTGGCCGCCGCACCACCCACCCGAATGGGCGGCTTACGCCCCCGTCCTGCACCGGCTAGCGTCGAACCCATGACCTTGGCCGTAGGAATCGCTGGGGAGGAATCCATCTGGCTCATGGTGGACAGGCGCCTAACCGCCAATAAGCCGCCCGTGAACGGAAGGTATGAAGTACTGACAGACGATGCGACGAAGCTTCTGGTGCTCGATGCGACAGACGGCGTTGCTCTTCTCGGGTACTCCGGTTTGGGGTTGACGGTGGGCGGGATGGAGCCATCA
>DATAKF010000149.1:0-4390 GCA_036261775.1 Polyangiaceae bacterium | reverse complement strand
GCCTCACGCTGCCCAAGCTGCCCGTCATCGACGAAAAGCAGGCCCTGCGCCTGAGCGTGCCGCCCTCCAAGGAACCCCTCGAGCTCACGGCCCAGCTGCCGGACAGCTTTGGGGCCAGGGCCGCCCTCAGGGCCAGCTTCTTGCTCTACGCCGAGCGGGGCGTGGAGGTGGAAACCCTGGCAATAGTGCCGCTTTCCGACGAGCTGCCGCCCCCGCCGCCCAAGCCCTGGCAGCCCCGTTGACGCTTTCTGCCGAAATGAGGCGGAGGCCTTCATTGGCCTCGCAGCGGTCAGTGGTATAGAGCGGCGCCGTGAGCGAAACGAAGGAAACTCAGTCGGGCGACGAAGCCCAAGCCGACAGCCAAAGCGAAGCCGCCGAGGCGTCGGTGGAAGCGACGAGCGACGACGCGACCGAGGCGCAAGCTGACAGCGAAGCCGAAGGCGAAGCTGCCGCGAGCGAAGCGGGCGAGGGGAGCGCGCCAAAAAAGAAAAAGAAGAAGGCGCGCGAGTCGTCGGACGAGCCCGAGAACATTCGTGATCGCAACGCGCGCGTGCGCGCGGAAGCCGCCGAAAAGCGCCGTGCGCGCCGCGAGCGGGAGCAGGGCGGTGCGCCCAAACGCAATCTCGACGCCAGCGAAGTGATGGACGACGCGCTGGCTCGCTCCACGCACGCCGCCGCCAGCTTTCTGACCAAGCACTTCAACAAAGTGCAGTGGGTCATCATGGCCGGCTTGGTTGGGTGGATCGGCTACGAGGTTTACTCGTGGCGCCACGACAAGAACGCTGAGAAGGCCACCGAAGCGATCTTCAAAGCGCTGTCGGCCGAGACCGGCAAGGTGGGCGCGGACAGCGCCGACGTGGGCGAGCGCGGCGGGCCAACCGACGTGCGCCGCAGCTTTGCCACCGACGAAGAGCGGCTGAAAGCCGCCAAGGCCGAGTACCTCGCCGCTAGCGGCAGCGTGGGCGACAAAGCGTCGGTGCTCGCAGATTTGGGCGCCGCCGGCACTGCCTACGACTTGGGCCTGTACAAGGACGCCCAAGCGTCGTTCGAAAAGGTCACGCGCCACCCGGCTTACGCGACCGATCGCGACATCAAGGGTCGCACGCTCGAAGGCCTGGGCATGGCCATCGAGGCGCAGAAGAACGAAGACCAAGCGCTCAAGGTCTTCCGTGAGCTGCAGAACATGGACGTGGCGAACTTCAGCGCGCTCGGCCTGTATCACCAGGCTCGCATCCTGAAGGGCCAGGGCAAGAACGAAGACGCCCTGAAGCTGCTCGACAAAGCCGGCGAGAAGCTCGTCCCGCTCAAAGAAACGCCGGCCGTCATCAAGTACATCGGCACCCAGGTGGTGGAGCTGATGGAAATCTTGGACCCGAAAAAGGCCAAGGAGCTGACGGACAAGCTGATGTCGACCGAGGCGCGCAAGCGCATGGAAGAGAGCAAGGCGCTCGGCGGCCTCGGCGGCCCGGGTGGTCAGAACATCAGCCCCGAGCTGCAGAAGCGCATTCAAGAGATGATGGACAAGCAGCGCAACGCGCCGGCCGAGCCCATGCCGGGCCCGGTTTCGCCCGAGCTGCCGCCCGGCGACGCGCCCGTAGAAGGTGCGCCGCCCAGCGAGGCGCCGCCCGCCGACGCACCGCCGCCCGGGGATGCTCCCGCGCCGGCTCCGTCGGGGGCTCAGTGATGCGCGGCTGGCGGCTCAGGGAGTGGCGGCTGCCGCTCGGGCTCGGCGTCGTAGCGCTAGCTTCGCTTTCGGGCGTGGCCTGTAGCGCGCTTCGGGCCGGCGCCGATCCGGAGCTGCCGCTCTGGGTGCACCGCGCCAGCGGCTCCATCGAGGTGGCCTTCAAGCGCAACATCGTGGCCGACTCACGCCGCACCGGCGAGCCTTACGAGCGCGGCCAGGTCGAGATCGATCCGGCAGGCGGACGCATCTTCGTCGGCTCGTCCGACCAAGGCTTGTACGCCCTCCGCGCCGACGACGGCCAAAAGCTCTGGCGCTTCGAGACGCTCGGCTTCGTGCAGTGCGCACCGCTCTACGACGCAGGCGAAGACGTGCTGTATTTCGGCTCGAACGACGGCGCGCTCTACAAAGTGAACGCCAAAAACGGCCAGCTTTTGTGGCGTTTCATGACGAACGCCGAGGTTTCGCGCCGTCCCGTGCTGGACGGCGGCACGCTGTACGTGGCCAACGCCAACGACACCGTGCTGGCGATCGAGCCGCAGACCGGCAAGCTCATCTGGAACCAGCACCGCACGCCCGCCGCAGGTATGGAAGTCGCCGGCCACTCGGGCGTCGCCGTGTTTCACGGCAAGGTGTACGCCGGCTTCAGCGACGGCACCGTGGCGGCGTTCGACGCCAAATCCGGCGCCGAACGCTGGCAACCCGTCGATTTGGGCGCCGAAGCCGAGCAGACGCTGGGCCAGGTTCCCGAGCAGCTCGACGTCGATTCGACGCCAATCCCAGACGCCTTGCCGACGGGCGCGGTCGTGTACGCCAGCAATTACGCGGCGGGCGTGTACGCGCTCGACGCCGAAACCGGCACGCAGGTCTGGAGCAATCCGGGCGTGTACGGCGTGACCGACATCTCGCTGTTCGACCAGCCCGCGCACGTGCGCCGGGACGGCCGCGACGAGCCCCAGCGGCGCGTCTTGCTGGCCGCCAGCGGCACCACGGGCCTGTGGGGCCTGGACCCAGCCACGGGCACCGAGCTGTGGCGACGGTCCTTGCCGTCCACGGCGGTCTCGCACCCGGTAGTGGTGTCGGGCGTGCTGCTGATCTCGGCCTCCCGGCTGGGTCTGTTCCTGATCAATCCGCTCGGCGGCGAGCTCATCGACGGCATCCACCTGGCCGACGGCTCCAGCATGACGCCCGCAGCCTACGGCTCGCGCGCCTTCGTCATGACCAACGGCGGCCAGCTCCTCGGCCTGCACGTCGCGCCGCCGATTTAGCGAAGATTCTGGTCTCGGACCCGAGCCCGATGTTCCTCGGCATCGAGGTGGTTCGCGCTCGACCGCCACACGGCCTCATAGGTTCCGGCCAAAGAAGACGCCGGCCGTGGCCACCGGGGCTCGCCGCAGGCCCGCGGCCACTTGAACCTGACCCGCTCCCGCTGAGTTAACATAATGTATCTTATGCGCGTTTCATGGGGTCCTGCAAAAGGGGCTTTGCCGGAGTTTTCGGGGCCTGCGGCGTTGGGTTCCGCCGGTGGCCGCCGCCCAGCGCGCGGCTCGACCCGGCGGTGCGGCGCCGCGGCCTGCCGCCCAAGCGGCTCAGAGCACGTACTGGTCGCCGATGGCCGTGACGGCCAGGTTCACGCCTTTGAGGCGCGCGCACTCTTGCTCGACCTCGCGCTGGAACACCGGTTTGATGTGATACAGCAGCGTCGGCAAATCCTTCGGCTTGCGTAGCTTCTTCAAGTCTTTGAGCAGCGTGCGCGGCGTGTGGTGGCCGCTCACGGTCGCGAGCTTCTGTTCGCGGTCCGGAAAGCTGACCTCGAGCAAGAGCGCCTTCAGGTTCTTCTCCTGATTCAGCAGCTCCCACAGCCGATCAGTTGGACCTGTGTCACCGCTGTACGCGATCGTCGCGTCCGGTCCTTGGATGATGAAGCCGGAGCTGTCGATGGTGTGGCTGACGCTCACGGCCTGCACCTGGTAGCCCGCGATCTGCACCTTTTTTTCGGGCTTCAGCTCCTGAAACAGAATCGTCGGCCGCGCCTTGTTCGGTATCGTCGAAAAGTCGGGCCACAAAAGGTTGTTGAAGAAGTGCTTCTTCAGCGAGCTGATGGTGTCCTTGGTCGCGGCAACAATCAGTGGTTCGCAATCCGCCTGGCAGCGGTTGTCCGCAATGGTCGCCAGGTCCCGGATGTGGTCCAGGTGCGCGTGGCTGACGATGCAGGCTTGCAGCCGGAACTGCGCGCTCAGATCGAGACCGCTGGTCAGCGACCCGGCGTCGATAGCCAGGCGCTCGTCGACGACGAAGGCGCTGGTCCGATGCTTGGGCGTCTCACCGCCGTGGCAACCGACTACTCGGAGCTCCATCCGTTCCTTGGCGCGACGCCGGGCATTGAAGCATCAACATAGCCGGTCCGCCGGCGTTCTGCCAAAAGCGGAGCGCCAACGAGGAAAACGACGCAAACTGCTTGCGCTCCATCACTTTTGAGGATAGTTAGCCCCCGCCCTCGGCATTCCCGATGACAGCATCACCCCTTCAGAGCGAAGGCTAACCTCCGAACTTAATTGGGGGATCGTCTAACGGCAGGACGCAAGATTCTGGCTCTTGCTATCTAGGTTCGAATCCTAGTCCCCCAGCCAAAAGCTCTCAGCACGAACGAAAAACACCAGGCCCCATCGTCTAGCGGTTAGGACATCGGCCTCTCACGCCGGTAACGCG
>DATAKF010000205.1:0-20716 GCA_036261775.1 Polyangiaceae bacterium | reverse complement strand
GACGCGCAAAACCCCCGCGCCAAATCCGCCCAAGCCCGCTTCGAACGCGGCGAACCGAAGCGCTCCGAAAACGCCCGCCTGATCGCCGCCGGCTCAATCCTGGCCGCGGCCGTCGCAGCAATCGCGTTCATTCTGCTACGCAAACCTTCGCCTGCGCCCGCTCCATCTCCCGCTCCACCGCCCGAGCCACCGTCCGAGCCCGAAGCAGAACCCGAGAGTGCGTCGAAGGTGGCGGGTGGGGATGGTCCGGGCGTCGCGGACGCCGAGGAGTGAACTCGCAGCAGCTCAGCTGCGACTCAATCCTCACGCCTCGCCACTCCCTACCCCCCGATGGCGCTCAGCATCTGCTGAGCCGCGTCTCTGAGCTTGGGCCACATCGCTTTGAGAATCTGTTCTTGGTATCCGGTGTATTGCACGGACCCGTCGGTCGCTAGCTCGGCAATGAACGCTTCGTCCAGCTCTGGCTTCACGCACAGCTGGTAGTCCATGCGGTTGGCGATGCGCACGAGCGCGACGCCGATGCCCAGCTCGCCGCCGTGCTCGAAGGCGCGCCCCGGCTGGTGGTGCCAGGCCACCACCTCCGCCACACTGGGCGGCAGCTTCCAAGCGTCCAGCACGTGCCCGCCCAAAACGGCGTGATCGAAGCCGAGCAAGGCGCGCTCGTGCACGAACGCTTCATCGGCTTGCGTCAGCACCTTGGGGTCGAGCTTTTGGTAGTCGATGCCGCTCACCTGCAAGAGCAGCAGCTTGCCCAGGTCGTGCAGCAGCCCACACAAGAACGGGCTCTCGGCGGTCTTCTGGTGCCACTCGGTGGCGAGCACGCGCGTCATGGCGCCCACGCGCGCGCAATGATCGCGCACCTGCAGGCCCACGCCTTTGGCGTCCTTGAACATGCCCATCGCGGCCACACTCGTCACAATCTCCAGCACGTGACGCGATCCCAGACGCTGCACGGCTTCTTCGACGGAGCTGATGGTCTGACGTGAACGGTAGGCCGCCGAGTTGGCGACGCGCAGCAGGCCCGCAACGATGGCCGGATCCTTCTCCAGCGCCTCGCGCACCTTGCGTAGCGGCGTATCGGGATCGTTCAGCAAGCCAATCGCGCGCTGCGCCACCGCGGGGAACGGCTTCAGCCCCGTCGCGCGCGCCAGGGCCGCGGCCATGGAACGCGACGCCTCGAGCGCGGAACGGGCGGGGTCTTCGTCACCGAACCACAGCTGCTCCCGAACCGCGTCGGCGAGCTGCCGTTGCTCGGCCGGGAGGGCGGGGGGCCGGGGGGCCCGGGCTGCTTCGGTAGCCATCATTGGCCAGTACGGCCAGTGCGAACCCCACCTTTAGAACCGCCGGAATTTGCCTAAATTTTCCCAGACTTACCGGAACTTGGCGACACCTTCCCCCGGGCGCCGCCGGTTTTGGGCTTTTTGATTTTGGTTTGAACGCTTGGCCACGGGGCGGGCACTGCTGGCGTCAACCAAAACGGGGCGCTCGGTGGGGTCGCAGCTGCGGCCCTTCGCCGACGCGTCCCCTTGCTTAACGGTCGCGCTCAGCGCGGGAGGATCGGCATGAACAAGTCCATTGGCGGGATTATCGCGTGTTTGCTCGGCTTGGCGGCGTGCAACGTGGAGCACTACGAGGACTGCAACACCGACGACTGGGACTCCACCGACGATTTTGGCGGTAGCCACAGCCGAGCTGGCGCAAGCTCTCGCGCTGGCGCGGACGCTGGCGCAGCCGCTGGCAGCGGCGGCACCGCAACGGGCGGTACGCCCGCTTCAGGCAGCGCGGGCACCGACACCAGCGCGGGCGGTGAACCGCCAGCCGTCATGGCCACACCCTGCGAAGGAGAGCGCGACTGCGACGCCGGCTACAACTGCAACCTCGAGACGCATGAATGCGAAGCAGCCGCCGAAGAAACCTGCGGCGAGCTCGAGACCGAAGCCGCCTGTACGCATCGCAGCGACTGCACGCCCATCTACGGCGGTACCAACTGCAGCTGCGGCGCAGACTGCGAGTGCCAAGGCGGTGAGCCCGGCTGCATCTGCGAGAGCTTCGAGTTCTTCGTCTGCCGCGCGGCGGAGTAGCGCGGCGTCGGCGCGCGCGCCTAGCGTTTCTTGGTCGAGCTCGGCAGCTTCTGCACCAAATGAGCGCCGTCGAAGCCGAAAACCAGGCGCTGCGTGCGCGCAGCCAGCAAATTGCGAGGGCTGCGCCGCGCGTCGGGCGGCGCAGCATCTCTCGTTTGCAGCAGCTCCTGGCAGCGCGCCAGGTACGGCTTGCTCACGCGCCCTTGGCGCACGTCGAGGTCGAGCGTGAGCAGCGGGCGCCCGGGGCGAAAGTCGAATCGAGGCGGTAGCATGCGCGTCGAGGTGATCTCGGCGCCAGGCTCGCTCCAGCACCCGGACATCTCGTTGTCGCTCACGTACACGAGCTCATTCGTGTTCAGCAGCTGCTCGTCCGAGCCGCTCAGGTCCCACTGGTAGAGCGCCTGACTTGCCGTCCCCTGGTGCCCATCGTCCCGCTCGCACAACAGGAGATCCCGACCGTCTTTGCGGCGCACCGCCCAGCAGCTGTTCGCCGCCAGCGCGCTCACGTAGCGCACGACCTGAAACCCCTGCGCCCCGCGCTCCAGCAGCAGCATGCCGCCGTAGTTTTCGGCGTGCGACTCGCAACCCTGCATCGCGACAGCGCGCTGATCGGCGCCGGCGCGCGTGAACGAGCCCGCGACCGTCGCGTTGGGCGCGTACACGCTCTCGACGTCCTGCACCAGCCCCGTAGGCCGACACTCGTCGAACGGCGGGCAGCAGGTGCAGCCAATCGCGGCCACGCCTGCCGAGGCGTGCGGCACCGTCCCGATCTGGCAAACGCCGGCGAACAGCGCCTTGAATTCGTCAGCCGCTTTGGATGCCGATGGCGCAGACGTGGCCGGCGCGGCAGCGCAGGTCGCAAAGCCCAGCACGGCTAGCCCTAGGAACCACCAAAGCACACTCGGACTCTGCAGCATCCAGCTAGGTCTACGCCGTAGCGTGACAGCGTCGCGCGCGCCCCACAAAACACGAAAGCGTGGTCGGACTCCTCATCCGACCACGCCTACGCGGCAACCTCTGTGGCTCTTCAGCCTGCGGCGGCTTTGGCGGCCTTCTTGGCCGGCTTCTTCTCGGAAGCTTCCGTCTTCTTGGCGGCCTTCTTGGCCGGCTTCTCGGCGCCTTCGGCCTTCGCCTTCTTGACGCCGGGCTTGTGCGGCTCGCCCGCTTCCACCACGAACTCGATCAGGGCCATCGGGGCGTTGTCGCCGCGACGGTTACCGAGCTTGATGATGCGGGTGTAGCCACCAGGACGCCCCTTGAAGCGGCGCGCCAGGTCGAGGAACACCTTCTCGACCAGGTCGATCTTCACGTCCTCGCCCGACTGCTTCACCACCGCGAAGCGGCGGAGGAAGCGACCCATGTGAGCCTGAGCAGCCTGGCGCTTGGCCTTGTCGGCGGCGCTGAGCTTGTCTTGCGGGGTGAAGGCTACGTCGCCCAAGCGGACGGCGTGCGTGATGAGTCGCTCGGCCACGCGCTTCAGCTCTTTGGCCTTGGCGTCTGTGGTTTCGATGCGCTCGTGCGCCACCAGGTTCGCGGTGAGCGCGCGAAACATCGCCTTACGGTGGCTGGTGTTGCGGCTGAACTGCCGCCCGGCGTTACGGTGCCTCATCTTACGGTTCCTTCAGTCTTAGCCCTGAGCCTGTTGCGCCTTCCAGCGCTCCAGCATCCCGGGCCAGTTGTCGAACTTCATGCCGAGACCGAGGCCCATCGTGGACAAGATCTCTTTGATTTCTTTGAGCGACTTGCGACCAAAGTTCTTGGTCTTGAGCATGTCTTGCTCGGTCTTCTGCACCAACTCACCGATGAGGGTGATGTTGGCGTTCTGCAGGCAGTTCGCGGAACGAACCGACAGCTCCAGCTCGTCGACCGAGCGGAACAGGTTCTCGTTCAGCGGCTCGTCGTCACCACCAGCGACGTGGTAGCTGGTCTCTTCGCTCTCCTCGAAGTTGATCCAGATGGAGAGCTGCTCCTTCAAGATCTTCGCGGCGAACGCCACGGCGTCGACCGGGCGCACGGCGCCGTTGGTCCACACCTCGAGCACGAGCTTGTCGTAGTCGGTGACCTGGCCGACGCGCGCGTTCTGCACGGTGTAGTTCACCTTGCGGATCGGCGAGAACAGCGCGTCGATTGGGATGGTCCCGATCGACATGGTCGGCGACTTGTTGCGCTCGGCCGACACGTAGCCGCGGCCCACGTTGACCGTGAGCTCCATCGACAACGGGCCCTTCTTGTCGAGCGTCGCGATCTGGTGCGTGGGGTTCAGCACCGTCAGGCCGTCCACGACCTTGATGTCACCGGCGAGAACGGGGCCGGGGCCCTCCTTCTCGAGACGCACGGTGTACGTCTTGGGCGACTCGGCCTTGAACACGACCTCTTTGAGGTTGAGGATGATGTCCGTCACGTCTTCGACGACGTCCGGAATCGTGGTGAACTCGTGGAGCGCGCCCTCGAGCTTGACCGCCGTGATGGCAGCACCCTGAAGCGAAGCGAGCAGCACGCGACGGAGCGAGTTACCGATCGTGATGCCGAAACCGCGCTCGAGCGGCTCGCAGGTGAACTTGCCGTAAATCTCGTTGTTCGACTCGGGGTCGAGCGTGATCGCCTTCGGACGGATCAGGTCGCGCCAGTTACGGCTCATCATTTGCGTTACCATTCGATACTCTCCTTCTTCGATTCAGGGTTCGCGCGGCCATCTCGGAACACTGGTGGAATCCGCTCCTCCCAGTGTTCCCGCGGCCTGCCCGCGTTTGGCTCCGTAGAGCCGTCACGCTTAGCGTGAGTAATACTCGACGACGTACTGTTCGCGGACGCTCGGCTCGTTCATCTCGTCACGAACGGGCATGCCCTTGAACGTTCCCGAGAAGTTCTCCTTGTCCACCTCGAGCCAGCTGGCCTGCTGGCGGTTGCCAGCGGCGGCCAAGGCGGCTGCGATGAACGGGATCTTCTTCGCCGCTTCCTCGATCTCGATCTTGTCGTTCGGATTGACCGTGAAGCTCGGGATGTTGACGTACTTGCCGTTCACCTTGACGTGCATGTGGCGCACGAGCTGGCGAGCTTGAGCGCGGCTGGAAGCCAAGCCCATGCGCAAGACGACGTTGTCGAGGCGGCGCTCGATGAGCCCCAGCATCTCTTCACCGGTGCGGCCCTTGAGGTGGGTCGCTTGCACGTAGTACCCGGCGAACTGCTTCTCGAGCAGGCCGTAGATGCGACGCATCTTTTGCTTCTCGCGCAGGCGGAGGCCGTACTCGCTCAGCTTGATGCGGGCCTGGCCGTGCTGACCTGGCGGGTAAGGGCGACGGCTGACCGCGCACTTCTCCGTGTAGCAACGCTCACCCTTGAGATACAGCTTTCCACCTTCACGACGGCAAAGCTTGCAGACTGCTCCAATATAGCGGGCCATCTTCTTGTCCTAATTACACGCGGCGGCGCTTGGGGGGCCGGCAACCGTTGTGGGGGATCGGCGTCACGTCACGGATCAGCGTGACCTTGAAACCAGCTTGCTGAAGAGCGCGCAGCGCGGACTCACGACCCGAGCCTGGACCCTTCACGAACACCGCGACCGAGCGGAGACCGTGCTCCTGCGCGCGACGCGAAGCTTCTTCGGCGGCCAGCTGCGCCGCGAACGGCGTGCTCTTGCGCGAACCCTTGAAGCCGCGCGAACCAGCGCTGGCCCAAGAGATGACCGCACCGTTCACGTCGGTGATGGTCACGATGGTGTTGTTGAACGTCGACTGGATGTGGACGATGCCCGTGTAGATGTTCTTCTTGACGACCTTCTTGGCGGGGCGGCCCTTGGTCGTAGCTGTCGATGCTGTTGCCATTAGCTAGATGCTCCCCTTAGGCCCGGCGCCCGAGGTTCTTGCGCGGACCCTTGCGAGTGCGAGCGTTGGTGCGGGTACGCTGACCGCGCACCGGAAGGTTCCTACGGTGACGGAGGCCGCGGTAGCAACCGAGGTCCATCAGACGCTTGATGCTCTGCTGCACTTCGCGACGCGCGTCGCCTTCGACCTTGACCGAAGCTTCGATGGCGTCGCGGATCGCCTTGACGTCGGCTTCGGTGAGCTCGTCGACCTTCTTGGTCTCCGGGACGTTGGCCGTCTTGCACAGCGCGCGCGCCGTGGAGGGGCCAATGCCGTAGATGTACGGAAGCGCGTAAGCAATCGCCTTGCGGCGGGGCAGATCTACACCAGCGATACGTGCCATATTCTAATCCTTAACCTTGACGCTGCTTGTGACGCGGGTTGTCGCAGATGATGCGCAGCACACCGCGGCGCTTCACGATCTTGCACTTCTCACAGATTTTCTTGACGCTGGGACGGACCTTCATGACGTGCCTCAAATCGTTTCGGTGATTTGACCGCGGTTGGGATCGAGCTCGGAAAGTTTGACGCTGACTCGGGTTCCGCTGATCAGCCTCACGACTGCGTGGCGTAGTGCGGGAGCGACTCCCGCGCGAACCCTTCGACCATCGTCGAGGCGAACACCGAACATTGCGCTCGGTAGAACCTCGGTGATGATGCCGGCTTCAGTCTTTTCCTTCGTTTCGATCCTCCGTGTGTCTCTCCGGCTCAGCCGGTAATCTGGGAAAGCATTCGGGTAGTGACCTCTTTGGGAGATCCGACCCCATCGACGCGGCGCAGAACGCCGAGTTGTTCGTAGTGCGGAAGCAGAGCCGCCGTCTGCGCGTCGTATGCATCGAGGCGCTTCTTCACGGTCTCTTCCTGGTCGTCGGCCCGATGTTCGAGCTCGGCGTCCGAGGGCGGCGGACTGTACTTGAGGTGGTAGATTTGTCCAGTCCGTTTGTCGGTCCGCCGGAGGGTCGCCCGCTCCATCAAAAGGTCGCGCGGAACGTCGATTTGGACGATGAAATCTAAACCAACACCTAAACGTTTGAGCAGCGCGTCCAGCGCCTCGGCCTGAGGCACCGTGCGCGGGAATCCGTCCAGAATGAAACCCTTCTGGGCGTCCGCTTCCTTCAGCCGCTCCTCGACCAGGCCGATGACGACCGAGTCCGGGACCAGCTTGCCAGCCTCCATGAACGTCGCGGCTTCCTTGCCGAGCGGAGTGCCGGCCTTCAACGCAGCGCGCAGCATGTCGCCGGTCGAGATCTTCGGCACGCCGAACTGCTCGGTCAGCACCGCGGCTTGCGTTCCCTTGCCGCTCGCGGGAGCTCCCAGGAGGATCAACCTCACGCGGGCCGCCTTCCACTGAGGCGAGTCATACGTGGACCGGTCAGGCCCTCGTAGCTGCGCGTGATGAGGTGCGCCTCGATCTGATTCACCGTCTCGAGCGCGACGCCCACGACGATGATCAAGCTGGTGCCACCGAACTGGAACGGGATCCGGAACGACTGCGCCACGATGGCCGGCACGGTGCAGATGACCGCGATGTAGATGGCGCCACCCGTGGTCAGGCGGGTCAAGACGCGGTCGATGTACTCGGCCGTTTGGCGACCGGGACGAATGCCGGGGATGTTCGCCTGCTGCTTCTTCAGGTTGTCGGCCACGTCCACCGGTTGGAACGTCACCGCCGTGTAGAAGAAGGCAAAGAAGATGATCAGCGTGGCGAACAGCGCGTGGAACAGCCAGTCGCCGCGGTTGAGCAGCGCGCTGAACGCCTGCATGCCGGGGATGTTCATGTTGGCCAACGTGGCCGGGAACATCAGCAAGCTGGAGGCGAAGATTGGCGGGATCATGCTCGCCATGTTCACTTTCAGCGGCAGGTGCGCGGTCTGCCCGCCGTACACGCGCCTACCGACTTGGCGCCGGGAATACTGAATGGGGATCTGCCGCTGCGCGCGCTCGAAGAACACGACGACCGCGATGCTGAGCAGCAAAACACCGAGCAAGATGGCGATGGTGAGCGGCTGGACATCGCCGCCCGTGCTCTGCCAGTAGCTCATCACACCGGACGGAATGCCGCTGACGATGCTGGCAAAGATGATCATCGACGTGCCGTTGCCGATGCCACGCTCCGTCGCTTGCTCACCGAGCCACATCAGCAAAGACGCGCCGGTGGTGAGCGTGATGATGGTGAGCAGGCGAAAGCCCCAACCCGGCGACGTCACGACGTCGCCGTTGCGACCGCCGCCGATGTCGGAGTTGTTCATGCCTTCGAGCATCATGGCGACGCCGAATGACTGAAAGCACGAGAGCGCGACTGCGCCGTAGCGCGTCCACTGCTCGAGCTTGCGACGACCCGCCTCGCCCTCTTTCTTGAGCTCTTCGACCTGCTTACTGACCAGGCCCATCAGCTGCATGATGATGCTGGCTGACACGTACGGCATGATGCCGAGCGCGAAGATGGACAGGTTGGCGAGCGCGCCACCCGAGAACAGGTTGAGCAGGCCGAGGATGCCGCCCTGGCCCTTGACGACCTGGTGCATCACCACGCGGTCCACCCCGGGGGTCGTGACGAACACGCCCACGCGGTAGATCGCGACGACGATCAGCGTGAAGATGATGCGCCGACGCAGCTCCGGCACCTTGCCGATGTTCGAGAAGCCCGCCAATGCTGCCATGGGCTCAGCTTAGCTCGCGGACGCGGTCTTCGGAGCTACCGTGGTCTCGATGACGACGGCCTTGCCACCGGCCTTGGCGATCTTCTCGCTGGCCGAGGCGCTGAAGGCATGCGCCTCCACCGTGAGCTTCTTGGTCAGCTCGCCGTCGCCGAGGATCTTGATGCGGGCGCCGCGGCCCTGCACCAAGCGAGCGGCGCGGAGCGCCTCCTCGTTGACGGTGCTGCCGGCGTCGAAACGCTCGAGATCCGCGACGTTGAGCGCGACCGTGAAGACCGGGAACGGCACGTTGAAGCCGCGCTTGGGCAAGCGACGCTGAATCGGCGTTTGACCGCCCTGGAAGTGCAGCTTGCCGAAGTTGCCGCCGTGGCGAGCCTTCTGGCCCTTCATGCCCTTGCCGCAGGTCTTGCCCAGGCCAGAGCCCACGCCGCGTCCGAGACGCTTGGCGGTCTTGACCGAGCCAGCCGGGGGGGTGAGGCGCGCGAGAATCGTGCTCATGACTTCTTCTCCTCCACCTTAACGAGGTGGAGCACTTTCTTGATCATGCCGCGGAACGACGGGGTGTTGTCCACGGTCACGCTCGAACCCGGGCCGCGGAGGCCGAGGCCCTTGATGACGGCGCGCGTCGTGTGCGGACGCGCGATCACGCTGACAGTTTGGGTGACGAGCAGCTTGGCCATCAGGACGCTCCACCAACGGTGGCAGGCTTGCCGGACGAGACGACCGACGAGGCCTCACCAGCGTGGCTGGCGACGGCCGCGACCGAGTAGTCGGCGGTGATTTCGTCGGTCGACTTCTCGCGAGCGGCGGCGACCTTCTCGGGGGCGCGCAGCATCTGCAGGGCCGCGATGGTCGCGTTGACGACGTTGTGCTTGTTGGTCGTGCCCAAGCACTTGCTCAGGATGTCGTGAATGCCCGCCGACTCGACGACGGCGCGCACGGCGCCACCGGCGATAACGCCCGTACCGGGCGAGGCGGGACGGAGCAGCACGCGGCCGGCACCGAAGTGACCGATCACGTCGTGCGGAACCGTCGAGCCGATCATCGGCACCTTGAACATGTTCTTGCGAGCCTGGTCGTTGCCCTTGCGAATCGCCTCGGGAACTTCGTTCGCCTTGCCGAGACCGACACCGACATGACCGGACTCGTCGCCCACCACCACCAGCGCGCTGAAGCTGAAGCGGCGACCGCCCTTCACGACCTTCGCGACGCGGTTGATGTGAATGACGCGCTCTTTGAGCTTTTCTTCGTCGATATTTTCGATGGCCATGTGCGTGTCCTCAGAACTTGAGACCGGCTTCGCGGGCCGCTTCGGCCAGAGCCTTGATGCGGCCGTGGTACAGGTAGCCGTTGCGATCGAACACGACCTGCTCGATCTTCTTTTCGAGGCAGATCTTGGCGATCAGCGCGCCGACCTTCTTGGCGCTGTCGGTCTTGTTGTCTTCGCCGAGCGTGTTCTTCAAGTCGCCGGACAGCGTGGAGGCTGCGGCCAGCGTCTTGCCGTCGTCGTCGACCACGACCTGGGCGTAGATGTGACGACCGGTGCGAAACACGCTCAAGCGCGGACGCTCGTTCGTGCCACTGATCTTGCTGCGAATGCGGAGCTTGCGGCGCTCCCGACCCGTGAGCTTGGCCATGGTTACTTACCCTTGCCCTTGGCGGCCTTGCCGGCCTTGCGACGGATGTTCTCGCCGCGGTAGCGGATGCCTTTGCCGCCGTAAGGTTCTGGCGGACGAAGATCGCGGATGCTGGCGGCGAGCTGCCCGAGCAGCGCCTTGTCAGCGGAGGTGAGCACGAGCTGCGTGCCCTTGGAGTCAGCCGGGACGACGGCCGTGATGGAGGGCGGAATCTCCACGTTGGTCGGGTGCGAGAACCCGAGGGCCAACGTGACGACCTTGCCCTTGATCTCGGCGCGGTAACCGGTGCCGACCAGCTCGAGCACCTTCTCGTAGCCTTCGGCCGAGCCCTTGACGGCGCTGGCGAACAGCGCGCGAGCCAGGCCCTGCAGGCGAGCGCCGTCGCGACCGGGGGCCGAGCTCGTGAAGCTGATGGCGTCGCCATCCTTCTTCGCGATCACTTGGCCCGGGATCGGCACGGACATCTTGCCCTTGGGACCCTGCACGTCGAGCTTCACGTCGGACAGGCTCACGGTCACACCCTTGGGGATGACGACCGGGCGCTTGCCCACGCGAGACAGACGAACTTCTTCGGTAGCGGTAGCCATCACCACACCTCACACAGGAGCTCGCCGCCGACCTTCTGGCGACGCGCTTCCTTGTCAGACATGAGCCCGTGCGACGTGCTCAGGATCGAGATCCCGAGGCCCGACAGCACGCGCGGGATTTCGTGGTGGCCCACGTACACGCGACGGCCGGGGCGCGACACGCGACGAATGCCTTGGAAGGCGCTCGTGCGCTCGTTGCTACCCGTGGTCGAGTACTTGAGCACGATGGTCAGGGTCTGGTGCTTTTGCGGACCCCACTCCTCTTGGCGGACGTCGGCAACGTAGCCTTCGGCCTTCAGGAGCTCGGCAACGCTCTTCTTGAGCTTGCTGGCGGGCAGCCGGGTCAGCTCGTGGCGTGCCAGGGCCGCGTTGCGAATACGCGACAGCAGATCGGCAATCGGATCGGTCATCATGGGATCACCAGCTCGACTTGGTAACGCCCGGAATCTCACCCTTGAGGGAGAGGAGGCGGAAGCACATACGGCACAGCCCGAAGTCGCGGTACACCGCGCGAGAACGGCCGCAAACCTTGCAGCGATTCACGATGCGAGTCGAAAACTTCGCGGGACGGTTGACTTTGGCCCACTGGGAAGCGCGTGCCATCGTTAGCTCCTGAACGGCATGCCGAGGCTTCCGAGGAGCTCTTTGGCTTCCTCGTCCGTGCCGGCGGTTGTGACGAAGGTGATGTTCATACCCTTGACCTTGTCGACCTTGTCGAAGTCGATCTCGGGGAAAACGATTTGTTCTTTGAGGCCGAGCGTGTAGTTGCCCGCGCCATCGAATGCCTTGGGGCTGGTGCCGCGGAAGTCGCGGACGCGGGGTAGCGAGAGCGTGACCAGGCGGTCGAAGAACTCCCACATGCGCTCGCGCCGCAGCGTGACCTTGGCGCCGATCGGCATCCCTTCACGCAGCTTGAAAGTCGCGATCGACTTCTTGGCTTTGGTGACGACCGGCTTTTGACCGGTGATCTGCGTGAGCTCGCCGACGGCAGCGTCGACCAGCTTGGGGTTCCCGACGGCTTCGCCGAGACCCATGTTGAGGACGATGCTCTTGAGGCGCGGGACCTGCATCACGTTGGTGTAGTTGAAGCGCTTCATCAGCGCCGGAACCACTTCCTTCGTGTACTTGTCGCGGAGCCGCGGATTGACGTTGTCGGACATGGCTCAGCTCTCCTTCGCGACGGCCAGCACCGCGCCGCTCTTGGCGATGCGCTGCTTCTTGTCGCCTTCGACCTTCGCGCGGACGCGGGTCGGCTTGCCGGACTCGGGGTCGACCGGCATCACGTGCGAAACGGGCAGAGGGGCTTCGACCTGCAAGATGCCGCCGCCGCGCTGCGGGGTGGCCTTGAGGTGACGCTTGACCGTGTTGACGCCTTCGACGACGACGCGGTTCTTGTCCAGGAGCAGCTTGGCGACCTTGCCGCGCTTGCCCTTGTCGTTACCGCGAACGACGATGACTTCGGTGCCGACTACGAGGCGGTTCATCACAGCACCTCCGGAGCCAGCGAGATGATCTTCATGAACTTCTTGCTGCGCAGCTCGCGAGCGACGGGTCCAAAGATGCGGGTGCCGACCGGCTCGGACTGGGCGTTGATCAAGACGGCGCTGTTGTCGTCGAACTTGATGTAGCTGCCATCGGCGCGGCGAGCCTCGCGAGCGGTGCGAACGACGACGGCCTTGGCCGTATCGCCCTTCTTCACCTTGCTGCCAGGCAGAGCCTCTTTGATGGCAACGACGATGATGTCGCCGAGGTGCGCGTAGCGACGGCGCGAGCCGCCGAGCACCTTGATGCACTGGACGCGCTTGGCGCCCGAGTTATCCGCGACGTCGAGGAAGGATAGCGTCTGGATCATTTGGCCGTCAGCTCCGAGGCAGGGCGGTTGATCAGGCGCGTCACGATGAAGCGCTTCTCGGCCGAGAGCGGGCGGTGCTCTTGGATCTCGACGCGATCACCAGTTTTGTACTGGTTCGTCTCGTCGTGCGCCTTGTACTTCTTCTTCACGCGCACGTACTTCTTGTACATGGTGTCGCGCTTGAAGCGCACGACCTCGACCACCACCGTCTTGTTCATCTTGTCGCTCGAGATGCGACCGATGAGCTTGCGGCGATAGACGGGCGAACCCTTGTTGGCTTCCGTCTCGCTCACGACTTGGCTCCTTTAGCGGCACGCTCGCTGAGCAGGAGCTCGATGCGCGCGATGTCCTTGCGGGACTTGTTGATCAAGCTCGTGTCGTCGAGCTGACCCGTGAAGTTCTTCATCTTGTGAGAGAACAGATCCTTGGACAGCGTCGCCTTGAGCTCCGCCAGATCCTCGGTCGACCGCTCACGCAGGTCCTTGGCTTTCATCAGAGTGCACTCCGGATGAGGAACTTGGTGGTCAGCGGCAGCTTGCTCGCGGCCAGCTTGAACGCCTGACGGGCGTCGGCTTCGGGAACGCCGGCGATCTCGAACAGCACGCGACCGGGCTTGACAACCGCCACGTAACCTTCGACGCCGCCTTTGCCGGAGCCCATGCGGACTTCGAGAGGCTTCTTGGTGATGGGCTTGTCCGGGAAGATCCGGATCCAGAGCTTGCCGGCGCGCTTCACGTGACGCTGAATCGCCATACGGCCCGCCTCGATCTGGCGAGCGGTGACGAAGCTGTGGTCGACAGCTTGCAGCGCGAAGTCACCGAACGACACGTCGGAGCCCTTCCAGGCCACGCCGCGGTTCTTACCTTTTTGCTGCTTGCGGAACTTCGTCCGCTTGGGAGACATCTGGCTCATGGCGCATCACTCCGGAATCCGGCGGGCTTTGCGCTGCAAAACCTCACCCTTGAAGATCCAAACCTTGATGCCGATGGTGCCGTAGGTCGTACGAGCTTCGGCCAGGCCGAAGTCGACGTCGGCGCGCAGCGTATGCAGCGGCACGCGACCTTCACGGTACGTCTCGACGCGAGCGATTTCGGAGCCGCCCAAGCGACCGGCGCAACGGACGCGCACGCCCTTGGCGCCGAACTTCATGGCCGTGGTCAGCGCCTTCTTCATGGCGCGACGGAAGGCGATGCGGCGCTCGAGCTGGGTCGCGATGTTCTCGGCCACGAGCTGCGCGTTGGTCTCGGCCTTGCGCACCTCTTGGACGTCGATGAACACCTCGTTGTCGGTGAACGACTGGACGCCAGCGAACTTCGGCTCGCCCTTGGCGGCGGTGGCGAGGTTGCCAATCTTGAGCGTCTCGATGCCCTTGCCGCCCTTGCCGATCACCATACCCGGACGCGCCGTGTACACGATGATCTTGGCCTTGTTGGCAGCGCGCTCGACCTCAACGGACGCGACGTTCGCGTTGTAGAGGTACTCCTTGACGGCCCGCTTGATGCGGATGTCTTGGTGCAGCCAGGTTTGGTACTGCTTGTCCTCGTACCACTTGCTGGTCCAGGTCTTGATGACACCTAGACGAAAGCCATACGGATGAGTCTTTTGTCCCATGGTTGGTTCTCGGCTGCAGCTGGCGCGCGGTTAGCGCTGATCCAGCTCGATGTTGATGTGGGTCACGCCCTTCTGGATTTGGGTCGCGCGACCTTGAGCGCGCGGCCGCCAGCGGCGGAGATGCGAGTTCGGACCCTTATCGGCTGAAGCACGGCTCACGTAGAGCGTGTCGACGTCGATGCTCGGGTTCTTCTGCTGCGCGTTGGCGAGGGCGCTCGCCAGGAGCTTCTTCACGAAAGGCGCACCGGCCTTGTAGGTGAAGTCGAGGATTTGCAGAGCCTCGCTTGCGTCCCGTCCCCGGATCAGGTCCACGATCATGCGCGCCTTGCGCGGACTGATCCTCTGATAATTGGCTTTAGCGTTGCTGATCATAGCGACAGTTTCTCCGTGAGACTTGTCGACCCCCGGAGGCGACGGTTGTCGTCTCCGACAGCCTCTTACCGGGGGCCGCGGCTCTAAGGTCTCGACCAGGTTGGTCGGGACCCGCCGCGCGCCGCCCGCGAGGGGCTGGCGAAGCCCACATCAGGTGGGCCAGCTAAGGGGACGCGCTTCGTAGCAAAGGGGGGCCCGCTAGGCAAGGGTTCGGCGTCGCTTTGGCACGCTTTTCTCCATGAGGCTGCTCAGGAGTGCAGTACCAGCGGAAGCGCCCTCTACTTTACGCGGGTCTCTTCGCAGCCGAGCTTGATCTGGACCGAGCCCATGTCGGTCTGCTGGAACTGGGTGCAAGTAGTTGGGCAAGCCACGATGCGCTTGGGCGTGCCCTCGTCAGGGTTGACGTCGTAGTACCACCCTCCCTCGGCCGTACAGCCAGTCTCGTCAGCCACGCCAATCAGGTTGGTAGGACCGTCCCCTCGGTCGAAGGTGACGTTCACGAAGCCGTAATCGAGGGCCTTGCCATCCATGGGGGATGGCACCGCCAGCTCACAGGACAGGCCCGAAGCGCGAATCGTGTTCAGCGCGTCCCGGAACTGCTTTTGCACATCGCCGGCGGTGTCGACGATGAACGCCTTGGTGGTACCGCCAGACTTGGCGATGCTGTCCAGGTTGGTGGGGGCGTCCACGTCGGTTGGTCCCACGACGCCGATGACGAAGGTGGAAACGGCCGGTTTCAAGCCGCGACCACGGGCGGCGAGCGCCGCCACAGCGGCGATCTCGACCGGCTCGCACAGCGTGGGCAAGCCGTCGGTGGCCAGTACGGCGACGACCTGCCGGTCGGGGTGCGCCACGGCCCAGCTGCTGGCTTGATCGATGGCGCCTTGAAGGGCCGGACCGGACGGGGTGAGGCCACCGTCTTCAGGGCCGGCGGCTTCGATGGCTGCGACGAGCGCTGCTTGCGCGCCGGGTAGCTCGGCGATGGGCGTCGCGGGGGTTGCGTAGGTGGCGGGCCGGCAATCAGCCGTGGACAAGCAAGTGCTGCTCACCAACGCCGAGCACGCGCCAAGCTGCTGACCGGTCATAGGATCGGTGCCGCAGTTGAGGCCGATGTCTTCAGCGGCGCACACGAACTCGCGATTGCCGGCGCACTGCGCGAACTCGATGCACGGACCAAAGCGGCCGCAATACGCGTCGGTCTCGCAGGGGACGAGCGCCTCGTCGTAGCCCCAGCACGCCTTGAGGAAGCAAGGCCCAAACTCCCCGCAGTCGTTGTTGCTCTTACACGACGCGGGCGCGTCCGGATGCACGATCGGAAAAACCTGAAGCCCCATGCCCATGCCGGCGGACGCGGGATCTTTCACGAACTCGGACAACGCCGAGCTGACTGCGTCCCACTTGGTGATGGTCACATCGCCAGCGGTTGCCTCGGTCATGGATCCCGACACGTCGAGCATCACGTACATGTCGAGCGGGATGCGCTCTGCCTTGACCAGATCACTCGCGCAACCGGGGTCACCCGAGCTACCGCCAGAGCTGGAGCCATTGCCAGCCAAGTTGCCCAAGTTGGGGCCAGTGCTGGAGCCAGCTTTGCCGGTGCCGCCACCGTTCACGTTCGAGCCGCTGCTCGAGCCGCAGGCCGACGCGAGCAGCATCAGCACACATGAGGCACCGAACACGGGCCCGACGGCGCGCGAAAAGCTCATGCCCAATGAAACCACGCTTTGAGAGCCCCGAAAAGCGCGGCTTGGCGCCTGTCGCAGACTAGTTATCCGGTAGGTTTCAACGCTACTGGCACTGGCCTTTGTCGACCCAAGCTTCATTCCAGCCGTTGCCGACGCCAGGCTCGCGGCTCTGACACCACGGCAACGCTGCTGCGCCAGCACCTGGATTGCACTCGAACTTGTGCGACTGACCCGACGGGCAGCTTCCCGCGAACACTCCGCTGCAGACCGAAGCGACCGTATCGCCGATGGCGTAGGTCTTGGAGCTCCAGTTGGCGACGCCGCTGCAAGTGGTGCTGGTCGAGCCTGCTGTTCCGCTACCGGCTGTTCCAGAACCGGCCGTGCCGGTTCCGCCATTGCCGGCTCCAGCCGACGCACTACCGCCGCTGGCTGAGCCTGCTTTGCCGCCCGACGAAGAGCCAGCGCTAGCGCCACCACTGGCGCTGCCGCCGCTACCGCCCTTGGTGCCGCCAGCCGTCGAAGTGCCGCCAAATGCGGTCGATCCACTGCCGCCTTTGCCCCCCGAGTTGCTCGTGGTGCCGGCGCCGCTGGTCGTACCGGCGCTGGGAAGTGTGCCGGCGCTGCTGGTGCTGCCGGCAACGAACACCGAGCCCGCCTGGCTCGTGCTGCCCCCCTGCTCCTCGCCGATGTCACCCCCCAAGGGGCCGTCCTCGACCGCGGTCGCGCAAGCGAGGAGCAGCAGGCCCGAAGCGACGACGAGGCGAGAAAACACCTGGCGCAGGCAGCTCATCATTCACCTCATCTCAGCTGTTGACCACGCCCGCCGATCCTGGCGTCTGGCTTCGTTTTGGCTCCGGTCCGATGCTCACGTACCCACGTACGCTCCGCTTCGGTCCTCGCCAAAGCCTCGCCAGAAGCCAGGCTTGGCGGGCGGGCAGCTGTAAAATGAGACCAGTGGTCGGGCGCATGCGTCGAGGCTAGCGCCAGCCGTGCGTCAGCCATGGCGCTATCCAATCGAAGCCGTGACCACAAACGCGCTCAACTAGAGATGGCTGCAAGCAGCTGGGCGGCGTGCCCCTTTGGCGTGACCTCCGGAAACGAACGCTTGATGCGACCGTCCGCGCCGATCACGAAGCTGACGCGCGAGGTGCGCTCGTTCTTGAGCGGTACACCAAACGCCTTCGCTAGCTCGAAGCTCGCGTCCGACGCGAGCAAGAACGGCAGCGCGTGCTTCTCCGCGAACGCGCGGTGCGAATCCGCCGGGTCCGTGGAGACGCCGATCACGACCGCGCCGGTTGCCTTGAGCTCCGTGTACAGATCGCGAATCTCCTGCGCCTCGATGGTGCAGCCCGGCGTATCGTCCTTGGGATAAAAGTAGACGACCACGGGCTTGCCACGCAGGCTGCTGAGCGAAAGCTTTTCACCCGTGTGCAGGGCAAACGTCACGTCGGGCGCGGGCGCGCCTGCGCCGAGGGGACCCGACGGGCTCGCCACGCCGCTGCTGGCAGGCGC
The DNA here is from genome assembly GCA_036261775.1 of Polyangiaceae bacterium. Classification (GTDB taxonomy): domain Bacteria; phylum Myxococcota_A; class Polyangia; order Polyangiales; family Polyangiaceae; genus PMG-095. The sequence continues at coordinate 2,862 of DATAKF010000205.1, read as the reverse complement.
GGCTTGTCCGGGCTCCGCGCGCGAGCAGGCAAAGGTGACAAGCGTGAGCAGGGTCGCGCTTGCCAGGGTGCAGTACGAGGCCGGGAGCTTCCGCATCGGGGATTCGTAGGGCCGCTGGCCAGCCCCGCCAATGGCAAAGTACTCTCGAGCCGCTATGCCCGAAGCGCGCGTCTACCAATGCCCGGTGTGCGGCGCCTTTGCGCAGGCCGGCGAGCGTACCTGCCGCCACTGCTCGACGGCGCTGGCCACGCTGCGTTGCGCGGCCTGCTTCGAGCTGAACTACCCGGACGACTTGCACTGCCGCGGCTGCGGCCAAGAGCTGGGCTTGGTGCTCACGGCCGAGGGCACGGAGCAAACCTGCCCCGACTGCAAGGTCCCCCTGCAAGCATTCAAAGCCGGTGCGGGCGAGCTGCGTGCGTGCGTGCGCTGCGGCGGGCAGATGGTCACCCACGGGCTACTGCGCGCGCTGCTCGAGCAACGCGAGACGCTCGGGAGCGCCGTGCCATCGCCGGGCGAGCTGCGCCGCGGCAACCCACTGAGCGACCCCGTCCGCTACCGCCCCTGCCCCAGCTGCCAACAGCTGATGAACCGAAAGAACTTTGGAGGGGCCAGCGGGATCATCGTGGACGTTTGCAGCAGGCACGGCACATTTTTCGACCCCGGCGAGCTGCCGCGCGTGCTGGCGTTCGTTCGGCGTGGCGGCCTGGCGCAGGCCAAGACAGCGCTCGGCAACACCCCGGCCATGACAGCGAGCGGCGGGCTCATCAGTAGCCTTGGCCCCGCGCCCGCTTCGGACGCGCCGGATCTGCTCGACTTACTGGCTTTCGTGATCGACGTGCTGCGCAAGTAGCGCCCGCCACCGGCCGCAGAAAACGCGCGAGAAACCGCGGAAAACGCGACAAAAGGCGAGAGTGCCGCGCCGCCGCGCGTCAAATCACGATCGGGCTGGAACCGTTTCCAGGTTGGTGTCAGAATAGCCGGGTCGCGTCGTTCGGCCGTTCCAACCAGGAGACCCGTGTTGTCCCATCGCTTCCTCTGCGCCTTCGCTTTGACTCTGACGGTGGTTCCGGTCGCGCTCGCGTGCTCAGCAGCGGGCGACAAGGGCTCGGAGACCAACAACAACACGGGCAGCACGAGCAACGGCTCGACCAGCAACAACATCGGCGGCACCACGGGCCTGAACATCGGCGGCACCACGGGCTTGAACCTCGCCGGCGGTGCCAACGTGGGCGGCGCCGGAACGGGTGAAGGTTGCGGCCAAGTCTTGCCGGTCATCTACCGCGACTTCAACCCGTACGGCGCGCCCGGTGGCCACGACGACTTCGAGGCTTCAGCGCGCGGCATCAAGAACAGCGACGGCTCCGTCTTCAAAGGCTGGAACGACATTGGCTGCGGCTTGGTCGAGACCGCGCTGGGCGCCAACGGCAAGCCCAAAGCCTTCACCGGCATGGCCGACGTCAAAGAAGGCATCACCTTGCCTGGCCTGGTCGGCCGGCAGCAGCGCACGGTTTCGGGCCCTGGCTGTTGGAGCGCCGCTAACCCGACCCCGATGGGGGTTTGCGGCATCGGCACCTGCGGTCAGTGGACAATCACGCCCGCCAGTTACGCCATCAAGAGCGCGGCAACCTTCGACCAGTGGTACACGACCGTCGAGGGCATCAACAAAGAGGTCCCCGGTGAGATCCCGCTGACGGAGATGCCGGCAGGCTCGGGCATCTCGGTGTACGACACGAACGCCTTCTTCCCGATCGACGGCAAGGGCTTCGAGAGCGCGCCGGGCGCGACGCACAACTACCACTTCACGACCGAAATTCACGTGAAGATCAAGTACGAGGCCGGGCAGAAGTTCACGTTCCGCGGCGACGACGACTTGTGGATCTTCGTGAACGGCGTGCTCGCGCTCGACGTCGGGGGGCAGCACCAAGCGCTCGAAGGCGTGGTCGACTTCGACAAGCTCGGCCTGACCGCAGGCAGCAGCTACCCGATGGACATCTTCCACGCCGAGCGGCAAACGGCCGAGTCGAACTTCCGCATCGAGACCAACATCAGGTGTTTCGAGCCGGTCGTGAAATAGGTTCTTGTTCTCCTCCGCGCGGCGCTTGGTGCGTCTCGCGATACGCCGGTTTTCTGTCGCGGATCGTGATCTGCTCGAGCCAAAGTGTGGTTGAGCTCGTCTAGGCTCGCGCTTTGCGCGAGCTCACGTTGTAGCAGAGCGCTCCGCTTTGCAGTCTCGAGCCTTCCGCGCTCACAGCCACTTCCAGCTCACAGCCACTTGGAGACTCTTTCCCAAGCGCCGCTCTTGGCGCTGCGCTCGCAGGCGTCCAGGTAGGCTTGGATTTGGGCGCCGCGTAGCAGGTCGGGCTGGTCTGCCTGCCCGGTTTGGATGGCGCGGGTGAAGCGCTCGTAAATGCTGGGAGCTGGCTTGAGCTGCTCGGTCTTCCAAGTGGCGGTCTTGGTGGCTTTGCCCAGGCACGTATCGAGGGCGTCGTACGAGCGATCCAAATCGAACTTTACGGCGCCTTCGGTGCCGTGAACCTCCAAGCGCAGGTGATTGGCGTGGCCTGTCGCCCAGCGCGTGGTGTGCAAAACCCCGAGCCCACCGGCTGCAAAGCGCAGCTCGATGATGGCGGTGTCGTTGGCGTCGAGCGGCTTGTCCTTCCACTTGGTGTAGCGCTTGCCGTCTTCGCCAATTTTGGGAAAGGTGCCGAGCGCGCAGCGCATTTCGGTGACGTCGCCGGTGACGCTCGTCATCAGGTCGAGCAAGTGGCAGCCGACGTCGCCCAGCACCCCGCCCGAGCCGCTCTTGGTGCTCATGCGCCAGAGCCATTGTTCGCGGGTCCAGTGCCCCCAAATGGGCGTGGC
>DATAKF010000198.1:0-26852 GCA_036261775.1 Polyangiaceae bacterium | reverse complement strand
TCGACACCTCGCACTACAAGAAGACCGCGGCGCTGCCCGGTCAGCACTACGAAATTTCCGACGCCGCTTTGTCGCCCGACGGCACGCAGCTGGTCACGGCCGGGCGCGACGCCACCGTGAACCTCTGGGATCTGAAGTCTCAGTCATTGCTGAACAAGTGGAAGTACAACGAAGGTCTGACCAGCGTCGACTTCTCGCCCGACGGACACACGGTGGTCGCGGGCGCGGGCCAGACCCTGTACATGGCCTCCAGCGCTCTCTTGTTCGACACCGTGACCAAGAAGGCGCTCGGCAAGCTGGAAGGCTCCGAGAACGTGCAGATCGCGGCTGGTATCAGCTCCGATGGCAAGCACGCCATGACCGCGTCCAACACCGAAGCACTGACGTTTTGGGACCTGGATACGGGCGCAAAAATCGCCGCAGAAAACCTGGGAAATCTGCTGAACGTTCACGGCGCCGCAGGCTTTACGCTGCACGACTTGAAAGACGCCGAGTTGTCGGCCGACGGCACCGTCGTGGCGGCCGTGGGCGGTGGCGCGTCGTTGATTCGCTCGACCATCGAAGGCCACACGCTGGTGCGCGTCTTGAACCTCGCGAGCGGCAAGTCTCAGATGCTCAAGACCGATCCGGCCGGGCGCATCGACGACTTGGCGCTGTCGGCGGATGGTCGTCGCGTTGCCGTCGCGTTCTGGAATGGTCGCGACCTGTCGACCGCCGAGGTTCGAGCTTGGGACATCCCGAGCGAGAAGCTGATCTTCCAAACCCATCGATCGATCCGCGGTGACGGCATCGCTGCGTCCACGGTCGGATTCTCGGCGGACGGCAAGCAGCTGTTCTGGGGCGGTGACGAAGACTTTCAGCAAGTGGACTTGGAGTCGGGCCAGGCGTCGCGCATCTTTCGCGATCCCTTGGCGGTGCGCTGGATCTCGGTGACCGCCGACGGTCGCTACGTGGCGACCTCGGGCGAGGGCCTCGCGGTTTACGAGACCGCCACCGGCAGTCGCCGCGTGCTGGGTGACCCCAAGCAATGGCGCGCTCGAAACCCGCTAGCTTGGCTGGATAACGGGCAAACCCTGCTCTCCACCGACGGCTTCTCGAGGCTCGAGGTGTGGGACGTGGCCAAAGGCCAGATGACCCGCCAGATCCCCATCGCGGCAGGCGGCGTGCGCTCGCTGTCGGCGTCGCGGGACGGCAAGCGTGTGGTAGCGGCTGCCACGGATGGGACGGCCCGCGTCATCGACGTTCCGAGCGGTGCTTCGGCGCAGCTCGTCGCCGAGCGTGGCGAATGGCTGATGATCGACGACGAAGGTTACTTCGACGCCTCCAAGCTGGGCGGCGGTCTCGTCAATTTGGTGTCCGGCTTGACTCCGTACAGCATCGATCAGCTAGCGGCGCGCAACAACCGGCCGGATCGCCTGCTCAGCAACCTGCACGCCGGCAGCAGCGACTTGGTCGGCCATTTTCGGGCGCGCTACCAGCGGCGACTCGAGCGCTTGGGCTTGACCGAGGCCGCGCTGGCGGCGCCGTTCGCGGGCGCGCCGAGCGTCGTGGTCAGCCGCGCCGAACAGCTGGGTGAGAGCGCGCAGCTCACGGCGCGCATCGAGTCGAGCACCGAGCTGTCATCGTATCAGGTGTACGTGAACCAGGTGCCGACGCTGGGCCCGGCGGGCGCCAAGCTGACGGGCAAATCTGCGGATTTGCAGCTCACGGTCCCGCTGACGCCTGGCGCCAACCGGGTGGAGCTGAGCGCGACCAACGTGGGTGGCGTCGAAAGCCTGCGCGTCGAGAAGAAGTTCCAAGCGCGCGCCACGCCGCCGCGAACGCTGTACTTTTTGGCGCTCGGGGTGTCGCGCTACAAGAACCGAGCCTACGATCTGAGCTTTGCGCACAAGGACGCGCTCGACTTGGCGGACGTCGCGCGCCAGATGCAGGGCAAGGCCTTCGCCCGCGTCGAGACCCACGTGCTCACCGACGCCGAGGTGACCAAGGCCGCGCTCGAAAAGGCCACCCAGTGGCTGACGAACGCGCGCCCCGAAGACACGCTGGTGGTGTTCCTGGCGGGCCATGGCGGCTACTCACCCGACGCCAACGCCGAATACTTCTTTCTCACCCACGAAGCCGATGCCAAGCGGCTGCGCGCTACAGCGGCGCCGTTCGAGCTGGTCGAGAACCTGGTGCGCGACGTGCAGCCGCGCCGCAAGCTGCTGCTCGTCGATACTTGCAACTCCGGAGATCGCGACTCGACGGACGTCGACGTCGCGCCGGCTCTTGGCGGGCGCGGCGTGAAGAGCCGAGCGCTGCGAGCGCTGACGCTGGAGCTTGCGACCCCGCGCGCCGCGACGCCAAAGCGGAGCTACTTGTTCGAGCGCGACCGCTACATTTACAACGATCTTTTGCGGCGTACTGGGGCCATCGTGCTGTCGTCGTCGCGCGGCAACGAAGTGTCGTTCGAGACGGAAGAAGCGCAGAACGGCTTGTTTACCGAGGAGATCCTGCGCGCGCTCACCAGCTCGGTCGCCGACAGCAACCGCGACGGCTTGCTCGACGATCGCGAGCTGCGCGGCTACGTGGCCCGCGCGGTGGCGAAGCAAAGCAACAATCAGCAGCACCCGGTCGTCGACACCGACAACCTCGACGTCAGAATCGAGCTACCGATCGTGCCGCAAGCCGCCGGCATCGTCGGCCGGGCCGAGCCGGCGGGTGGCGCGAAGGTTGCCGGTCGCGGGCTGCAGATTTCGGCCGAGGCAAGCGTCGATTCGAGCGCGAAGGGCGCGAGCGCCTTCGATCCGTGCGTCCTGGCTGCGCAGCCGCCGCATGGCTGCGGCTGCGCGCTGCCGGGGCAGCCTCGGCACGCCAGCGCAGGGCTGTTTGGCCTCGGCGTGCTCGGCCTGGCTACTCTGCTGCGACGGCGGCTGCCGCGCGCGGGCGCAAGCGGACGCGCAAGCCCTCGGGCGACACCGTAAAAGAAAACCGCTCGGCGACCGCGTCGGCCGCGCCAACGCGCTCCACGTCGAAGCTGCGCACCAGAGTGGCCAGCACTACGCGCATTTCGAGCAGCGCCAGCGTGCGCCCAGGGCAAATGCGCGGGCCCGAGCCGAACGGCACGCTGACGTTCGGCTTGTGCGGCGCGTCTTGGGGCAGCTCGTTCAGCCAGCGCTCGGGTTTGAAGGTCTCTGGATCGCTGAAGTTGTCCGGCGAGAGGTTGGGCAGGCGCGTCAGCACGTCGAGCCAGGTGCCTTTCGGGACCTGGATATCGCCGACCACCATGTCCTCGTTCGCTTCGAGGCCCATGAACGGCGCGACCGGCTTGAGGCGCATGGTCTCGTTCGCAACGGCGTCCAGGTACGGAAAGCGCTGAGCGCTCTCGAAGTCGTGCGGTGTCAGGTGCTCGCCCAGCGCGTCGTCGACCTCGCGGCGCATGCGCGCCACGACGTCGGGGCGCTCGCACAGCAAATGCACGGCCCAAGCCAGCGTGTGGGCGGTGGTGTCTTCGCCCGCCAGCAGCATGGTCATCATGTTGCCGTAGATCACCTCGTCGCTGAACGGGTTGCCGTCTTCGTCGCGCGCCAGCAGCATGGCTTCGATGAAGTCGCGCGGCTCCGGCTCGGCTTCGCCTCGCGCATCGAGACGGGCGCGCGTCTCGCTGATCAGCCGCTCTTGCACCTTGCGCACCTCGAGAAGCGAGCGATCCAGCGCGCGATCCGTCGGCAAGCGCAGGTAACGCCAGTAAGGAAACGGCGCCAGCAAGCGCCGCGCAAACGCCGGAAAGACCAGCGACAAATGGCCCTGCAAGGCGTCGTTGCCCGAGCCGAGCGTGTTCATGTCGGTGCTGAACACCAGGCTGGTCGTCACGTCGACCGTGAAGCGCATTAGGTCCGCGTCGATGTCGATCGGCTCGGGGCTTTGGGCGGCTTCGGCCCAGCGCTGGCGGAGACGCTCGGCTACCCGGCGCAGCGTCGGAAAGAACACGCGCTGGTGACGGTTGCTCAGCGCCTGCATGGCGAGCCGCCGCTGCGCGCGCCAGGCCGCACCCTCCGCCGAGAACACGCCTGCCGTGCCCATCTCGGCGAACACTTGCTCCAGATTGGAGGTGCGCCGAAGCCCCTGCGGACGATTGCGCAGCAGCTCCTCGGTCAAGGCGGGATCGGAGATCACGAGCGCGGTGTGGCTCATGATGCGAATCTTGAAGATGCTACCGTATTGGCGCGCCCAGTCTTCGAGCATTACGTGCAGCCGAGGCAGATCGATCTGCAGCGCGTTGCCGAAAATGGGCAAGCCTCCGGGCCCCGGGATGTCGGCCAGCGTGCGGCGCGGCGTCACTGCCAGGCTCTGCGAGCTAGCCGTTGGTTTGGCGCCCAGCAGAACTCGCAACTCGCCGTGTTCGTTCTTTACCGGATAGGCGCGCAGGCACTGGCGAGGCGGCATGTCGCGCTCCCCGGTCGCCACATCGAAGCGCCAGCCGTGCGCGCGACACACCAGCTGACCATCGACGATTTCGCCCTCTGACAACAACGTGCCTTGGTGGGGACATTGAGCCTGGTAAGCCCGCAAGCCGCCGCTGCTCTGCACGAGCACCAGCTCGACCCCGTTGACCACGCCGCCGCAGGGGCGATCGGGCGACAGCTCGCCGCTCAGCGCGACCTTTTGCCAACCAGCCTCAGCAGACCCGCCGCCGTTCCCTGAGTCCATGCCGTTGGGCTAAACCGGGCGGGGCAGGGCGTCCAGAGACGAGGCATCTTGGTCGGCCTGCAACATCTGCAAAGCGCGCTCCAGCTCGGGGGGTACAGGCGCCTGGACGTGCAGTGGTTGGGCGCTCGGTCCCACCAGCCGCAGCTCGGCCGCGTGGAGCGCCAGACGGTGGAGGCCGTAGCGCTCACGGAAGAGCCGGTTGTGCTCGCCTTTGCCGTACCGCACGTCGCCGATCAGTGGGCACGCGATGTGCTTTAGGTGGCGGCGGATCTGATGCAGGCGGCCAGTGTGTGGCCGCGCTTCGACCCAAGCGTAGCGGCCGTGTTGCGCGAGCCGTCGCACGTCCGTCACGGCGGGCTGGGGGACGTCGCTGTTGTCCGGCTTGAGCGGGTGGTCGATGACCAAAGCTTCGGGGGGCGCGCCGCGCACCAGCGCTACGTAGCGTTTCTCGACCTCGTGCTTTTCGAAGCGCTGACACAGCTCACGCGCCGCCTCGCTCGACAACCCGAACAAAAGCACCCCGCTAGCGCCGCGATCCAAGCGATGCACCGGGTACACCCATTGCCCCAGCTGATCGCGCACCAGCGTCATCGCAAACTCGTCGTCGTCCGCCCAACCGCGGTGCACGGCCAAGCCGGAAGGCTTGTTCACGGCCACCACGTGGGCGTCGCGATAGAGAATTTCGATGATTTGCATAGGCGATTGCGAGGAAAAATCTTACAAGGGTTTGGCGAATCTCCCGGCAAACCCTTGCCAAAGGCCTTTTCGCGACACAACTCTGAGGGCGACATGAATCAGCAGCAATCGTCTGGCAAGGCTTCGCGGCTTTCTCGGCTCTTTCCAGCCCTGGCGTTGGTCATCGGCCTGGCGGCGGCCGCGCCGCTCACCGGCTGCGGTTACAACGAGGTCATCACGCTCGACGAAGGCGTGAAGGCCAACTGGGCCGAGGTCGAGAACCAGTACAAGCGCCGCGCCGACCTGGTACCCAACCTGGTCAGCGTGGTGAAGGGCGCCGCCAACTTCGAGCAAGAGACGCTCACCAAGGTGGTGGAGGCTCGCTCCAAGGTAGCCGGCCTCAAGGTGGACGCTTCCACCATCGACGATCCCGAGAAGCTCAAGAAGTTCGAGGCCGCACAGAACGAGCTTTCCGGCTCGCTGTCGCGTCTGCTCGTCGTCGCCGAACAGTACCCCCAGCTGAAGGCGACCGACGCTTACCGCGATCTGCAGTCACAGCTCGAGGGCACGGAGAATCGCATCGCGGTCGCGCGCAAGCGCTACATCGAAGCCGTGGCCAGCTACAACGTGCTCGTGCAGAGCTTCCCGACCAGCATAGGCGCGTCCATGCGCGGTCGCGCGGTGCGGCCCACCTTCCAAGCCGCTCCCGGCTCCGACAAAGCGCCCGAAATCAAGCTCTGAACCCCTCACAGCGCCTCCTGACCAACGGTCACATTTCACAGCCGCCCGCCCGCCAAGCCTGGTTTCTGGCGAGGCTTTGGCGAGGACCAAGCGACGGCTGCCGTCGCCTCTCCTTGAGCGTACGTGGGTACGTGGGCATCGGACTGGAGCCAAAACGAAGCCAGAAGCCAGGATCGGCGGGCGTGGTCACCAGTCGAAATGAGGCCATGACTCGGGCGCGGCTCGCGCAGCTGTTGTGCGTGCTCGCGCTGTGGCTGCCGGGCGTCGCGTTGGCGCGCGACGTGCCGCCGCTGCGCGGGCACGTGAACGACGACGCTGGCATGCTGTCGGCGTCGGCCGAGCAGCAGCTGGAGCAAAAGCTCGCCGGCTACGAGCAGCAAACGCAGCATCAGTTTGCGCTGCTGACCATCGACAGCCTCGAAGGCGACGCGCTCGAAGACTTTTCGATCCGCGTGGTGGAGTCGTGGAAGCTCGGGCAGAAGGGCAAAGACGACGGGCTCTTGCTGCTGATCGTCAAGCGCGAGCGCAAGCTGCGCATCGAGGTCGGCTACGGGCTGGAGGGTGACGTCACAGACGCCTTTTCGGCGCAGGTAATCCGCAACGTAATTACACCCGCGCTGCGCGCCGGCAACGTTGACCAGGGTGTCGACCAAGCCTTCGACGTGCTGATGAAGAAGGCGTCGGGCGAAGCGGTGCCGCAAGCCGCGGTCGCGCCGCCGCGCAGGGAGCGCAGCGGACGCTCGCCCATGGGCTTGCTCATCCTGGTGTTCTTGGTGGTGACGTTCTTCTTGCTGCCTCTGTTCACGCGCGGCGGGCGGCGTGGTGGCTTCTTGGCTGGAGGCATCGGCGGTGGCTGGGGCGGCTACCGCGGTGGTGGTGGCGGCGGCTGGGGTGGCGGTGGTGGCGGCGGTGGCGGTGGCTGGGGTGGCGGCGGCGGCGGTGGCTTTGGCGGCGGAGGCTCGTCGGGCTCATGGTGAAGTCCATCCTCTCCGAAGCCGATGCGCGTGAGGTCGAGGCCGCGGTGGCGCGAGTCGAGAGCCAGAGCGCGGCGGAGGTCGTGGTCGCGGTGCTGCCGCAGAGCGGTGACTACTGGCAGGGGCGCGTGCTCTTGGCGCTGTGCTGGGGGCTGGGCGCAAGCTTCGCGTTTTTGCATTTCGAGCCTTGGCGCGAGCCCGCGCTAGGGCTGCTCGTGGGCGTCGTGGTCGGCGCCGCTGTGTACGCGCTCAGCCGCTGGCCAGCCCTACAGCGCCGGTTGGTGTCGCCAGCGGTGACCGAGCAAGCCGTCAACGCGCGCGCCTTTCAGCTGTTTGCCGAGCGTGGTCTGCAAGGCACGCGCGAGCGCACGGCCCTGCTCATCTTCGTTTCGGAGCTCGAGCACCGCGTGGTCGTGCTCGGTGACCGCACGCTGGACGCGCGGGTGGGGCAACAGGGCTGGGACGAATACGTGGCGCTGTTGGTGCAGCAGATTCGCGCCGGGCAAGCCAAGGCGGGGCTGCTCACGGTGCTCGAGCGCCTGGCGCCGGTGCTGTCCGAGCTGGCGCCGCGCGCCGCTGACGACACGAACGAGCTGCCCGACGCCGTCGTGCGTTCGTAAGGCGGCGCCGCTTGCGCTACTCGAACGCGAAGTACGTGGCCGACACGGTCCAGACGCCGCCCGACGCGAGCTCGGCGATCCTGCGCGTGAGCTCGTGCTCGCCCGCGACGACCAGCTCGGGGCCCTGCAGCACGAAGGCGTCCGTCTTGCTGCCGGGGCACCAGTTGGCGCGCGGCGCTCGCGCGCTGTTCGGATCGGCGCAGGGATTTTCTGCGCAGTACTGCGCGGGACCTTGGCCCGAATCGTTGGGGGTCAGCGTGCAAAAGTCGCTGCAGTCACGCCAAGGCTGCAGCTCTTCGAGCAGCTCGCCGTCGAGCCGCAGCTCGTGCGTGCGCTGACAGAACTCTTCGGCGGGTCCCAAACAGCCGGGCGCGAACGCGCCGCCATGTCCAGTCGCCCGGTACTCGAGGCGCGCGCTACCAGCACCTTCGGGAACCTCGAACGTGAGCGGCGCCGCCGTCGGCTCGGTTTGGCCTTCGAGCAAGAGCGGCAACACTGCCAGCACTTTGCGCGGCGCCGCTCCGGGCCAGAGCAACAGCTCGGCGCTCGCGATCCATTCGCCCCTCGAGCCGCTCACCAAGCCGTCGGCGTCACTCCAGGTGTCTATCTTCAAACTCAGCTCGTGCGAGCCCGGCAGGCCGTTTACGACGTCGGTCACGTCGGTATCGACTTGCAGCGGGCCACCGAACGGCGTGATGGCGCGCAGCAGCTCGAACCCCGGTGCGCGCGCGTCCGCGGGCTCGGCTTGGTCGAGCGCGACCGACAGCGTGCGGTCGAACGCGTCGCACGCGGCGGGCCAGCGCTGGCCGGTTGGCACGCCTTGCTCGGCCCAACCCTCGAACGGAAAGCACGGTGACTCGAGGCTGACGCGGAGCGTGGCGCGCGCGACCGACACCTCTCCAAAGTCGACGTCGGCGAGCGCGCGCTGAAAATTGTCTGCGCCTTCGTCACTCGAAATGTGCACGCGGGTTAGAATCGGTACCGTCACAGGCTCGCCCAGCGCTTCGCTGGCGCCGCCCGTGGCCGCCCCGGCGTCGCCCGGCGAGCTGTTGCCGCCCGCGCTGGTTGCCTCGCCGGCGTAACCGACCGAGCCCGGATCCGCGACGCCGGCGCCCTCATCGAGCGGCTTGGATTGGCAGTTGGCGAGCAGCGCGCTGAGCGCCACGGCGCCTGCCCACCGAAAGATCGGCAATCGGGGTGACTCGGGCACGGTTCTTTCATAGCCTGAGTTCGCCATGTCGGTCTTGCCTCGCTTGCGCAGTGCTCTCAGCGGTCGGTTCAAGCTGGCGCTGGGTCTCTCGCTCGCCCTGGGCGCTGGCGTGGCGTGCGAGACAACCGGGAGTGGCTGTCTGCAGCGTCCGGCCGACGGCAATCTGAATCCGCAGCCCCCCTTGCCTTACTGCAGCGCCCCCCCCTCGGGCTCGGCCGGAGCTGCTTCGACGACGGCTGGTTCCGGCAGCGTTGGGACGGCAGGCGCGACCTCCGCCGGCGGGGCGCAAGGAACTGCTGGCGCATTCGCTGCGGGCGGCGCTGCGACAGGTGGCAGCAATACCGGCGGCACCGCGGCAGGTGGCGGCAATACCGGCGGCGGCGCGGCAGGCGGCGGCGGTGGCGCGCAAGCGACGGGCGGAGAAGGCCCCGCAGCAGGAGCCGGCGGTGAGGCCGCTGAGGGCGGAGCCGGCGGCGCTGGTGGCGACGGCGGAGCCGGCGGCGACTCGCATTAGGTATCGACGCTCGGCGTCCTGCCCCTGACGCGCCGGTCGCGCTTGCTGTGCCAAGTGTGTCATCCGGCCGAGTAACGCCTCGTGACCTTGGAGGACCGGGTGTGGTAGCGAGTTGCCCCCGGAGATGAACATGATGCGTCGGCGTACCGTCGGGACGAGTGTAGTTGCGTTGGGTCTTGCGCTCTCGGGCCAAGCTCTTGCTCAGGGTGCCCCCAAGCCGGTGGCTCCAAAGCCTGCGCCGGCACCCGCGCCGGCTCCGGCCCCCGCCAAGCCTGCGCCCGCGCCGGGTGCGGCCGCGCCTGCCGCGCCGCCTGCCGCCATCGCGCCCACACCTGCGCCCGCGCCGGTGCCGCCGCCCGCGACGGATGCGCCCCCGCCGCCCGCCGACGCCGCGCCTCCGCCACCCGCACCGGCTCCTCCGCCCGTGGTCGAGGCGCCGCCCCCGCCGCCTCCTGCTCCGCCCGCGGTCGAGGCCGCTCCCACCGAGGCGCCCTCTGCCGACCCCGAGCCCGATCTGCCGCCCGTCGAGCACTACTCGGACGGTGAAGACAGCTGGTACGACAGCATCGAGTTTTCGGCGTTCGTCGATGCCTACGCGAGCGTGAACTACAACTTTCCGAAGCCGCAGTTCGGCAAGAACCTGCTGCGCGCCCACGACGTCAACAACGGCTTTGCGCTGTCGTGGGTCGGCGTGAACGCCAGCTACCCGGCAGATCCGGTGGGCGCGACCATCAGCCTGCGCTTTGGTCCGACCGCGAACCAGATTGGCGGCGGCTGTCTGGGTGACGACAAATCGCAGTGCGATTTGGGCCAGGGTATCCACAACGTGAAGCAAGCCTTCGCGTCTTGGAAGCCGGGCGGCTCCGAGAGCCTGTTCACGCTGGACGTCGGTAAGTTCGACACGCCGTACGGCGCCGAGGTTGCCGAGAGTCACCTGAACATGAACTACACGCGCAGCATGCTGTACGTGTCGCAGCCGGTGACCCACACTGGTCTGCGTGGCAGCTTTGTCATCTCCGACCTGTTCGACTTCAAAGTTTTGGCCGTCAATGGCTGGAACAACAGCATCGACAACAACGTCGGCAAGACCTTCGGCGCGCAGTTCAACTTCCACTTCAAGAACACCGAAGGCGACGACCTGGTAGGCGTCTCGGTCGGCTACTTGGGCGGCCCGGAGCACGACGACACCGCGCAGATCAGCTGCGCGCCCGGCACGTTGTTCGATCCCGACGCCAAGAGCGGCTGTGCCGCCAGCGCCGCGACCACCACCACGAGCTCGGGCGTCGTCGATCGCGCTAGCTCGAACACCGAAGGCTGGCGACACTTGGTCGACCTCGTCGTCACCGCCAACCCGATCGAGCGCTTGCGCTTGGTGTTGAACGCCGATTTCGGTCTCGACAACTACCGCAGCAGCAGCGACGCCAGCAGCTTCGAAAGCTCGGCCTACTTTGGCGTGCTGCTCGGGGCGCGCGTGGCCGTGCTCGACGAGCTCGGCATCGCGGCGCGCGGTGAGTACTTCCGCGACACGCACGGCTTCATCAACCCGTACCCCGACTTCCCGCAAGACTTGGTGGGCGGTACGTTGACGCTCGACTACCTGCCGGCCGATTTCCTGACCATCCGCCTCGACAATCGCTACGACTGGTCGAGCCGCACGATCTTCAACTCGGCGATCCGCGACCTAGTCGGCAATCAGTTCACGACCACGCTCGGCGTCGTAGCTCATACGGACTAGCTGTCTCCGGGGAGGCACGCGCCTCCCCGCCCCGCTGAAGTGAGTTCAGCCGGGCCCCACCCCACGCGGCTCGGAGCCTTCGCTCCTCGCGAAACCCGAAGGGTTTGCTGAAAGCAGGGCAGCGCGTAGACTCTGGCTCGCCACGGGCGCCATGCATCACACGACTCGCACCCAAGATCTCGAGCTTGCCATCGACGAGGTGGTGAGGAGCTACGACGGCCCGCAAGAGATCAACAACCTAGAGAGCGCCGCGCTACCGAACAAGCGCGCCGTGATCGAGGCGTACAATCACATCAAGCCGGTGATCTACCTCGGCTTTTACAGCATGCGCTCGCTGCAGCGGCAGAACCTGCGCTTCGCCGTCAGTGAGCACCTGTACCCGGCGTTCGAGGCCTTCGTCGAGCAGATCGATCGCGCCCTGACCTACGAAACCGGCGTCGGGCGCGCCGCGGGCGGCTTTCCGCCCGGCTGGGCCGAAGAAGTCGTGCTGCGCTTGTTCAAGGCGATCCCCGAGGTGCGGCGCGTGCTCAACACCGACGTCGTGGCGGCGTTCGACGGTGATCCGGCCGCCCGCAGCGTGGAAGAAATCGTCTTCAGCTACCCGGCCATCGAGGCCATCACCGCGCACCGCGTGGCCCACGTGCTGTACCGCGAGCAGGTGCCGATGATTCCGCGCATCATCGCCGAGTACGCGCACAGCCAAACCGGCATCGATCTGCACCCCGGCGCCAGCATCGGTGAAGCGTTCTTCCTCGATCATGGCACCGGCACGGTGGTTGGTGAGACGAGCCGCATCGGTAACAACGTCAAGCTGTACCAGGGCGTCACGCTGGGCGCGCTCAGCACCCGTCGCCGCGAGTGCGAGCAAGACGGTTTTCACAAGCAGCGCCACCCCACGCTCGAAGACAACGTCACCATTTACGCCGGCGCCACCATTTTGGGCGGCGAAACCGTGGTCGGCCAGGGCTCGGTCATCGGCGGCAACGTCTGGCTCGTCAGCTCCGTACCTGCCGGCTCGAAGATCTTCGGCCGCGCTCGCGAATAGGCCCAACGCGTGCTGCCCGTCACCGCCGACTCTAGCTACGCCGCTTGGCTCGTCGATCTCGACGGCACCTTGTATCGCCACAAGCCGGTGCAGTTGGCCATGCTGGCCGAGCTGCTGCTCTTCGGCTGGGGCGCGATTCGGACGCTGCGCACTTTTCGCCACTCGCACGAAGCGCTGCGCGACGCGCCGATCGATGAAAGCGCGCTCGCACTGAGCCCATTTCAGCGCCAGCTGGAGCACACGGCCAACAAGCTAGGCATGCCCTCTGCCGACGTCGAGCGCACGGTACGCGAATGGATGTTCGAGCGCCCGCTGAAATGGGTCGCGCGCAGCCGTCGCGTCGAGCTCGTGCAGCGCCTCGCCAAATTTCGCGAAGCGGGCGGCAAGACCGCGCTAGTCAGCGACTACCCGGCGACCGGCAAGCTGAAGGCCCTGGGTATCGCCGAGCTGTTCGATCTGGTCGTTTCCAACGGCGAGCCGGGCGGCCCGAGCCGGCTCAAGCCGCATCCCGAAGGCTACTTGAGCGCCGCCGAACGGCTCGGCGTAGCGCCCTCGGCGTGCCTGGTGATCGGCGATCGGGACGACGCTGACGGCGCCGCCGCGCGCGCCGCCGGTATGGCCGTGCACATCATTCGTTAGGTCGCACGCTCACGTCGACCTTGTCGTAGCCCAGCGAATGCACCAGCGCCTCGACGGTGCGGCGCGCGTTGTCCGCCGCGCGCTTGAGCAAGCCTGCTTGGCGCGCCGACTCGATCAGCGTGCGCTCCGCTTCCTTGCGCGCGCGCGACTCCAGGTTTTCGCGGCGCTCTGCCAACGTGCCGGTCTTGCGCGAATGCACGTAGGTTTTGTCGTTGTCGAGCGCGGCGTGCAGCACCTCTGGCGCGGGCAGCTCGATGCGCGCGGTGCGACGCGCTGGGTCGACCGTGACATCGGCCGCCGTGAGCTTCTGCAAGTCGATGCCCGCCGTTACCTCGGCTACCGCGACCAGCAGAATGGCGTCTTCGGTGTTGATCATGCCCCACAGCTTGGATTGCTTGTCGCTCAAGTCGATGACTCGCTCCATGTGGAACGACGCCGACTCGAGCCGTGCCAAGTCTCGCACCGCCACCAAGACGTCGGGCGTGGGCCGCACCACCGTGACGGACGAGGTCATGGGTGGGAGCAGCGGCGCCGGAGCCACCGTGCAGCTCTTGAGCACGAACAGCCCGCCGCCGATGCCCAAGCAAAGGGCAGCCCCGCCCACCAAGAAGGGCAGCAAGGGGCGGCGCTGGGCTGCTGCTTCGGGCATGTCCCCGGAGTGTACTACACAGCGCCGCCGATGCTCACTTCATCCACGGCGCGCTCGACGGTGAGCAAGTCGACCGGTTTGTAGAGCACCGGCTGGTCTTGCTCGTCCAAGAAGCGACGCGACGCTTCGTCGGTCACGCCGCCGGTCACGAAAATGACGCGCGACGCGGAGGTGGGGCGTTCACGCCTGAGCCAAGTGTAGAAGGCTTCGCCGCCGCCTTCATCCATCATCACGTCGCACAAGATGGCGTCGAAGTGCGCGCCGCTGATGGTGCGCCGCGCGTCGCTGACGCCGCTGGCCGTCTCGACGTCGAACACCTTGGACAACATGCGCGACAAGCTCTCGCGGACGATCGGATCGTCGTCGACGAGCAGCAGCCGTTGAGTGGGGCGCGACGTCGGGGCGCTGGCGGCGGGCGGCGCTGTCGACAGGCGCAGGCTGGAGCGGATCAAGAGCTCCATCGTCGTGCCCTCGGGCGTGGACTGCGCGACTCGTAAGTCACCGCCGACGGCCTTGGCCAGCCCGAGCGACACCGACAATCCCAGCCCGGTGCCTTTGCCGAACGGCTTGGTGCTGAAGAACGGCTCGAAGGCGCGACGCGCGACCTCTTCCGACATGCCCGAGCCGTTGTCGGTGACGCTGAGCTTTACCCCGGTCGTCAACGCTTCCGCGCGGATGATCACGCGCGGTTCGCGCGAATCGGGCACGGCTTGCGCGCCGTTCACGATCAGGTTCACCAGCACCTGCTCGACCATCAGCTGGTCGCCGACCCCAAAAATGGCCGGCACATCGAGCGTGAGCTCCAGCGGGCGAGCCAGGGCAGCGCGCGCCGTCTGCACCGCGTGGTCGACGGCCAGCGCGATGTCGAAGGTGCTGCGCATCGAAGTATCGGAGGCGGCGACGCGGCCCGTGTCGAGCAGCTGCCGCACGATGCGCGCGATCTTGCCCATGGAGGTGAGCGAATCCTCCAGGGCTTCGCTGGCGTCGCTCGGGACCTCGCCGGCTTCCAGCGTCGTCTTGAGGTAGGCCAGGTTCGAGACGACGGCCGCCGACGGGTTGTTGATCTCGTGCGCCACGCCTGCCGACAGCCGTCCAATGGCTGCGAGCCGCTCCGCCTGCGCGAGCGCTTCGTGCGCGTTGGCCAGCTCGCGCGTGCGCTCGGCGACGATGCCTTCGAGCTGCGTGGAGAGCATGTCCAGGCGATGCGTGGCGACCGTGATGCGCTCCGTCAAGACGCTCCACACCAGCGCAACCAGGCACAAAAAGCCGACGTCGAGCAGGTAGGGCAGCGAGTACTTGCTCGTCGCCACGAAAGCGTCGTTGATACCCGCCAGCGTGAGCAGGCACAGGCCAATCGCGTAGCGGCGCGCCTCTTTGTTGCGCCGAGCCTCGGTCAAGAACCGGCTGAGCGGGATGAACAGCGCGCAGTACAGCGGCACCGCTGCGAACGTGCCGATGAAGGTCGTCGGGGGCTCTCGAAACGGCACGCCCATGAACCAGTGCTCGCGCACCTGATCCTGGAGCAGCACGCCGGGCAGCAGCGCCAGCACCCCGACCAGGCCCGCCGACGCGACACAGGCACGCTCCAACGGCGTGGGGGTGCGGTGGAAATGCGCGGCGCTGTGCAGGTTCCACGCGACCACGTGCAGCGCCAGGGCTGCCCAGTTGCCGTGCGCCCCGAGCCGCACGGCCCAGCTCGGCACGTCGAGCGTGACGATGACGTTGAAACCCGTGTCGAGGCTGGCGCTCGCCGCGATCAACCAGAACCAACGCTGGTCACGCCAACCCGGGAGCCGCGCGAACCGGTAGCCCAGCACCGCCAGACACGCCGCGACGGTCATGGCGATCAGGGAGATGGTCGGAAAGAGCAGCCTCAAGGACGCCCGTGATTATATGCGGGGAGGGGTGCCGGCCCGCGGGCCTAGTGTGGCGAGCTTGTCGCGTCCATCAAAAGTATTATTATCAGTCGAATGATAAATAACTCTCGCGTCTGGTTTTGGTTACCAGCCTGGCTCGCGCTAGCCGGGGCGGTTGGGAGTTGTCGGGTGATTGCGGGCGCCGAGCCCGGGTCGGGACAGAGCGCCCCGCTTCAAGGCGTCGTGGAGCTGGAGGAAACGACCGTGGGCTTCGAGCTCGCCGGGCGACTGACCCAGCTGCTCGTCAAGGAAGGCGATCTGGTCGAGGCGGGCGCGGTGCTGGCGCGCATCGATGACGGCCTGGAGCGCAGCTCGCGCGTCGCGCAAGCCAGCCAGGTCGAAGTCGCCAATCAACAAGTTACAGCTGTCAAAGCGGGCGCGCGCGGTGAAGAAGTGCGCTCGCTGCAAGCGCGCGTCGAAGCTGCGAAGGCCACCGAGACGCTGCTCGCGAAGCAGGCCGGTCGGGAGCGCACCTTGGTCGAAAAGGGCGCACTGGCGCAGGCGTCGCTGGACGAGCTGGAAGGGCAACTAGCGCGCGCCAGCGCCGAGCGCGAATCTTTGGAGCATAACCTGAAGCTGATGCGCCAGGGCGCGCGTCGCGAAGACGTGTCGGTGGCAGACGCGCGAGCTCGAGCCGCCACGGCGGCGCTCGAGATGAACGACGCGCGGCTGGTGCGCCACGAGCTCAAGTCACCCATTCGCGGCGCGGTGCTGGACGTGAACTACGAGCAAGGTGAGGTCGTGAGCCCCGCGGCGCCGGTGATCACGCTGGCCGACGCGCAGCACCCGTACGTGGACGTGTTCGTTCCAGAGGCCGAAATTAGCAGGGTTTTCGTGGGTCAGGGCGCGCGCGTGAAGGTCGACGCTTTGAGCCAAGAGCTGGCCGGTAAGGTCGAGCACATCGCGCGGCGCACCGAGTTCACGCCGCGCTACCTGTTCAGCGAGAAAGAGCGCTCCACCTTGGTGGTGCGGGTGCGAGTGCGAGTAGACGACCCGAAGGAACAGCTGCGCGCCGGTGTCCCGGCCTTCGTGCGCCTCGCGGGAGGCAAGTAACGTGACGGAACCGATCATCCAGACGCATTCGCTGTCGCGCCGCTTCGGCTCGCTCGTCGCGGTGCGCGACGTCTCGCTGAGCGTCAACCGCGGAGAGATTTTCGGCGTGCTGGGGCCGAACGGCGCCGGCAAGTCGACCACCATCCGCATGCTGTGCGGTATCTTGGATCCGAGCGGCGGCTCGGGCACGGTCGTTGGCTGCGACATCGCGACCGAGTCGGAGCGTATCAAAGAGCGCATCGGCTACATGACTCAGCGCTTCAGCTTGTACGAAGACCTGAGCGTGATTGAAAACCTGACCTTCTACGCCGGCATCTACGGCGTGCCGCGCGCACGCCGCAAAGCGCGCGTCGAGCAGGTGCTGGAGCGGAGCGGCCTTACGGCGCGCCGAAAGCAGATCGCCGCCACGCTGTCGGGGGGCTGGAAACAACGTGTGGCGCTGGCCAGCGCCACCATTCACGAGCCGCCGCTGCTGTTCTTGGACGAGCCGACGGCCGGCGTGGACCCGGTGAGCCGCCGCGAGTTCTGGGAGCAGATCCACGGCTTGGCGTCGGAAGGCACGACCGTGCTCTTGACGACGCACTACATGGACGAAGCCGAGCGTTGCCATCGCTTGGCGTTCATCTTTCGAGGTCAGCTGCTCGACGTGGGTACGCCCGAGCAAATCGTCGAACGCCGCGCCTTGCGAGCGCTGGAGCTGACGACCAACCGGCCGCGTGAGGCGGCTCTGCTCCTGCGCGAGCAGCCGGAGATCGACGAGGTCGCCCACTACGGTCACGTGCTTCGCCTCACGACGCGTGGGGGCGTCGAGCCGCTGCCCCTCGTGAAGGCGCTGCTGGAGCGGCACGGCATGGCGGTCGAGTCGTCGTCGCCGAGCCGCGTCAGCGTCGAAGACGCGTTCGTGTCGATGGTGAAAGAAGACGACGCCGCCCGCGCTCGCGCCGCCTAGCGCCGAACAGGAACCGCATGTTCACTCGCACCCTCGTGATCGCTTGGAAAGAGCTGCTGCAGTTGCGCCGGGACCGCATGACGATCGCCATGATGGCCGTGTTGCCGCTCCTGCAGCTGCTGCTCTTCGGTTACGCCATCAATACCGACGTCAGGCACATTCCGACGGTCATCTACGATCAGGATCACAGCGCCGCCTCGCGCGAGCTGGGGCAAAGCCTGCGCGTTACGGGCTTTTACGACCTGCTCGGCGAGGTGCGCAGCTACGCGGAGATCGAAGACGCGCTGCGCTCGGGGCGGGCGCGCGCGGCGCTGGTGATTCCGAGCCGCTACGCGGCCGATCTGCGAGCAGGCCGCACCGCGCAGCTGCAGCTGGTCGTCGACGGCTCGGATCCGCAGACTGTGGGCAGCGCCGTCAACACGGCTTCGGGACTGGTGGCGGCGCGCTCGAGCCAATTGATGCTTGCCAAGCTCAGCCGCGCGGGTATGGCGCCGAGCGGTGGCTTCGAGCCGATTCGGCTGGAGCCGAGCACTTGGTACAACCCCGAGCTGCGCACGGCCGTGTACGTAGTGCCGGGCTTGATCGGTGTCATTTTGACGATGACGATGGTGATGCTCACTGCCATGGCCATCGCGCGCGAGCGCGAGCGCGGCACTCTCGAGCAGCTCATCGTTTCGCCCGTGCGGCGAGTGGAGCTCGTGCTCGGCAAAATCTTGCCGTACACGGTGATCGGTTACGTCCAGATGTCGCTGATCTTGCTGGCGGGGCGGCTGGTGTTCGGGGTACCGCTGATAGGCTCGCTGCAGCTGCTCTACGCGCTCTCGTTCTTGTTCATCGCGGCCAACCTGGCGCTCGGCCTGTTCTTCTCGACCTTGGCCAAGACGCAGCAGCAGGCCATGCAAATGTCGTTCTTCTTCCTGTTGCCCAACATCTTGCTGTCGGGCTTCATGTTCCCGTTCGAGTCGATGCCCCGGCCCGCGCAGTTCTTGTCGCAAGGCCTGCCGCTGACGCATTTTCTGCGGGTGGTACGCGGTATCACCCTGAAGGGTGCGAGCTTTGCCGACGTCGCTCAGGAGCTGGTTTGGCTCGGCGCCATCTTTGGCGTGCTGGTCCTGCTCACCTCCCTACGCTTCAACAAGAAGTTGGTCTGATTCGCCATGGCCCGACCCAAAAGTGACATTGAACCGCGCATCTTGGCCGCCGCGCGCGCGCGCTTCTTGAGCGACGGCGTGGACGGCGCGTCGCTGCGCGGCATCGCCACCGACGCCGGCACCAGCATTGGCATGGTCTACTACTACTTTGCCACGAAGGACGAGCTGTTCTTCGGCGTGGTCGAAGAGCAGTACCAGAAGCTCTTGCGCGACATCGAAACGGCAATTGCCCCCGACGTGCCTGTCAGAGAACGCGTCGAGCGGCTGTTCATTCGTGTGGCGCGCTTGAGCGAAGAAGAGCTGCTGATGATGCGGCTCGTGCTGCGCGAAGCGTTGACGTCGAACACGCGCTTCGCTCGCTTGCGCGCGCGCTTCGAGACCGGTCACCTGCCGCTGATCGCACGGCTCATCGCCGACGGTTACGCGAGCGGCGCGTTCGATCGCGGCTTACATCCGATGGTCGCCATGCTGTCGGTGGCAGGGCTCGCCGCGCTGCCGCAGTTGATTCGCCGGGCGCTCGACGGACATCTGCCGTTTCCAGACGCGCCAGCGGGGGAGGATTTGTCCAAGCTGCTGGTGGGCGTGTTGTTCAGTGGCACCGGAACTGCTGCGGCGCCCTCGAAGTAAATCGATTCAAGGCCTTCGAGTCGTCACCGTTCAAGGAGGCGTGGCCATCCAACCTGCCGTGCAGTCCGCGCTCGCTGGCTTGAAGCGCACTTCCGAGGCGTTCGAGCGCTCGGCGGCGGAGGTCGTGCGGATGGGGGGCGCGCCGTCGGCAGCGGAAACGGCCGACACTGTTCGGATTTCTCCGGAAGCGCGCCAGAGCGGCACCGCCACGGACACCGAGCTTACCTCGGGGCTCGAGGGCGCCATGACTGACATGCGTGTCGCGAAGTACGCGTACGTTGCCAGCCTGAAGGTGCTGCAGACGAGCTCTGAAGTCGAAGAGACCGCAGCCAACCTGATCAAGCCGGACAAGTAAGTCTGGCTCTCCGCCAACTACATTGGCGTCCATGCGTTCAGTCGACGGAAGCGACCACGAGTAAGGTTGGTTTCCGAATTCGGCGCGTGTTACCTTTGACTCGCTGCCGCGTTCGTCGCGCGGCTGCTTGGGAATGGGTGGTTAGCGATGGCAAAGAACTCTGGCATTTGCTCGGTGTTGGGTGGCCTGGTGGCGTTGGGCGCGCTCGCCGGTTGCAGCGGGCCGAGTGACAGTTGGACGCCGGTGTCTTCGGAGACGCCCCTGCCGCCCACGACCACCAGCAACGGGCAGCCCGTGCTGTTCGCGGGCAAGACGATTCGCTCGACCACCAAAGCTGCGCCAGTCGCCGGTGGCACGCTGCTCGTAACCAAAGACGGCTACGCTGTCGCGTCGGATCCCGATCGTGACTTGGTGCACGTCGTCGACATCGCCAAGCAGTCGGTCGTGTCGGTGCCGCTCGAGGTCGATGACGAGCCGGGCCGCGTCGTCGAAGGTCCGGCCAGCACGGTCTACGTCGCTGCGCGCCGTGGTGGCGTCGTGATCGCGGTCAACACCGCCGAGGGCACCGCCCAGCGCTTGAAGGTTTGCACGGCCCCGCGCGGGCTGGCGTTCGACGCCACGTTGTCTCGGCTGTACGTCGCGTGTCGCTCGGGCGTGCTGGCTGTCATGGACACCACGACGAACGAGGTAACCAACCGTTACCGCCTCGACGCAGATCTGCGTGACGTGCTCATCTCCGGTGACCACTTGGCGGTGACGCGCTTCAAGAGCGCCGAGCTGCTCGTGGTGAGCCGTGAGGGCAAGGTGTTGCGACGCGCGCAGCCCCGCGCCCAAAGCATCACCGGCGCGTCAGTCACTCCCAGCGTGGCCTTCCGCGCGCTCGGATTGCCCGGCGGTGGCGTGCTGGTCGGTCACGTCGACTCGAGCAACACCACGTTGCCTTCTGGGGCGGGCGCCTACTACGGCTCGTTCTGCGGCGGCTCGGTGGCGGACGTGGCGGTCTCGGCCATGGATCCCTACGGCGGCAGCGACCACGCGACGCTCACCACGTTGGCCGGCACCACGCTCGGCGGCGCGAGCGGTCCGCTCGACGTGGCGCTGGCTGCCGATGGCTCGCGCGTTGCCATGTTGGCTACCGGCAACTCCTGGACACCGCTCAACAACCCGCAGCGTCCTACCAACCTGTGGATTTCGAGCGTAAACGTCTTGAAGAGCGGTGGTTTCAGCTCTCCCTGCGGCTCCGTCGCTGGGGCAGGCATGGGCGCTGCCACGCGCGCTGTTGCGGGCGAGCCCGTGGCCGTGGCGTTCGACGCCGGTGGCCAATGGGTCGCGCAGTCGCGCGAGCCGGCTCAGCTGGAGTTCGAGTCGGGGCTGGTCATCTCGCTGGCAGCCGATTCGCGGTTCGACACCGGCTTTGCCATGTTCCACATGAACACGGGCGGCGGCATCGCCTGCACGTCGTGCCACCCCGAAGCGGGGGAGGACGGCCACACCTGGAACTTCTCGGTAGGTCCGCGCCGCTCGCAGACGCTGGAGGGCGGCGCCAGCACCCGCGCGCCCTTCCACTGGACCGGCGATCTAACGACCTTCGACGACTTGGTCGACGAGGTCATGCTGAAGCGCATGTCGCTGCCAGCCAGTGTCGACCTGCAGCAGCGCGCCGCCTTGCGCGATTGGCTCGACAGCGTCCCCAAGTCGGCCACGGCAGATGACCTGGACGCCGACGCGGTGGAGCGCGGTCGCGTGCTGTTCGGCAACGCCGAGCTGGCCTGCGCCACCTGCCATTCCGGCACCGATTTTACGGACAACAAACCGCACGACGTCGGCACGGGGGCCGCGTTCATCACGCCTTCGCTGGTCGACGTGAACGTGCGTGCCCCGTTGTTCCACGACGGCTGCGCCCTGACGCTGGAAGCCCGCTTCGGCCCCTGCGGCGGCGGTGACGCCCACGGCAAGACCTCCGGCCTGACGCGGGCGCAAGAAGCCGATCTAGTGGCTTATATGCAGTCGCTGTAGCAGCGACCACCGCTCGCGCTTCCGTTTGGCGCGCACATGATTTATTCATGGGCGCGATGAAGTCGTTCGCGTTCTTCTCGAAGTCCGTCGTGTGCGTGTCACTGCTGCTCGCCGCCTGCGGTGGGGGCGCCAAGCCGGAGAGCGCCGACGACGCGAAGGCCGACGAGGCGGCCGGCGCCGACAAGCCCGCCGACACGGCGGACGCGGACGGCGACAAAGCCGACGCCGCCAAGTCCGACGGCAAAGAAGCGGCCAAGTCCGCGCCGGTGGACGACGGTCCCAAGCCGACCCGCACCGCGCAGGACATCCTGACCGCGCCCGACGTCGTGTTCTTGTTCTCGTTCAACGACTCGGAGCCAAAGGCTGCCGCCGAAGAGAAGTGCACCAAGAAGGCCGGCAACAACCCGAAGAAGATGAACGAGTGCATGGCCGCCGAGCGCAAAGCGTTTCCGGCCGACGGTCACCGCTTCAAGAAGGACGAGAAGGGCCAGTGGTGGTGGATCACGCTGCGCCAGAAAGGCAACGTCTTGAACGCCCTGCACAAGATCCCGGTCGAGTTCGGCGAGGAGACCGCGACCAGCATCACGCTCAAGCCGGTGGGTAAGGACAAGGGCAGCGCGCCCATGACCCCGCCCGCGCAGATCGTGTTCGAGGTCCCGAACGACTACCAAATCGTGCTCAAGGACCCGAAAGCCGGCCGCCTCGTGTTCCAGGCCAAGGTCGGCGTGGTCACCAACTAACGCCTCCGCGAGTCCCTTTCCGAGGGGAATCAACTGGGAGGCGGGGAGGCGGGGAGGGCGAGCAAGAAGCGCATTTTTCGTTCGGGGGACTGAACGAAAAATCGATTGCCCAGAGGGCTGGGTCTTCAGGTGCCTCGGGGTCGGATCGACGCGGTCAGCTAGCCCACCCCCAGAAAATCCCTCTTCTCGAAATCTCCCCGTCTCCCCGCCTCCCTGTTTTCTCGCCTGCTCGTCGCAAAATCGCGCAAAGAATGTGGTCGGAAACGGCCACGGTGCGGGGCGGCGGCTGCGCCACAATGTGCGCAGTCATGCCTGAAAACACTGCAGTTTCCGGCGGTGCTTCCGAGACCTCGGGTGCCCGCGTAGCATCCAGCGTCGCCGTGTCTGCCTCCGCCCTCGCTCTGGCGCCCGCCGTGGTGCCGCCCCTCGACCCTGGCTTTCGCCCCTTTTACGCGGCGCTCCGCGAGCATGCGCGCGCGGTTGGGCAAGATGGCGTCTCGTTGACGCTGGCGCTCCGGCGCAGCGGCGGCAGTGTCTCCCACTTTTCGATGCCGGTGTTCGCCGATGGACACGCCCGCTCGCCCGAGAGCCAGCGCTTGGCGGAGCGCGTCCTGAAGTTCCTGCTCTGGCAGCGCGGCGGGTACCACGTGTTCGTCGCGGGCTCGCGCGCCATCGCCGACCACCTGGCGTCGCTTTACCGAGCCGGTGGCGAGCGCGCCTTCGACGCCGATTTTTTCGCCAAGATCTACGAGCAGCCGGCGTTGGTCATCGAAGCCGTGACGGTCGCTCAGCTGCCGCCTGCCGTGGAGCAGGGCAAAGCCGTCGGCGGTCACTTGAACGGCTGCCGCATCGGCTTCGACGCCGGCGGTAGTGATCGCAAGGTGGCGGCTGTCATCGATGGCAAAGAGGTGTTCTCGATCGAGACCGTGTGGCAACCGAAGCTCGAGAGCGATCCGGACTATCACTTCAACGGCATCGACGACTCCATTCGTCAAGCCGCGGCGCACCTGCCGCGCATCGACGCCATCGGCGTCAGCTCGGCTGGCATTTACGTCGACAACCGCACCATGGTCGCGTCGCTGTTCCGCAAGGTACCGGAGGCAGCCTTCAATGCGCGCATCAAGAGCATCTACCAAGACATCGCCAAAAAGTGGGGCAACGTGCCGCTCGAGGTCGCCAACGACGGCGACGTGACGGCGCTGGCCGGCGCGCTCGAGCTGAAAGACGATTCGGTGCTCGGCATAGCGATGGGCACGAGCCAAGCCGCCGGTTACGTGAACCCGCAAGGCTTGATCACCGGCTGGCTCAACGAGCTGGCGTTCGTGCCGGTCGACGTGAGCGCGCAAGCTCCGGTGGACGCCGAGTGGTCGGGCGACCGCGGCACCGGCGTGAACTACTTCTCGCAAGACGCGGCGATTCGCTTGGCCAAGGTGGCCGGTATCGAGCTCGCGGCGGACGCTTCTCCCGGCGAGAAGCTGAAGACGCTGCAAAAGCTGATGATCGCGGGCGACGCGCGCGCGCGCGACATCTTCGAGAGCCTCGGCGTGTACCTGGGCTACGGTTTGCTCCTGTACACCCTGTTCTACGACATCAAGCACGTGCTGTTGCTCGGCCGCGTGACCTCGGGGGAGGGTGGAAATTTGCTGATCGAAAAGGCGCGCCAGGTTCTGCGCACCGAAGCGCCCGAGCTCGCCGAGCGCATCCGCATTCACCTGCCCGACGAAGCCACGCGGCGCGTCGGACAATCCATCGCCGCCGCCAGCTTGCCGCGTATCTGAGAGCACCCATGGCCCTTTCGCTCGCTCAATCCAACGCCGACGTCTTCGTGCCCGACGGCTCCGAAATCGGCGCCGCGCTCGGTCGCACCACGCACCTGGCCGTCGGCGCGCACCAAGACGACCTGGAGTTCATGGCGGCTCACGGCGTGGTCGAGTGCTTTCAAAACCCGACGCGCTGGTTCACGGGCGTGGTGGTCACGAACGGCGGCGGTAGCGCGCGCGACTTCGAATACAAGGACTATTCGGACGAGCGCATGATGGACGTGCGCCAGCTGGAGCAGCGCAAGGCCGCGTTCGTCGGCGAGTACTCGGCCATGCTGCAGCTGCGGCACCCGAGCTCCGCCGTCAAAGAGGCGGCTTCGCCCGTCGTCGTGCAAGACTTGCTCGCCATCTTGCAGGCGACGCGGCCCGAGGTCGTTTACACGCATAATTTGGCGGACAAGCACGACACTCACGTGGCGGTCGCGCTCAGGCTGGTGGCGGCTTGCTTGCAGTTGCCGGCCGACGCGCGCCCCAAGCGCATCATCGGCTGCGAGGTGTGGCGAGACCTAGACTGGCTGTGCGATCCGGACAAGGTCGTGATGGCGGTTGACCGGCACGAGAACTTGCACGCAGCGTTGATGGGTGTGTTCGACTCGCAGATCGCGGGCGGCAAGCGCTATGACTTGGCTACCGCGGGACGCCGTCGCGCGCATGCCACCTATTTCGAATCGCACGGCACCGACGAGCACAGCGCGCTCATCTGGGGCATGGATCTCACGCCGCTGCTCAGCGGTGCCGAGCCGCAAGAGCTCGTCAAACGCTACATCGCGCGCTTCGAGGCCGAGGTCGCGGGCCGCATTGCGCGTTTGGCGCCGAGGCGCTGACTCTGCGCGGCAGTGGGTCGTGCGCGGTGGGCTCCGTGTCCCGTCGCCAGCAAGAGTTAAAAGAAGATTTTCTGTGTTTGGTTTGGGGCGCCCGCGACACTCATTGGTCGTGATCCTCGTTCCAATGCGCTGCTGGGGCCTGGCCTTGGCTCTGGCAGGGCTGTCTGGGTGTGGCGGCAAGGCTAGCTCGGCCCGCGGGACAGAGGAGGCAGCTCAGGGCGGCTCCGCGGGCGCCGCCCAGGGCAGTGCGGCGGGTGCTGCCCGGGGTAGCTCTGCGGGCTCTGCCCAAGGGAGCGCTGCGGGCTCCACCACCGAGTCTCCTCCGCTGGATGACTCCTTCCCCTGGTTCACGGGTTCGGGCAAGACCGAGTTTCCCTCGGGCCAGAACGACGAGGTGTTGCACATCATCGCTGGTGGGACGCCCGCGCAGTTCACCCTCAGCACTCACAATCTCTACGACCCGTTCGCCTCCTCCAGGGGCATCGCTTTTTCGGCTCGGGCCAGCGCGCCGACGCGGCTGCTCGTCAGCGCGAGCAACTCCATCCAAGCCTACGACTACTTCGCCGCTCGCGCGGAAGGCGCACAGTGGCCGGTCGCCTCCGTCGAAGTCGGCCCGGAGTGGCGGGACTTTTCCGTGTCGTTCTCCGACATGACGCCGAAGGAGGCGGGCGACGCTGACGGGGTTCCCAGCTTCTGGCTGGCCTTCATCGTCGACCACCCGGAGCCGGTGGACGTGTGGCTCGACGAGATCAGGTTCTTGCCCAAGCAGTAGCGCTCGAGAGGCCAGAGGTGCGCGCGGCGCTTTTGTTCGCTCTCGCCGTGATTGTTCGGGGGCCTGGCTCCACTCATGGAGCGTGCGAGACACGACCGCGCGACATCTCAGCAGCCCGCGGGCCCCGTTCGAGCCAGGGTTCGGGGCCATTTCACCGCAGGCATGGTGCCGAGACCGCGCCGCGCGCCACCAGCGCAGGATGCCGTTCGCGCTGGCGGTCGCGGCGGTGGTCGTTCTCAGCGCCTGTGGCGACACGCGCCGGGGCTCGCCGGCCGGGTCCAGCGGTGCGGCGGGCGGTCCCAGCGCGGGAGTAGGGGCCGGCGCAGGCGGTGGGAGCGGCAGCGCAAGCATTGGCGTCGCCGGGGCCGCTATGACATCGGGTGGTACCGAGCTGCAGGGCGGCGGTGGCGCGGCACCCGACGCTGGCGGCGCTGAAAGCGTGGCGGGAATTGGCGCGCTCGCTGGTGCTCCCGACGGAGGCTGGGGCGGAGAGGTAGCGCTCGTTGCTTGTCCCGCGTCGATGCCCGAGGGCGTCTGTTCCACCCCGAGGTTGTCTTGCACTTACCCAACTGGGAGTTGCTGGTGCGATCAGGGGAAATGGAACTGCATCGCCTGTCCCGGGGCCCAGCCCACCGCGGACGGAATCCCTTGCGACGTCGAAGTGTCAATGGCCTGCCGTTACGGCGCGGTGACCTGCTCTTGCCCGTCTCCCACCGGCGCGGGGCCAGGTTGCGGAATTTGCCCGACAACGCGGCCAACCGTCGGCGAGGTGTGTGGCAACACCACCTTCGAATGCCGGTACGACGCGGACACCTGCGCCTGCGCGCCCGATGGTCGCTGGCAGTGTGCAACGGCGGTCTGTCCAGTGCCCCCGGGCCCCTTCTCGTCGACCAATTGTGTAACGCCCGGGCGCTTCACGTGCCAATACCCGAAGGAGCGGCAATTTTGCAGCTGCGATCCCTTCAATGCCACCTCCCCCGTTTGCTCTTGCCCCTCTGCTCTACCTGCCGAGGGCAGTGCTTGCGTCGTGCCGGGTCGTTGGTTCGATTTTGGTTCCGCGAGCTGCACGTATGGCGGTTCGACCTGTACCTGCACGGACGCGGCTTGGCACTGCACGGAGGCCTGCCCGCTGGCAGCG